>JAGROX010000022.1:0-15841 GCA_020440025.1 Verrucomicrobiia bacterium
CGGTGAACCCGACCAAGGCCAAGCACATCACCAATCACCGGGCATCCGGCAGTGACAAGACGGTGGCCCTGACCCCTCCGATCCGGTTCTCGCTGGAGCGCGCCATCGAGTACATCGCCCCCGATGAACTGGTGGAAGCGACGCCGAAAAACATTCGCCTTCGCAAGCGCATCCTCGACTCGAACGAGCGGAAGCGTCAGTCGAAGAAGATCGTCAATAACTGATCCCTGCGGATCAGCACGTTCTCACCTGCCCATTTCTCGCCCGAGGCGTCGCGTTGCCTCGGGTGGGCTCGATGGAGTTGTGGTTGGTTATTTTTTCCTTTTCTGAGGAAATTAGGACAGGATTGTGAGCTTTCTCGGTTTGGGCAGGTCAATAGAGAAAAAAGCGTAACCAAGTATCTCTCCGAAGTTGCGTGAAGCGTTAAGTTTGCTTCAATCTTTCTGAGATGAGTGGAAAACCAAAGGATAAGGCGAGCCAATCTATGGCGCCCGTGGACGATCTGGCCAAGCTGGTGGTCACGATTCGGCCATTGCATCCGGAAACGGCGATTCATGCCCAGACGATCCGACTTCGGAGCGGTGATTTTCCTTTCTATTTTGGCAGGCGAGTGAATCATCGACACGAAGTTGCCCGTCATGTGGATGGACAGGAGTTGAAGATCGTCGACAAGGGGCCGTTTCAGGTTTCCCGAAATCACTGTTCCCTCGAAATCAGCGATGGTCAGGTGGTGGTCCTGGATGCTGGCAGCACTCTCGGAACCATCGTGAATGGCCAGTCCATCGGTCGCAAAGCGGGCTGCTTCATCGCCACGCTGAAGGCGGGTGTCTACGAACTGACGCTGGGCACGGCACACAGTCCTCATCGTTTCGAGATTTCGGTGGAATTCGACTGAGTAATCCACGTCGTTCTGCGGCAAATGAGCTTGCCGGTGCGGGGTACGGCTGATATCAAGGCGTTTGGTGGCAGATGCCGCAAACTTTTCGCAAAGCTCGACTCGTCATGAACAAGAAAACGCTCCTCGTCCTCGGCGGTGCCCTTCTCGGTGGGGTGGTGGGCTATCTGGTTTTCTCTTGGCTGGTTCGGAATTCTGGAGCCTACGGTTTTGCCATTCCCGGCGTGTTGGTCGGCCTCGGGGCGAGTTTTTATCGCGGGGCACCCACGTGGGCGACGATTCTCTGTGGCGTGATCGGGTTGGGCTTCGGAGTTTTTTCCATCTGGAAAATGGCACCCTTCATCGCCGATGGCAGCTTCGGCTACTTCGTCAGTCACCTCCATCATCTCCCCACGATTCAGCTCATTCTCCTCAGTTTGGGCACTGGAGTGGCCTTCTGGTTGCCTTTTGCGCGACGGGCGAGGTGATCTCTGGCGTTGGTTGGTGACCGGTCGGGGAGGGAGTCACCCGATTTGCGCCCCGCAGACGGCGCTTGGCATTTGGCACGCTTTCCGCGACACTTCTCGTGACTGACGGTTTCATCACCAGCCAAACCCCTCGTATCGATGATTCAAAACGTTCTCCACCGAAAGCTTGAACCCCTCATTGATGCGGAGCGCACTTTGAGGCGGCGCAAGGTCGTTGCCAGCATCCTGACGCTTGGCGCGCTGGCTCTTGTGGCGTTATTGGCCTTGGCCCGATTGGCGGATTGGTGGTCTTGGATCGCGGTTCTCGTCACCTTCGCGGTCGTCAGCATCGCGATGTTGATAGGTGTGTGGTGGGCCGATTCGCGATCCGTTGATGTCAAAACGCTGGTCAAACGCATCGAGGACGCGCATCCCGATCTTCAGGCAGCTCTGATGACCGCAGTGGAACAGGAACCCGGGAAAGATGGGCAATTGGGCTACTTGCAGGAACGTGTCGTCTACGATGCCGTCGATCATGCGCTGCAACACGAATGGGTAAAGCGAGTCTCCAGCGGTCGTCTCATCGGCGCCGCTTGGTTGCAAATGGCAACCGTCTTTGCTTTTGGAGCGGCGCTTTGGGCGCTTCTCGGCGAAGCAAGACCCATTGGCTACCTGCCGGAAGCGGTTGCCGGAGAGGTCGCTCCTCCTGAGCTGCCGAAGCCCGAATTGGCTGACTACGAGATTCAGGTGCTGCCGGGCGATACCGAAGTCGAACGGGGTGCACGGCTCATCGTGGAGGCGCAATTCGGCGAACGGATTCCGCCCAACGCCATGCTGGTGATGCGCGAACCGGGCGAGGAAGGGGCCGAGCGCGGTCGTGTGCCGATGAAGGCGGGACTCGATGAAGCGGTTTTTTCCGGGCTGATCGCGGCGGTCGATTCCGACACGGTCTACCGAATCGAGTTCGATGGCGACAACCGTTCCGACGAATTTTCCATCGCCACCTACATCCATCCCGAATTGGAACAAGCCGATGCCGAGATCACCCCTCCGGCCTACGCCAAGCAGGAAGCGAAGAAGATCGAGAACGTACGCAAGGTCAGCTTGCTGGAAGGTTCCGATCTGGCGTGGTCGATGAAAATCAACAAGCCAGTCGCGGCGGCCGAGTTGTTTGGTGAAGACGAGAGCGTCATTCCCCTGACCCCAAGTCCCGATGACGCCACCGTGCTGGTGGCCTCTCATCGCCCGGACGAAAGCCAGAAATACCGGCTTCATCTCGTCGACGAAAAGGATCGCGCCAACAAGCAGCCACCGTGGTTCACCGTGACCGTGAAGCGCAACCTGCCGCCGAAATTGGACTTCACTTTTCCCAAACGCGATGTCGAGGTGTCCTCCCTGGAGGAACTCCCGGTCGAGGCCAAAATCTGGGATGATCTCGGAGTGCTGAAAGCGGGAGCGACCTTCACCCATGGCGATCAAACCCGCGAGGTGGCACTGTTGGATGGTGAGTTGCCCGGCGGTACCGAACAGGTGGTGAGGACCCTGTTTGCTCTAGAGGAACTGGATACCCAACCGCGGGATTTGGTGAGCTATCATCTGTGGGCCGAGGATCTCGGGCCCGATGGGCAACCGCGCCGAACCTCGAGCGACATGTTCTTTGCCGAGGTTCGGTATTTCGAAGACATTTTCCGCGAGTCTGAGAGCATGAGCGGAAAAGGCCAGCCTCAAGAGGGCGAGGGGAATTCCGCCAAGCTCTTGAAGCTGCAGAAGGAGGTGATGAACGCGACTTGGAAGCTGATTCGACGCGCGGACATGGATCGCGGATTTGAGGACATCGGCAGTGACATCGGCGTGGTCAAAGAGTCGCAGCAACACGCCATCGGTCAGACCAAGGAAGCTTGGGAGAAAGCCGAGGATCCCGAGTTGAAAGTCTTTTTCGGCACCGCTGCCGAGCAGATGGAAGAGGCGGTGAAGACCTTGGAGAAAGCCATCGAATCCAAGGACACCAAACCTCTCCGACCCGCTCACGAGTTCGAGCGCAAAGCCTACGAATCCCTCATTCGCGCCCGGAGCCGGGAGCACGATGTGACCCAGTCGCAGAGCCAGTCCAGCGGACAGGGCCAGCCGCAGGAGCAGCAGCTCATGCAACTGGAGATGAAGCAGAAAGAGATGAAATACGAGGAGGAGAGCGAGGCTCAGGATCCGGTGGAGAAAGCGCTGCAGGACGCCAATCTCGATGTGCTCAATCGGCTCAAGGAGCTCGCCCGCCGTCAGGAAGCCATCGCGGAAAAGATCAAGGAACTGCAGAACGCACTCGAAGAGGCCAAGACCGAGGAGGAAAAGCAGGAACTGGAACGCCAGTTGAAGCGTTTGCAGGAAGAGCAGGAGCAATTGCTCCGCGATCTCGATGATCTTACCGAGAAGATGGACACCGAGCAGAATCGGCCCAACATGGCCGAGGAACGCGAGAAGATCGAAGAGACACGAGAAGATGTCCGCGAAGCGGCGGAGAAACTCGAAGAAGGCAAGCTGGCCGATGCCGCCAATGCCGCGACTCGGGCGCAGCGTGAGATTGAAGAAGTGCAGGAGGAATTTCGGAAGAAAACTTCACGTCGATTTGATCAGGAGATGCGTGACCTGCGGCAGCGCGCTCGGGATCTGGCGGAGAACCAGGAAGAGATCGGAAAGAAATTTGAAGAGAATCCTTCGGCCACGGAAAAGGAGAATCCCTTCGATGAACGCAGTTCACCCCTGGCCAATGCCGAGTTGGCTCGGGAATTGGAGTCCCAGAAAAAGGCGCTGGGTGAGATGCTGGAGGAGATGCGTGAACTCAGTGAGAACGCCGAGGAATCCGAACCCATCCTGTCGACTGCCATCTATGATGCGTTTCGAAAAGCACGAACCGGCGGCATTGAAGAGTCACTGGACGAAGCGCGCGACCTGACCCGATACAACCGTCGGGAAATGGCTCAGGAGAGCGAGAGGGTGGCGGCTCGGGGATTGGAAGAGCTCAAAGAAGGTGTCGAGGAAGCCGCCGAGAAAGTGCTCGGCAGCGAAGCCGATGCGCTGCGACTGGCGCGCTCTGAACTGGAATCGCTCATCGAGCAGGCTCGCGAAGAAAGCGAGCGCCTCGGCGGCGGCGAAAAACCGGGTGGTGAAGAGTCGGAATCCAAGGACGGCGAACCCACCGATCTGGCCATGAATGACGCCGAAAAAGATCCGACCAAAGAGGGTCAGGTCGGCGACCCAACAGGGTCAGGTGAAGAGGAGGGCCAAAAACCCGGCGCCAAACCCGGCGAAAATCAGGGGGAAGGGAAAGGCGAGACCGATTCCGAGGGGCAGGAAAAAGGTCAAGGAAAGGGCAAAGGTCAACCGGGCGAAAAACCGGGAGAAGGTGACGGTCAGGGGCAACTGGCGGAGAACGGGAAAGGAAAAGGAAAAGGAACCCAACCTGGCGAAGGCGAGGGAGAAGGTCAGGAGGCTCGACCCGGCGAATCATCCGGGAAAGGAAAGGGCCAAGGAAAAGGCGAGGGCGAGGGACAAGGTGAAGGTCAGGAGCCCGGCAAGATGGCTCAAGGCGGTCAACAACCGGGGCAGGGCGAGGGTGAGTCAGATTCTCCCGGCCAAGGTAAAGGGAAGGGCAAGGGCAAAGGAGAGGGACAAGGCGAAGGTAAGAGTGAAGGAAGACCCGGAGAATTGGCGGAAGCGGGTCAGCCATCTGGGGCATCTGGCACCGGCAGCAGTTCTGCAGGTGGCAACAACCAGTCGGGAATGGGCGGACCCAATTTCGGCGGTGGCCAGGATCAAGGACCGCGCGGACCCATGACCGGAGAGAATGCGCAGGGAGGCAAGCCACTCTTTTTCCAAGGCAACGAAGAAACTGAGCCCGGAGGTCCCATTGCCGGAAGTGACTACGAGCAGTTTGCGGATCGGCTGCGTAATGTCGAAAGCATGGTCGAGCAGGATGACCTCCGCAATGAACTCGCCAAGGTGATGGACGATGCTCGGGCGATGCGGATCGAGTTTCGCCGCAACAACTCGCCGCCGCAGGCAAGTACCATCAATCAGCGGATCACGATGCCCTTGGTGGAGATTCGGGATCGGGTGGCTGAAGAATTGGCCAAACTCGACAAGGAGAATCCGCTGGCTCCGATTGATCGCGACCCGGTGCCGCGGGAGTATCGAGAACTCGTCCGCCGCTACTACGAAGAACTCGGCAGTGGACGCTGAGGTAGCTGACTATCCCTCTTGAACGATGACCGACACCAAGGAAGCAAGCCGACTTACTGATCGATAGATGACGCCCCCTGTGACGACACTTTTTGCTTCCGTGGTTTTCTCCAATGCCGACTGGCTCTGGCCGGCCGTTGCCTTCTCGGTGCTGGGATTGATCTTTCTCTTTCTGGGATATCGCCGCAGTCCTCTGCGGGGTGGAGCGAGGGTGGCGGCCTTCTTGCTCAAGCTGACGGGACTGGTGCTGCTGGCTCTGTGTTTGCTGGAGCCGATGTGGACGGGAGAATCGCCCAGGAAAGGCGCCAACGATTTCGTGGTCCTCGCGGACAACTCGCGGGGAATGTCGGTGAGCGGTCCCAATGGCGGGAAAACCGCCGGCGAGGTATTGGCGGCAGGAGTGCAGGGTTCCGATGGAGAGCTTTCCGCTTGGTTGGAATCGCTGGGAGAGACCTTTCGGCTTCAGACCTACACCTTTGATTCGCGACTGCGCCGGAGCGCGGATTTTTCCGAACTCGATTTCTCGGGCGACAGCTCGGCCCTCCTGACCGCGATGCGCAGCTTGCGGGCGCGTTTCGATCAACGACCGCTGGCGGGGATGCTGGTGTTCACTGATGGCAACGCCACCGACGCGGATCTGTTGGAGACGGTGTTGGAGGAACTGAAGGCCAACGCTGCGGGTTCGGACAAACCGGCACCGATTTTTCCGGTGGTGGCGGGCGCGGATCTCACGGGCGGCACCGACATTTCGCTGGGAGCGGTGACTGCCGCGCAATCGCCGTTCGAAGACGCTCCGGTGACGATCACTGCCGAGGTGACGGGTCGCGGACTGAAAGGCGGTGAAGCCGTGGTGATCGTCGGCAACGAGAAAGGGGAAGAACTCGCCCGAACCGTGGTGAATCTCGGTGATGCCGGTGACGGCGGCGCGCCCCGCAGTGTGCGCATTCAGGTGCCGGTGGTGAAACCGGGGGTGTCATTTTTCGATGTCGTCGCTCTGGAGAGCCGACACGCCGATTCATGGAACGACCTGGTGAAACTGCAGAAACAGGCGGGGGAACTGACTCAGTCCAACAACCGGCGACTCATTGCGGTGGATCGAGGGCTGGGGCCGTATCGGATTCTCTACGTCGGTGGTCGTCCGAACTGGGAATACAAATTTCTCCGCCGCGCTCTGGAGCAGGACACTGAGATCGAGTTGGTTTCGTTGATTCGCATTGCCAAACGGGAACCGAAATTCGAGTGGCGCGGGCGGGACGGTGAGGGGTCAAATCCTCTGTTCCGTGGGTTTGAAAAGGACATTCCCGAGGAGACCCAGCGATACGATCAGCCGGTGCTGATGCGGCTGAACACGCGGGACGCGGAGGAATTGCGCGACGGCTTTCCCAAATCGGAAGAGGAATTGTTTGGTTCCTATCGCGCCATCATTCTCGATGACGTGGAGGCCGAGTTTTTCACCCAGGAACAGCTGAACCTGATCGATCGATTTGTCGGCACCCGTGGTGGCACCCTGATGATGATGGGCGGACAGGAGAGCTTTCAGCCCGGCGGATGGAACAACACCCCGGTTGGCAGTATTCTCCCCATCTATCTGGATCGGCTCGGCCGGGGTGGTCCTGCTCTGAGCGCCGTGTTCAATCTCAGCCGCGAAGGGTGGTTGGAACCCTGGGTGCGCTTGCGAACGAAACAGGATGACGAGGAAAAACGCCTCGCCTACATGCCCGAGTTCTTTTCCGTCAATCAGGTTCAGGCGATCAAACCGGGTGCGAGCGTCTTCGCCACCGTGACCGACGCCGAGCAGCGTCAGCATCCTGCGTTGGTGGTGCAGCGCTATGGCGAGGGCCGGACTGCGGCCCTGATGGTGGCCGACATGTGGCGCTGGGGAATGAAGGACGCGGAACTGCGGGAGGACATGGATAAGATGTGGCGGCAGATGATGCGTTGGCTGGTAGTTGATGTGACGGATCGCATCGACATCGAAACCCGCACGGAAACCGAGGGAGCGAATCCGGTGACGCGATTTGCGGTGCGGGTGAGAACGGATGCCTTTCGGCCGCAGGATGACGCGTCGGTGAAATTGGAGGTGAGTCGTGTGCCGCTTTTCGAGAAGAAAAACGCCGAGGCTGCCACGACTGAATCGATCAACGAGGCAGAAGAAGTAATCCCGGAAGTGACCGAGATTTTTGCGGAGCCGAGTCTGGAAGACGCGGGACTTTTTGAGGCCGCCTTTTATCCGCCGGAATCGGGCGGCTACCGGGCCAAGGCCGTGGTGCGCGACGGAGAAGGTAAGTTGCTCGGAGAAAAAGAAACCGGGTGGGCGTTGAATCCCGATGCCGATGAGTTTCGCCTCTTGGAGCCAAATCGGACCCTGCTCGAAACCATTGCCGAAGCCACCGGTGGCCGCGTGCTGACGCTGGCCGAGGTGCCGGATTTTGCCAAAACCCTGAATGCTCTCGAAGCCCCGATCACTGAAACGTGGACCCGTCCGCTCTGGCATGCGCCTTGGGTATTTCTGATCGCTCTCGCCTGCTTTGCCGGTGAATGGGGGCTTCGCCGAGCCAAAGGGGTTCTTTAATTTTTTCCGCTTCTTGTCTGTCGTGAATCTGTTTCTCCATCCTCGCCGACTCTGGGTTTTGACTCTGCTGGGAGTGTTGTCCCCCCTTTTTTCCGTATCGGCTCAGGATGCTGACAAGGGCAAGATTTCGGTTCTCGTGGTGTTGAGTCCCGAAGGTGCCGAGGAGTATGGGGAGAAGTTCCGTGAAGCGGTCGAACTCTGGAAAAAGGCGACAGCAGACGCCGGCGCCAGTTTTGACGCCATC
This sequence comes from Verrucomicrobiia bacterium, assembly GCA_020440025.1. Lineage (GTDB taxonomy): Bacteria > Verrucomicrobiota > Verrucomicrobiia > Verrucomicrobiales > DEV007 > JAEUHH01. The sequence goes on from JAGROX010000022.1 coordinate 8,388, forward strand.
GGTCTGGAACCTGGTCGGGAGGATGATCGCGAGCAACTCGAAGCCCGGCTTCGCAAAGAGGTGGCAAATCCAGAAAAAGAAGCCGGTCCGTTCTGGCTGGTGCTGATCGGGCATGGAACCTTTGACGGCCGCACCGCGAAGTTCAATGTGCGGGGGCCAGATTTTTCCGATCTCGATCTCGCCGAATGGTTGAAGGGATTTGATCGACCGCTCGCTGTCATCAACACGGCATCGGCCAGCGGGCCATTTCTGACCACGCTGGCGGGTGAAGACAGGATCGTCATCACGGCGACAAAGAGTGCCTTCGAGATTTTCTACGCCCGCTTCGGCGAGTTTTTTGCCAAGGCCATCGGAGGTATCGAGGAGGCCGACGTCGACAACGACGATCAGGTTTCGCTGCTGGAGGCGTTTCTCTATTCCGCCGATCAAGTGGCGCAGTTCTACGAGATGGAAGGTCGTCTCGCCACCGAGCACGCGTTGATCGACGATACCGGCGATGGATTCGGGACCCGCCCCGATTGGTTCGAGGGCATTCGCGCCACCAAAGTGTCCAAGGAGGGGGCTCAACCGGATGGCGAGCGAGCTCACCAGTTCGTGCTGGTGCCCAATGAATTTGAGCGGCGGCTGTCCCTCGAACAGCGGGAACGCCGCGACAAGCTGGAGCAGCAGATTCGTGATCTGGTCCGGAAACGGGCGGAGATCGGTGATGACGCCTACTACGCCCAAGTCGAGCCGCTGTTGCTGGAGATTGCGCAAATCTATGAAAGCGTGGGCCTTTCCAGCGATGGCGAAAAGAAAGAGACGGAAGCGAAGGCGGGGGCAGTTGATAAAAAATCCTGAGTCTCTGGTGCCGATGGTTGATGGGAGTGCTCGGAAAGGTTGTGTCTTCCCCGGAATCGGGGCATCTTTCCCCGGATGCCAAAACTAGAACTCGGCAAGCGCTCACACGTGGCGCGCGGCGGTCGCCTTTTGGCCGGGCTGGCATTCGTGCTGCTCGGTGTTGGTTCCATCATGGCGTCCCGGCAGTTGGGACTTTCGGGATGGTTTTTCTTTGGGGTTGCCCTGATCGGTCTGCTCAGTCTGGTTTTGTGGAAGGCCGAGGACAAAAAAGAACTCGACGATGAGGATCTCATCGAGGTGGCTCGCGAGGCGATTCACAACGAGGCGGCTCGGCTCGACAGCAAGCGTCTGGAACTGGAAAAGCGGGTGCTGGCCTACGGCGAGTGGATGGAGTTTCCCGATTTCGAGCAGTTGCGCCAGGCTGATTGGACGGCGATCGCGCGCTCCGAGCAGGACGAAGTCGTCGCCAGGTTGCTCGCGACCGAGTCCGATGTCATGCTGGCGCGATTTTCCGATGGCACCTACTTCGACGACGGAAAGTTTCAGACCCGTCTGCTGTTGTTGGACCTGTTCAGCTTCATCGAGAAGATCGCCCAGATCTATCAGCCCGATTCCGAGCGGGCCATTCTCGAGACCAATCTCGAAGCGTTGCTCAAGGCGGTGAATCGAGCGTCACTTCAGGTGATTCTGCTGTTGGAAGAACTCCCGCTGATCGAAGTCAAAGAGCTCAACCTGCGCAAAGTGTCCGAGGGCGTTCGCAAGGCCAACACCGTTTTCCGCAAGTATGAGGAGCTGTCTCCTTATCTGGAGCCGGTGCGGTATCTGTGGCAGGGCAGTAAGTTCCTCCTCACGGCGAATCCGCTGCTCGCCGCTGGCTGGATCGCGGGAACCGAGTTGCTCTGGAAAGGCGGAAAGCATTTCGGCAAGAAAGCGCTCGACGCCTACCTGCTCAGCATGGTCCGGCAATCGCTCGGCATCGTGGCCTGGGAAACCGCGTCCATTTTTGATCGCACCCATCGCTATCGCAATCCCGACTGGGTTTTTGCGGTGGAACTCGCGCATCTGGTCAGTCAATTTGAACTGACCCGCGACACCCTCCATGAAGCACTTCAAGAGATCGGAAAGATTCCGCTCAAGAGCAGTTACGATCGCATCTTCCTCTATCGCTGCGTCGCCCAGCACGTGAGCCCCAAGCCCGAGCGCTTTACCCAGACTGAGTTACTGACTCGTGAGATCCGTGAGCAGATCCGAACGCGCCTGGAGGCCTTTTACGCCGCCCATCTCAGCGGTTCCCGTGACAAGGAAGTCCTCAAGTGGCGCAAGGGGATGATGGCAAGACTCGCTCTGGAGAGTCCCGAGATTGATGCGGAGAGGGAATGGGAGAGTGTTTGAGGCGATTCAGCCTTCACGGCTTTTCGATTTCCAGTAGCGCCCGCATTTTTTCCAAGCTCGTCGTCGGCAACTGGCAGGCGAAGTTTTCGCAGACGTAGATAGTGGCTTTTCCATCCAGCGCCAGCTGGGTTTCGGTGTAGGGAGCCAGCTTGGCCAAGGTGGCGGCGGCTTTCTCGTTGTTGGTGGGGCGGAGCAGGACGACTTTTTTGGGCAAGAATGGTTTCCTAAGTTCGGCGAGCATGGCCTTGGTGTCTTCTGCCTTGGAATCGCCGGAAATGACGATCTCACGGGTGGGGCCAAAGAGAAAATCCAGCGCACAGAGCACGAGGGGGAAACCTGAGGGTTGTTGTCCGATCTCGCCGGAGAAGGCTTTGATCAAGGCCTCGGATTTTTCCTCGTAGTTGGCGTTGGCGGTCATGCGATAGAGACGGGCCAGGTTGAGCAACCCGGCCGCATTGCCGCTGGGAATGGCGCCGCCGTAGAGCTTCTTGGAACGCACCAGTAACTCCTCGGAATCGTCAGCGGTCATGAAATAGCCGTCCTGATCGTCATCCCAGAAATGCTCGAGCGTCGCGTCGGTCAGGCGAACGGCTTCTTCCAGATAGCGCACCTCGAAAGTGGCTTCGTATAGATCCAGCAATCCCCAAGTCATGAAGGTGTAGTCCTCCAGATGGGCGGTGAGACCGGCTTCACCGAGACGCCAGCGTTTCAGGAGTAGACCGTCGTCGTTCACCAGTTCCGAGAGCACGAAATCAGCGGCTTTCTTCGCGGTCTCGGCATAGGCGGGTTCATCGAGCACCTGGGCAGCGCGGGCGTAGGCGGCGATCATGAGACCGTTCCAGTCGGTCAGCACCTTGTCGTCCTTTTGCGGATGAACGCGCTTCTCGCGAACCTCAAACAGCTTTTGCCGCAGGCCTTCGACACGTTCGGCGTCGGCTTTCGAGAGATCGGCGCGCAAGTGAGGAATGTTTGCCCCGGTGATCTCGCCGGTGGCTTCGTCCTTGAAATTACCTGCCTCAGAGAGGTTGAAGGTGTCTGCGAAAAAAGTGCCGTCTTCCTCACCGAGAATGGCTTTCACTTCGTCGGTCGTCCAGACGTAGAATTTTCCTTCCTCGCCTTCGCTATCGGCGTCTTCGGCCGAGTAGAAACCGCCCTCCGGACTGGTCATGTCGCGCGACACGTAAGTCAGAACCTCCCGTGCGGCATCGGCATAGCGTTCGTTGCCGGTGGCCTGATAGGTCTCGAGATTGGCGATCACGAAGAGGGCCTGATCATAGAGCATTTTTTCAAAATGCGGGACCAGCCAGATGGGATCGGTGGAATACCGATGAATGCCGAAGCCAACGTGATCGTAGATGCCGCCCCTTCGCATTTCGGCGAGAGATTTTTCCACCATGGCGAGGGCCTCTGGGGTGCCGGTGCGGAGCAAAAACATGAGGTTGGGAGTCACCGGAAATTTCGGGGCGGTGCCGAATCCGCCGTGATTGTCATCGAAGCGCTCGGTGAGAGCGGCAAGGGCGCGGTCCAGCACCTCTGGAGCCAATTCGCCGCCGGGGGAACCGCCGGTCATTTTCTCCAAGCTCTCGGCAAAGCGATCTGCGTCGGCGAGCACGGCCTCATGTTGATCCTTCCAGATCCCGGCAATGTGAGGAATCAGGTCCAGCATTCCTGGTCGACCGGTCCGACTGGTCTTGGGGAAATAGGTGCCGGCAAAGAACGGCTTTTTTTCCGGGGTCAGCAGCACGGTCATGGGCCAGCCGCCGCCGCCGGTGAGCGCCTGGGTAAAGGTCATGTAGACTTCATCGATGTCAGGCCGCTCTTCGCGATCCACTTTCACTGGGATGAAATTTTCATTCATCAATTTCGCCACTTCCTCGTCTTCGAACGATTCATGTTCCATGACGTGGCACCAATGGCAGGTGGTGTAGCCGATGCTGAGGAAAATCGGTTTTCCTTGTTTGGCCGCCTCGGCGAACGCTTCCTCACCCCATGGCCACCAATCGACGGGATTTCCGGCGTGTTGGAGCAGGTAGGGGCTTTTTTCAAAGACGAGACGATTGAACTCCGGACCTCCATCGGCGGGGAGTTTCGCCAATGCCTCGGGCGAGGGGATGGGTTTGCGGACGTGGGCAGTTTCCTCGGCGGAGAGATTCACGCTGACAAACTCGACCAAGGCGATGGTCAAGACCACTGGAAACGGCAACAGGAGGGCGGAGACTGGGGATTTCACGCTGGCAGCATCGCATGGTTCCGAAACGGCGCGAGATCAAAGCCGTGGCGGAATCGGGGACTCAACCCTGTTGGGTCGTCGACTCAACAGGGTCAAATGGCCATCGGTTGACGGGTTGTCAGTCGGGAAGGGAGGACTTATGGTGGACGGCTTCACCGATTTTCCCATTTTTCCCTCCAGACCCGTAAAGAGACAACACGATCATGCACGAACTGAAAGACACGCAGAACGAACGGGATTACCGAGAAATCGCGATTGACCGAGTCGGGGTGAAAGATCTGCGCTATCCCATCGAAGTTCGAGACAAGGCGGGATCGAGTCAAAACACCGTGGCGACGGTATCTCTGGCAGTGGATCTGCCCCAACAATACAAGGGGACCCACATGAGTCGCTTCATCGAAGTGCTCAATTCGCATGGGCCGGTGCTCGATGTTCACACCATCTCCGGAATTCCCAAGGAATTGCTGAAACGTCTCAATGCGCAGCGAGCGCATATCGAATTTCGCTTTCCGTTTTTTCTCGAAAAGAAGGCGCCGGTGTCCGGGGCCGGTGGTCTGATGGACTACGAGGTGATTTTTGAAATTGATGCCACTGCGGAATCTCAGGATTTCGTGCTCACCGTTTTGGTGCCAGTGACGACTCTTTGCCCCTGTTCCAAGGCGATCAGTGCCCGGGGGGCGCACAATCAGCGGGGCATCGTGACCTATGCGGTGCGGTTTCAGGATGAGCCGGTCTGGATCGAGGACCTCATTCGTCTGGTCGAAACTTGTGCCAGTAGTGAGCTCTACAGCTTGCTAAAACGTCCCGACGAAAAGCACGTAACCGAAGCTGCTTATGACAATCCCGTGTTCGTAGAGGACTTGGTTCGCAATGTGGCCGCCGCCTCAAACGAGCAGGAAGATATCGGTTGGTATCGAGTCGAGGCCGAAAATTTCGAGTCGATTCACAACCACAACGCCTACGCGGTGGTCGAAAAACAGGCGTCAGCCTGATCAATTTCGATCCGAGAAAGTTGATTTTAACGAAATAATTCGTCTACTAAGACGTGATTTCGTTGTCCGCTCGCGAAAAAAGAAAGTTTTTTCCAGAGTCGAAGTTCTTCTTTGGGCAAGTTTCGGGGCACAAAAAAACCGCCGACCCTCTCGGGTGACGGCGGTTTTTTCAAAGGTCGTTTTCTCTGGATTACCAGGTGCGTCCGCGAGTGTAATTCACGGTGGAGAGTTGGCCGAGTTGCGGCGGGAACTCTTCGTATCCGTGAGTCGGATCGTAGTTGATGCTGGTGTAGGGAGGACGGAAAGTGTCCTTGTAGAGAGGCTTGCGGAAATTCACTACTTCGTAGAGCCCGTAGGCGAATCGAGCACCCGTGCGCTCCAAACCGGTGATGATGCCGTTGAAGATGAATTCGGTAGAGGAGTCACCGGATTCGTGGGCTCGCCAGACGGAAACCGGAAGTTCGGTCCATCCATAGAGCACGTTCGAAAGACCACGAGCCAACTTGCGTGTCGACGTGTTCTTGCTTTTCGGCGGAGCCTGAATGTCCGCGTAGGACACGGTGATCAGACCCAAGAGAGTGATAGCGACCAAGAATTTCTTCATAGTTCGCGGAGAATAGGCAGGTGGCCGAACCTTGGCAACCTTATTTTTTCGCTTGGCTCCGGGTCGGTTGTTCTTATGTTCAGGGAATCACTATGCATCCAGATCTCGAAAAGCTTGTCGCCCGTGCCAAAATCGATCCGCAAACCGCTGAACTCCTTGATCAGCTTCAACCGGACACCTTCTGTTACCACAAGAGCTGGAAAGCAGGCCGTATCGTTTCCTGGGATCGCTTGTCCCTGAAAGTGGTCATCGATTTCGAAGAAAAACCCGGCCACGAGTTGGGAATGAAATTTGCCGCCACCTCTCTGGAGCCGGTCGCGGAAGATCATTTCTACGCCAAGCGCTTCGCCAAACTCGAAGAAATGCAGGCGCTGGCCAAGGACGATCCGGTTGCTTTGGTAAAACTCGCTCTCGAGGGAAGCGGTGACTCGATGTCGCTCGACAATCTCGAAGACATGATCAAGGGCACCATCATTCCCGAGGGAAAATACAAGAGCTGGTGGGAGTCGACGAAAAAGAGACTTCGCACCGAAAGCCGTTTCGTGGTTCCCGCAAAACGCAATGAACCTCTGGAACTCCGGGATGCGGACCTGAAACCGACGGATGCACTGGTTCAAGCCTACGAAGGTGCCCGTGACCTGAAGGGCAAGACCAAGGCTGCCGAGGCGATTCTCCGCGAGTTCAGCCTTTTCGAGGATCCTGCCGGCCAGTTGCTGGGTGTGGTGGAAGATCTTTCGGAATCGGCCCGAAAGGCGCAGAAACTCGACCTTGATGCCTCCATCGAACTGATTCTGGAGCGCGATGAAATTCAGCGCAAGGTTCCCGAACTGAAACTGGACGACAACCAGATCACCATCGCCCGCATGCTCGAGGCGAATGAAAGCGCCCTGCCCGATCTGTTGCGTAATCTTTCAATCTCCCGTGTCCGTCTTGTGTTGCAGGCGTTGCCGGAAGCATTTGGCGAGGAGAAGTGGGTGCAGAAGATGCTGGACCTCATCCCGCAGTGTTCTCTCCGGGCCATTTCCGAAATCGCAAAGTTTCTCGCCGATCTGGGGCACAGCGATACCCTTCTGGAATTTTTCGAAAGCCGACTGTCTCAGCGCACGCTTTCGTCTGATGCCCTCGCCTGGGTCTGTAAGGAGCGAAAGGGAATGGCGGAAGTCATTTTCGATCCGTCCATCAGCCTCGCGGTGATGAGTTCTCTGGAGGTTGATTCCCTCAATGAAGAGGGCGGTGTCCGCGCCGCCAATCGACTCCGCGACCTGTTGAGCGTGGACAGCTCTCTGGTTCACGATCTCATTGCCGAATCGGACATCAATACGGTGCGAAATTTTGCCGGTCGACTGATGGGCACGGCCGTCTTTGACGATCTCACCCGCAACTCGTTGATGGCTCG
>JAGROX010000022.1:15983-38426 GCA_020440025.1 Verrucomicrobiia bacterium
GAGGACATCAAGGTGGCTCGTTCCTACGGGGACTTGCGAGAGAACTTTGAGTACAAGTCGTCGAAGGAATACCAGCGTGTCCTCATGAAGCGGAAAGCCGATTGGGAACGCGATCTCAAGCTGGCACAACCTACCGACTTCAAGAGCGCCGATCCATCTCAGGTCAGCATTGGAACGGTGGTGAACATCGAAAATTCCGCCACCGGCGTCGCCAAGTCATTCACCGTTCTCGGTGCTTGGGATAGCGATCCTGACAAGGGGATTCTCGCCTATCTCTCCGATGTGGGCCAGGCGCTGCTGGAGAAGAAAGTGGGTGATGAAGTGATGCTGCCGACGGCAGATGGAAGCCGCGAGGCATTCAAGATCACGGCCATCTCCACCTGGATTTCCTGAGCAGGCATCGCTTTTGACGACGATTTTCCCCGGGAGCGATCCTGCGGAAAGTCGGTCGTGCGGCCAGTGAAACGGAACCGCTGCTTGAAATCGACAGGCGTCGAGTCTACTCCTTGCGGGCAAATCCCTGCCTTTTGCTGAAATTCTCAGAATTTCAGCTGTTTTAATATTGAAGAAATCTAAAGTAACGCCAACTTAAACCAGATATTATCATGTTCGATACCATCATCTCAGACATTCGTGGCAGGGAAATCATCGACAGCCGGGGCAATCCTACGGTTGAAGTCGATGTAGAGCTCGAAGGTGGCGCCATTGGTCGTGCCGCCGTTCCCAGCGGCGCCAGCACCGGCGAGCATGAAGCCTGTGAGCTTCGTGACGGCGACGAATCCCGCTACCTTGGCAAAGGCGTGACAAAAGCGGTCGACGCGATCAACACCAAGATCGTCGAGGCGCTGCTTGGTGCCGATGCTACCGACCAGACGTCGATCGACAAAGCGATGATCGCTCTCGACGGGACGAAGAACAAAAAGGAACTCGGTGCCAACGCCATTCTCGGCGTGTCCATGGCGGTGGCTCACGCGGCTGCCAGCCAGCTGGGCATTCCACTTTACAAGTACCTCGGTGGCCCCAACGCCAAAGTGTTGCCGGTACCGATGATGAACATTCTCAACGGTGGCGCGCACTCGGATGCCCCCATCGATTTCCAGGAATTCATGATCGTTCCCAAGGGAGCGCCGACTTTCCGCGAAGCCCTGCGCCAAGGTGCGGAAATCTTTCACGCGCTGAAAAAAGTGCTGAAAGGTCGCGGTCTCTCGACTGCCGTCGGTGACGAGGGTGGTTTCGCACCGAACCTCGACTCTGCCGACGACGCCCTTGCCGCCATCGGTGAAGCCGTTGAAAAAGCCGGTTACAAATTTGGCGAAGACATTTTCGTCGCACTCGACGTGGCTTCCTCGGAATTTTACGACAAGGAAAAAGGTCTCTACGTTTTCAAGAAATCCGACGGCAGCGAGCTCACCTCCGAGCAGTTGGTCGACTACTACATCGGTCTTCAGAAGAAGTATCCGATCATCTCGATCGAAGATGGTTGTGACGAAAACGACTGGGACGGATGGAAGATCATCACCGACAAGATGGGCCACAACACCCAACTCGTGGGCGACGATCTCTTCGTGACCAATGTCGATTTCCTCCGCAAGGGCATCGACCTCGGCGTAGCCAACTCTATTCTCGTGAAAGTGAACCAGATCGGTTCGCTCACCGAAACTTTCGACGCCGTCGAACTGGCCAAGGAAAATCGCTACACCTCGGTGATCAGTCACCGCTCGGGTGAAACCGAAGACGCCACCATCGCCGACATCGCCGTGGCGACCAACGCGGGTCAGATCAAGACCGGTTCGCTGAGCCGTTCCGACAGGATCGCGAAATACAATCAACTTCTCAGAATCGAAGAACAACTTGGCGACGACGCCATCTACGGCGGCAAGATGAAAGTCTGATCGACCTCGAATCAATCGTTTCCCCCGGAACCGACCCCTTTCTCCACTACCCGCCTCCCCATCAGATCACCTCTGGTGAGGGAGGTTGGGAACGGGAGAGGAGGCAGGGAAGAGGGGCAGCGGATTGAGCGAGATTCGAATCAGGAATTTTCAGGGCCGAAGAACCCCGTGGATGCCATGGAAAATGGTGGCGTCGTCCTCAGGATCAGGACGAATTTTTACCGCCTTCACCTTTTCTATGCGCGACCCTGAATTTCAGGAGTTTGACCGTGATTATCACGGAGCTTCGGCATACGCCCACCTCTCATCCAAGCCCGATCTGTGGCAGCGGATGTCGCGGGTGATGGAGGTGCTTCTCTACATCCTCATCCTTGCCGCGATCATGCGGCTGTTCTGGCCCGAGGTGGAAAAACAGCGCAAGCTGAATGCCGAGCTGGCAGAAGTCGAGCAGGTCAAATCAGAGCGAGAGGCCCGCGTGGCCGAGTTGCGTCAGGAGTATGGGCTCCTGAAAAGTGATCGGGAGTACTTCGAGACCATCGCTCGGGACCGGCTCGACAAGGCCCTGCCGGGCGAATACATCATTCGCATCGAACGTCCCGAGGAGGAGGGAGCCGAGAAGGATTCGGCGACGGATGAGATCGATCGATCCAGCTTGCCCAAGGTCGTCAAGCCTCTGCCTCCCCAGCCTTAGAATTCTCTCTCGGCCAGCGCCTTCAGCTTGGCCACGTAGGCGATCATGGAGTGGTCGAGGATTGCTTCGGGCGGTCGACGATTGCGGAGCGATGCCGTGAGGAAATCGAGTGGGTTCGGCGGTTGCCATGCGGGATCATCAGGCGATTCCGGTCCGGGCTGAAAAAAGTGCACTCCCGGATGATCGCCGAGATAGTGGAGATCTCCCGCATGCTGAAAATTGCGTCGACCGAGTCGAGGTTCGCGCTGAGGCAGGAGCGTCACGATGTCGTGATGATTGACGATGCGATGAATGGGGAAACCGACCAACTGATCTACAAATGCCTCGTTGCCGACCCTGGGCGAGCCAAAGGTCACCAGCGAGTCAGGCTTTCTCGGCGATGCCACCGCGGCGAGGGTCGCAAAGGCGGCGCCGAGACTGTGGCCGGTAAAAATGAGGGGACCGTCGCAGGCGACCAAAGAGGGTTCGATCAGCGGCCATACCCTGTCAAATAGGATCTGGAATCCTTGATGAACGCAGACGCCGCTTTCGTCGTCGGCCATTCGTGGCCAGGAAACGGGTAGAGCCGTGAGGTTCATGATCCACTGGCGCAGCTTGTTGGTGCCTCGAAAACAGAGGATCGCACCCGGCTGGTTGGCGACGCGGTAGAGTGAGACATGATTCCCGGTTTTGTGGAGATTCAGGGTCTCCCGAAAGGGCGTTCGCGAGATCAGATAGTCTTCTCGTGGCGGTTTGTCGCGATTCCACGGGCGAATCGCCTCTTTCTCGTCCGGGGTATAGGCCAGTCGACAGAGTTCCGCCAACCACCACGCCTGAGTCGGGGAGAAGCTCTTTTGCGAAGGATCGAAAGGAGCCATCGTTTCCGCTCCATCGAACCAGTCAGCCGGTCCCTGCGGTCGAATCACGGGCTCCCAACTGTCGGTGAAGGAATCGCCCTCGATAAATCGTGGCGATGACTCATCGGGATCGTTTGCGGACTCGGGCATCGCGAAGTTGAACTTAGAGAGGCACCCTAGTGACCGAGACGTCTCCGCCAAAACAGATCGCGACATCTGAGATGCCGTTGTGACCTCGGTTGGGATAGCTCCCGGTGTAGTGGAACCGGGGGCCATTGTCGTCGTTCTCCTCCCGTTGAAAGGCGACCTCCAGCGGGGCGCGTTCGAGTTCACAATGGCGCAGCTCCGGTTCCCTGGCGTCCGCGGCCACATGGGGAAGATTGATGTTCCAGAGTTCGCCGTCGTTCAGCTTCTCGTTTTCCAGGAGATGCCGAAGAGCGAATCGAGCGCGATCTGCCGCCGTGTCCCAGCAAAATGGGAGCTCTCTCCGGTGGTAGTTTGAAATCGCAAAGGCCGGGATCCCATGAAAGGCCGCTTCGCGAGCGGCGGCGACCGTGCCGGAAATGTAGAAATCGTGTCGCCCGAGATTGCCGCCATAGTTGATTCCGGATACCACGAAATCAGGAGGCGAATCGGCGAACAGGGCTTTCAAGGCCACGCGAACACAATCGGCGGGGGTGCCGTGAACGGCATAGCGATGATTGGCCTCGTACTTGGTCAGGCCGATGGGTTCGTCGGTGGTGACTCGGTGACCGATCTGGGAAGCCGGATCGCGCGGGGCGACAATGATGATTTCATCCGCCAGATCGGCACAGGCGCGCTCCAGCGCCGCGAGCCCGGGCGCGTCGATGCCATCGTCATTGGTGAGCAGGAGTCGTCGGGTCATTTTTGCAAGATGAGAGGCGGGAGTCATCATACCCCGACAGCCGCCGAGAGCCAGTAGCAAGCGGGAAGTGAGGGCGTCAAATGTCAGCCGTGAGACTTGCGCACCGGGAATGAATCGGGTTTCATTGTGTTGTCATGCTTGAATCCCCCTCAACTACCTTCTCACGTTGTTTCCTCTTCCCCATTGCGCTTGCCATCGGTCTGCTTCCGGTATCGGCACAGGATGACCCCAAGCCAGGTCCTGCTCCAGTTGCCGAGGAAAAACTGAAGGATGTCGAAGCCATCATCAAAACGGAGAAAGGCGATATCAAGGTCTCGATCTACGCCTCGAAAGCTCCGGTGACTGCGGCCAATTTTCTGAATCTCTCGAAGCGTGACTACTATGATGGCGTCACCTTTCATCGCGTGGTCGAGGACTTCGTGATTCAGGGGGGCGATCCCAGCGGGACGGGTCGTGGTGGGCCCGGCTACTTCATCGAAAACGAAATCGCGCCTGACATGAAACACGACCGGGCCGGCATTCTTTCGATGGCGAGAAAGCGCGAACCCGACACCAATGGCAGTCAGTTTTTCGTGACTTTGGGAGCAACGCCTCATCTCGATGGTGGCTACTCGATTTTTGGCGAGGTGTTGGAAGGCATGGAAGTGGTCACCAGCATCGAGGAAGGCGACAAAATCCTCGATGTCGAAGTGCTCGGTTCCACCGATGCCCTGTTCACGAAACTGGAGAAGCGACTCAATGAATGGAATGCCATTCTCGATGAACGCGCCAAGGCCCAAAAAGCGGCGACCGAACCCCAACCGTGAGCGGGGAACCGGTAGTCTACTTTGACCGATCGACCGGTGCAGTTCGCACGGAGGAGATCTACGGCGAGGCCAGTCTGCGCTGGGCCTATGAAAATGCGCTCGGTCGATTGGCGCTGGAGGGCGTGGTGAAGCGAGCCGTTTTTTCGCGGCTCTACGGCTGGGCGATGGATCGTCCCAATTCCCGTGATCGCATCGTTCCGTTTGTCGAAAAATACGGTCTCGACCCGGCCGAGTTCGCCGATCCGGTGGCGTCGTTCGGCAGCTTCAACGAATTCTTTGTCCGCCATCTCAAGCCGGAGGCGCGACCGATTGACCCGGCGGAAAATGTCGCGGTGTTTCCCGCCGACGGACGCCACCTCGGATTTCCCGATCTTGGTGAAGTCGATGGCATCTACGCCAAGGGACAACGACTCTCTCTGGATGCTCTGCTCGGAGACGCGTCGCTGGCCCAGCGTTACGCCCGCGGATCGATGGTGATCTCGCGCCTGTGCCCGGTCGACTATCATCGATATCACTTTTGCCTCGGCGGGACACCGGGGGAACCGCGCGTCATCAATGGACCGCTTTACTCGGTCAATCCCATTGCCTTGCGTCGACGCATTGAAATTCTCGCCGAGAACAAGCGGGTCCTTACCCGATTCCAGAGCGACCTCGCCGGGGAAGTGCTGCTGTTGGAGATCGGCGCGACCAATGTCGGAAGCATTCAGCAAACTGCCGCCCCCGGCAAACCCGTCGCCAAAGGAGCCGAGAAAGGCTACTTCGCTTTCGGAGGCTCGATGACGATGCTGATTTTCGAGCCCGATCGCATCGAGCTGGACTCCGACCTCGTCGATCAGAGTCGCCAAGGTCGGGAGTTGTATGCCCGAATGGGCGAGTGCATGGGGCGGGTGCGCGGCCTTTGAGGGGGGCTGCGCGGCTTTTTTACCCGCCGACTCGTCTATTGGGGTGCCCTTCACCGTGAAGGACGGCTAAAAAGACGTGAAGGGCAGCTGAAAAGACGCGAAGGGCGGCTGAAAAGACGTGAAGGGCAGCTGAAAGGCCGTGAAGGGCGGCTGAAAAGACGTGAAGGGCGGCTGAAAGGCTGTGAAGAGCGGCTGAAAGGACGTGAAGGGCCGGGGAAAAGCCGATCCGGGCTGGGCAGAGCCCGATAATCTTCACTCCACTCTTCGCAACATCATCAGCCGGAATTCCATGACCTGGGATCCCGGTTTCTCCAGAGCTCGCAAGCTCAGCATTCCGGGGCCTTTTTCCAGATGGATCTTGCCCAAGGTCATGGGTCGGAAATCTTTCACGTAGGACTCCGCACGCTTCACCCGGTCGTGTTCGCCGCCGCGTAGCGGAAGATCGTGAGCTTCGGTGATTTTGCCGCTGATACGATGCTCGCCGAGGCTCAGTTCGATGGTGGAGCCCACGTCAGCCGCCGGGCAGGCGTACCAGACTTCCACTTCGTAGTCACCCGTCGCGCCGACTTCGACGTCCCAGGTGATCTTGTCGTCGAGGCTGGTCCAGTCTTGGAAAAACGAGCAATTGGGAAACTTGTTGGATCGTTTGATGTTCCCGTGCGCGGTACCATCGCGGGCCGGAATCTGGGTAAGCTTGGCGTCGGGGTGACCGATAATGAAAGGGCGTTGGTCATTGTCAAAACCGTCGAGCACTTCCTTTTTCCACGTTTCGACAGCGCTGAGCAGTTCGCGGGTGAGGTCGGGTTGATCAGCGGAAATGTCAGTGTCCTGTCGAGGATCCGCGTCGATGTCGAAGAGCTTGCCTTCGTGATCGAGTCGGAAGCGCTGGGTGCGGACGCTGACCTTCTTGTTCCAATGCGAAAAGATCATCCGATTGGGCCAGTCCGCTTCGGCTGCCGCGTCGATGAGCAGGGGCTTCAGGCTCACTCCATCGAGGGGTTTGGGACTCTCTCTCGGAATGTCGGCAAGATCCGCCAAGGTCGGCAGCAGATCCACCGCTGCGGCGATGGATGAAATCTTGCGGTCACCTTTGATCTTCTCCGGCCAGCGGACCAACAGCGGAGAGCGGACTCCCCCTTCGTCGGTGGATCCCTTGCGGCCCTTCATTTCACCGTTCCAACGGAAGCCGTTGGGACCGTTGTCGCAAAAGTAGATCACGATGGTGTCGTCGGCGATGTCGAGGGAGTCGAGCTTGGCGAGGAGTCGACCGACGTTCCAGTCAATGTTCTCGCACATCGCGAGAGCGGCGCGGGTATGGCCGATGTCTTCCTTCTTGGCATCGCGATGACGCATCGCCAATTCCTTGTTCTCGAATTTGGTCCACCACTCGTCCGGCACCTGCATGGGGGAATGCGGGGTGTTGTAGGGCAGATAGGCGAGGAAAGGCCGTCCGGCGGCTTTCTCGCGTTCCATGAAGGCCATGGCCTTGTTGGTGAAGTCATCGATGGTGAATCCCTCGCCCTGAACCAACTCGCCATTGTGTTCAAGCTGCGGACTGAAGTAGTCGCCCCAATGGCCCGAACAGAAGCCGTAGAATTCATCGAAGCCCCGCCCGTTGGGGTGGTAGGGATACTGCATCCCATTGTGCCACTTGCCAAAGGCACCGGTGCCGTAGCCGGCGGCTTTGAAGACTTCCGCGATGGTCTGCTCGTCCAGATTCATTCGCTCCCCGCCGGCCGAAGTGCTGTAAACCCCGCTGCGGGGGTGATAGCGCCCGGTCAGGAACTCCGCCCGGGTTGGCGAGCAGACCGGGCAGACGTAGAAACGATCAAAACGCGCACCGTCGCGGGCCAGCGAATCGATGTTCGGCGTTTCGAGATTGGTGTTGCCGTTCAGACTGAGATCACCCCAACCCTGGTCGTCCGTGAGGATGACGAGGATATTGGGGTGTTCCGCGGCCACACCCGACAGGAGTGACGAAAAGGAAAACGCGAGAGCGATCGATAGGATTCGAGTCATGCCGGATTCTAGCAGAGAAATCCGCCGCCATCACTCATTCGCCCAACTTCCCGAGCGTCCACAGCATGCCGCGAGTCACGAGATCCAGATAGACGGGATCGCTCATCGTTTCGTTGTGATGTCCGATCGTGGTCGAAAACGTGCGGAGGCCCTGGTATTCGTTCACCCAGATGCAGACTTGGGGTTCGGCCGTCGAGGGGATGGTTCCCTGGGCCAGAGCGGTGGCGCTTTCCCAGACCTTGGCATCCGGGTGGGTCTTCGGATTGGTGTTGTAGAGTTCGCCATTCGGAGTCACCCAACCTTCGGGCAGGGGATCGATCACCGGATGCTTGGTCAGCTTCTTCGTGGTGATGGGGCTCTTGGCGCCGTGATTGAAAGAACTGACGCCGATCAGCTTGCGATATTCGTCGGTCGAGGCCGCGCGATAGCTGTGCATGGAGCAGTGGAGAAAGACCGCCGTCGCCTTGGCTTTGAGATGACCTTCGGTGATGCGATTGACGAAGGCGTCATCGGTCACGCCGCCGTAGCATTCGTTGTGGACGACCACGTCGTAGCCCATCGCCCAGTCGGGGTCGTTGTAGAGAGAGATCTTGTGTTCCTTGCCATCGAACTGCTCGTAGACCAGATCCCACTTCACGTTGGCTCGCTCCCCGATGCCGGCCATCAGGATCTGTTTCTGGACGTCATAGTCGTGACAGCAACCTCCCGTAACGAGTAGGGCGCGGATGGGTTTTTCCTTCTCCCCCTTCTTTTCGCCCTTTTCCTGCCCGATGAGGGAGGCGGCAAGCACGGAGAGGAGAACGGTGACGGGAAGGAGAAAGCGAAGGAATTTCATGGTTTGGGCCGATTCTTGGCATGCGCGGAGCGATTTGAAAAGCAAAGAACCCGGCGTCATGACGGACTCAAGAGGGTTGAGTCGGCGATCATACCCTGTTGGGTCGGAGAAATCGAGTCACCTTACTTCGGTAAATAGAGCCACAAGTAGACCCAGTTTGCGGCGAACAGGGTGACGAGACCGACGACGATGGCCCAGATGGGGAGCCGCCTCGGCTGCGGTGGGCGGGGAGGGGATGGGCGGAGGACGCGAACCACGGCAACCAAGAGCCAGATCCCCGCAGCGATCACTCCGAGAAAGGCGAGGGGATTGAAACTCAGGGCGCCCAAGAAATCTCCATGAGCGAGCGCCATCATGGACCGGGTGCCACCGCAGGCGACGCAAGGAATTCCGGTAGTGGTTCGCAGTCCGCAGGCGGGTGCCTGCAGGGGAAGTCGATCGTAGAATCGGGCGACGACGAGCATTCCCAGAATGGAGATTGCCGTGATGACCGGACCAATCAGCACCGGCGCGACGGGAGGTCGCGATGATGGCGTGGGATCGGGCGAACTTGGCGACATGGGGAATCCGGGGACGGGCTTGGTTCGCGCTATCATACTCGACGGAAGAACGATGGCCAACTTGGCAAGACCGGGAAGCATACGGAAATCAGACTGGTGCCAGTAGAGGCTTTGGAAGGTCATCCTTTTTCCTGCGCCTTCTCATGTCTCGTTCTCTCGCCTGTCACTGATTCGTTCTGTTGGCTTTGCCATTCTCCGCGATGGGCATCAATGCGCCCCCCGTAATGACGACGACGTGAAACCGCTGTTGCGGAAGCATGGCGCGAATTGCTACGGCGAGGACAAGCAGAAGGCGGGAATCAATTTTCAGATTCTCTCGGAACTCATAAGAGGCGGAGGAATCGCGGTGGCGGGGTGTACGAGTCTGACCTTACCAATCAATCACCGGGGAAGGCCGGGTCGAGTCGGTGAGTCCAGTCGGGAAAATAGAGTTTTTTCTCCTTGGTGCTGGGAGTGTTGGGGGAGGCGACGGGAAAGGCGGCGCCGTCGTCTTTCATCTTGAGCAAGTGTCGATCGGTGAAGGCATTCATCAGGGCGAGGAGATCATCGAGCTGGGAATCACTGAGTCCACGTTTCTCAGCTTCGTTGAGTGCGGTTTCATCGCCGGCGAGATAGTCATTCTCACGGACATCGTAGCAAGTCGGTCCGCTGAACGGGATCAATATCGCCGGACTTTGGGATCGATCTCGTGGGACCAGGCATCGATGCCGCCGCGCATGCTCCAGACTTGGCGGAGGCCTTTCTGGCGCAGGAACTGGGTGGCGCTCATGGAGCGCATGCCGTGATGGCAATAGACGATGATGGGGAGGCTCTCATCCGTGGGAGGGAGCAGCCGAGCGGAGGCCATTTCGGCAAAGCGTGAAAGAGGGATCAACTCTGCTTGCTCAATCCGACAGTAGGCGTGCTCGTCTTCCTCCCGGCAATCGACCAGACGAAAGGCCTGGGTGTCGTCGGCGAGAATGGCAGCCGTTTCGGCAACGGTGATTTCGTGGGAATCTTCGGAGGGGAACATTTCGGTTTCGGAGGACAGGCGATTTGCGTTTACGGAACGACATGAACCGGGGTCCCGATTTCGACATTCTCGAAGAAGGTCTTGGCCATGTTGTGGGGCATGCGAACGCACCCGTGTGATGCAGCGAAGCCGGGCAGGTAGCCGGTGTGCATGCCGACGCCGCCATTGAATCTCATAAAATAGGGCATGTCGGTGCCGTCATAGATGGTGCCAGGAGGTTGCTTGTCGCGGCTGGTATCGACGTCTTTTTTCGCGATCCTCCCGTCGGGATACTTGTATTCGCCGTAGAGGTTGGACTCGTGGTCCTTGTTTTTCTGGATGATTTTGAAACTCCCAAGTGGGGTGGCGTTTTCGGCGGTGCCGGTGGAGATCTGAGCAACCCCGACGAGTTTGCGATCCTTGTAGAAAAAGGCGCGCTGCTGGGAAATGTCGATGGTGATGGCGGGTTTGCCCGGAACCCCATCGCCGTCCCAATAGGACACGTTGTCCTTTTTCATCACGAGGCTGGTTTCCTCCTCCGTCCGACCCTGTCCGTAGGGATTTCCTTCGGGGCGAATGCCGGCGATATAGCCGGGGCCGGAGTAGGTGGAGCCTTCGGGACCACAACTTGAGGTCAACAGAAGCAGGATCGCCATGCCGATAAAAAGGACGGATCGTTGGAAAATGATCATGGTTATCGAATAATCAGGATTACTAAAGGAGCTAAAATAGCCTCGGAATGAACTTCGTCCAGTTGGAGCTGGCTGGTGGAGACGCAATTTTCGATTTGAAGGCGGGTATCTGTTCTTCATATTGGGGGTTCGCAGATTGCCTTGGCGCCCGGAGAGGTTCGGGTGGAGATTGAAGGCATCTGTTTCACTTTCTCAATTCCCTGTTTATTAACCTGACTCATTGATCTATGCCGACTTACGAATACAAATGCGACAAGTGCGGTCACCAATTCGATGTGTTTCAATCCATGAAAGATGATCGTCTGACCGATTGTCCTCAAGAAGGGTGTGAGGGGCCGATTCGTCGACTCATTGGCACCGGGGCCGGAATCATTTTCAAAGGCTCGGGTTTCTATCAGACGGATTATCGCAGCGATTCCTACAAAAATGCGGCGAAAGCGGACTCGAACAAATCGACAAGTTCGGATTCTTCCTCTTCCGGCAGCAGTGGTGGCTCCAGTTCGGGATCTGGTGACAGCGGCGCCAAGAGTAGTCCGCCTCCGTCGACCAGTTCCGGCAGCACGGGATCGACCGGTTCCGGCACCTGACTATCTCTCGTAGGATTCTTTGCTGGCCTCGGCGAAAAACACCGCGATATTTTGAAAGATGGTGGCCCGGGCGATGTTTCCCTCTCCGCCGCGAAACTCAGACACGAATCATGACTTCACCACTCGGAGGAGATTCCCCCAGAAAGCGCAACGCCGCTCCGCGTCGCAAAGTTGTCCGAAAGCCTAAGCCTGGCAGCCGTTCGCCGCGGCATCAGCGACCCATTTCCCACGGACCTGTGGATTCCGGAGTGTCTCTGATGACCGTGTTTTTGATGATCGTAGCCATCGGGTTGGCGATCGCCATGGGCATGATCCTGATGCCGAAAGATCTGGATCAAATCAAAGGCTATCCTACGGAGTTGATCACGACCGAGGAGTCGGCCAATCTCCTCAAGGAAATGCAGGTAGCGCTGGATCCCAAGAATACGGACGCCAAGGTGACGCTGACGGAGGAGCAAGTGAATCGTTACCTGAATCAGCGGATTGCCGGTGATCAAGGGGGGCCGCTGGGTGCCTTGGTAAAATATCGCGGCGTCTATGCCGATCTCGAGCCAGGCTTTGTCGAACTCTATCTGGTGCGCTCTGTGGCGGGCCTGCCGTTTACGGTCAGTTGTCGGCTCACCCAGAAAAAATCCGGTTACGCAACCGTGTGGCGCGCTGGCGGCGGGTCGATTGGCCGCATCCGGATGGGATCAAAGCAATTTAAGCCCATCATCGATGCCTTTCTCCGACTGCGAGTGGTCTGTGGCGACGAAATGGACGCCATCAAGGCGATGCGCGAAGTGCAGTTTGGAGACGATCAGATTGTCTTCGCGAAATAGGAGCGGAACCAGTTCTCTGGTTTCCGGTTCAGGGTTTCCGGTTGGTTGAGAGGTATCTCGCCAGAGATTTCACGTTTGCGATGAATGTGGCGGATTCGATCACGCCACCGTCGGGATCCGTTTTCTTGCCTTCGGCATTGCGGATCTGGCCGGGCACAGCCCAGGCTCCCCGGCTATCCTGGCTCTCGATGATGGCTGCCACGGCGGCTGCCAACTCCACCTGTTCGGTGGCGGAGGGTTCGGGATTTTCGGCACCGGATTTGGCGAGTCGCCAGGCGGATTCGATGGCATCGAGACGGCTGTCCCATTCCCATCCGTAGTTGCTGGCGAGCCTGTCGGTTTCGTAGGTGATCGCCCAACCTTTGCCCTTGTCTCCCCGGGTGAAATAGAGCGGGCGATTGGTTTCCAATTCGTAGAAACGGGAAAGCCGACCGTTCGGGAGTTGGGACTTTCTCAGATAGGCGACGGCCTTTGGCACCGGCTCAAGAAAACGTTCTTCTCCCGTGACTCGGGCGATGTCGATGAGCGCCTCGAGGATGCCCTGAGATTCGTGGCCACTGATCGCCGGCGGCTCGAAGGCCCGATCCCAAGTGGGCTGCATCGCTTCCGTGTAGTGCTGTGCCCAAGCGGGCTGGGGATCAGGCATCTGGGCGAGGATGAGAAAGTCACCGGCTCGCAGCAGAGTCTCGCGATAGCGGGGTTCCTGGTCGCCATAGATCTCGACGGCGCGAATCAGGGTGGATACGGCATTGGACATCAGGCTGTCGTTGGTCACGTAGGGGCCGTCGTAAGCCTTGGGCCAAGTCCGTGACCAGGTTTCCGGGTAGTTTGCTTTGATGATCGTAAAGTTTTCGGTGCTGGGTGAGGTTCCCGGGTAGCGATCGAAATTGGCACTCCACCCTCCGTTGGGATACTGAGCGCGAACCATGGCGTCGAGCCCGTGGACCACGGCGTCGTGAATGGCTTCGTGTTTGAACTTCAGGGCGGCATCGACCCGCATGAGAAAGCGCAGGGCCGACTGGGTGACATCGTCATCGAAGACGGTGGTATTGCGCTCGCGATACTTTCCCTGTTTCCAGAGAAACCAACCGCTTTTGCCGGTGCGATCAGATTCAGGAGTGGGATCGGGGATCAGTTCATCGGTCAGACTGCGTCGATAGAAAAACTTCTGCCGTGCTTCGGGGTCAAAATGACCGTGATAATACCAACCACCGGACTGCAACTGGGTCCGAACCAGCGCTTCGGCGGCGGCCAGAGCAGCTTGGGAACTCGCGGGATCACCGGTGGCTTCCCACGCATCGAGAAAAGCCTCGCCCACCGCCGGGGTGCCCGGAGGTTGAATCCAAATAGTGTCGACATCCGGAATGCCCTCGGCCTCACGCAGCGAAAGATCGGCGCTATAGCGATAGACGTAGCCGCCATGCGTGGCGGCCTTTTCGTGGTAGAATGCGACCGCTTTTTTGAGTGAGTCAGACACTGCATCGGGGTCCGGATTTGCTGCCTGAGAGACGGATGGCCCGAGAGACAGGCCGATCGAGAGGGCAGCCAAATTGGGAAGAATGGATTTGGGCATGAGTGGTTTCATTCAGTTGTGAGATCATAGATTACATCTGTAATCCATGGAAGAACTTTCTTCTTTTTACTGAATCGCGGGATGGGTGAGCGCGACCTTTCGATTGTCTTGGTGAGCACGAGGCTTCATCGTTTTGCCGATTCCCCAACTCACCGACTCAACCCCCGATTTTTCCATGCAGCTTATCTTTGACGCTCACCTCGATCTCAGCATGAATGCGATGGAGTGGAACCGAGACCTTCGGGAACCGGTTTCTCGAATCCGGGAACTTGAATCGGGGATGACCGACATGAAGGGCCGCGGCCTGGGCACCACGGCGTTTCCCGACATGAGAGCCGCTGGCATGGGCATCTGTGTGGCCACGCAGATCGCCGGCTGCATGAAACCTCGCGGACCGGTGGCGTGTTGGGAATCGCCGCCTCAAGCCTGGGCGATGACGCAGGCTCAACTCGCCTGGTATCGGGCCATGGAGGAAGCCGGAGAGATGCGTGAGATCCGAGATCTGAAAGGTTTACAGGCGCAGCTCGAACTCTGGGCTGATCCCGAGGCCGCTGCCGCCGCCAAGGCGCCCATCGGCTACATCCGAAGCTTGGAAGGGGCGGATTCCATCATCACCCTCGATTACTTGGAGCGCGCTTGGAACGACGGACTCCGCGCCATGGGGCCTGCTCATTACGGGGAAGGTCGCTACGCGATGGGGCATGATCGTCTCGGCCCGCTGAAGCCTGGCGGCCGCGATTTGATCAAAGAGATGGACCGCCTCGGGATGATCCTCGATGCCACCCACCTGAACGACGAATGTTTCTGGGAAGCGCTCGACATTTTTTCCGGCCCGGTTTGGGCCAGTCACTCCAATTGCCGGGCGCTGGTGCCGGATGTTCGTCAGTTCACCGACGATCAGATCAAAGCCCTGATCGAGCGGGGAAGTGTCATTGGTGCGGTCTTCGATGCGTGGATGGTGGTGCCCGGTTGGATTCGGGGAGAAACCACGCCCGACGAGTCCGGCGCCACCATTGATCGGGTGGTGGATCACATCGACCACATCTGTCAGCTGGCGGGCAATGTGAAGCATGTGGGCATCGGCACCGACCTCGATGGAGGATTCGGGACCGAACAGTGTCCGATGGATCTCGACACCATTGCCGATGTGCAGACGGTCGCAGATCGCCTGCGGGATCGCGGCTATGCCGAGAGCGACGTCACCGCCGTGATGAGCGGCAACTACCTTCGCTTTCTGGAAACCGCTTGGGCCGAGTAAAAGACGGCCAAAACGAAAGGGAATTCTACCGATTCCCTTTTCTCAGCGATCAAACCGTCGAATGGCTCAGTGATGAGCCGCTTCGCTGGCCTGACCCTTGTTCATGAAAGCCACAGCGGCTCCTGCCACGAAGACGACGGCGAAGAAGAGTTTGAACAGCCCCAAGCCAATAGCACCGGCAACGAAAGTCTGGACGGTGAAGATCACCAGCACCAGAGCGAGGACGGCTGCCGTGGCGGAACCGAAAGCATTCGTCGCTGAATCAGAAAGATTCAGACAGCCAAGCACGGAAAAGACCACCGTGAAGGCCACCACGAAAAGCATCAGCGGCAGGGAATTGCCAGCGACCGCCATGAGGCAGCATTCGATCAAGGCCCAGCCAAAACCGAGCGTGTAGAGAAATCCGTTCGACATCGAATTCATAGGGCTGGAATAAGCAGTCGGCAGGGCCGGGAATCAAGAGCAAAAGGCGAGAAAAAATAACGCGAAGGTGCTTCCCGATGCTTTGAATCTCTTAACTAAAATTCGCCCGCCCGCGCCGAGTCGAAGGCTGCTCCCAGAAAGTCGGCGATCATTCCTGCTGAGAGAGATTCGGGAGATGACGCCCCCCGAGTTAGCGCGATCTCAGCCGACCGCCCGATCAACCAACTGCCGGTGGCAGCGGCATCGTAGGGCGTCAGCCTCTGTCCGATCAGCGCCGCGCAGAGTCCCGTGAGGACATCGCCAATGCCGCCCGTCGCCATCCCGGGATGACCGGTCGGATTGATTGCGGTCGGTTGATTGCGCTCGGCCACCACCGTTCGCGCCCCTTTGAAAAGTAGGGTGACCGGGCAGCGCTCAATCGTGTCGCGAGCAATATCGATACGTTCCTGATCTGAAGGCAGTTTACCGCCGAGAAGTCGCGTCAACTCGCCCGGATGAGGCGTCAAAAGGCGCGGGCCTGCCGGAGAAAATGCCTCAATGTCTCCAGGTTGGCGACTGAGAAGATTGAGTGCATCGGCGTCGATGACCAGAGGTCGGGGATCGCTCCGCATCAGTTGCAACAATGCGTCGGCCTGGGCTGGATCTTCGCCGAGCCCCGGTCCCATGGCAATCACGTCGGCATGGAAATCGGTGATCTCAGAAAAGTCAGCCGTGGGGCGCACCATCACCTCAGCAGGCGCGGCGGTGGCAACGATGTCGTAGATCGATTCATGGACGAATACCGTGACCAAACCCGCGCCACCTCGCAGGGCGCCGAGTCCGCAGAGCCGCGCTGCGCCGGTCAGCCCACGCGATCCGGCAATGATGGCGACCCGTCCGGTCTGGCCTTTGTGAGACGAAAATGAGCGTCGGGGGAGTCGCGAAGCCACCCAGTCCGGACCGATGACCAGAGCCGAGTCGTCTTTCTCCAAAATCTCTGCGGCGATTTCCGGCATTGGAATCTGGACCAGTCGTCCCACGTGATCGATGGCGGCGTCGGCTACCAGTCCTGCTTTGATCGCCGAGATCGACAAAGTGATGTCGGCCATCACCGCGCCAGTGCAGGGTTCTCCGGAATTGCCATCGACGCCCGATGGAATATCGACAGCGAAAGTGACGGCGTTTTCCTGGAGCCGAAAAGCGTTCATTTCCTCGGCCAACTCGCCGATCACGCCACGCAGCGGACCCCGGGCACCGATTCCGAGCAGTCCATCGATGGCGATGAGCGCGCCACCCGAGCCGCCCGGGTCGCCGCCAAATTCCTCTTCCGCTTCGAACTCCGCCAATTTCAGCGCCGCCAGTTCCGTCATACCCTCCTCCGGTTCGCAAGCCAGCCGGGCCGAGACCTGCCATCCCCAGCGGCGGAGATGTCGACCGATGACCAGCGCGTCGCCTCCGTTGTTGCCTTTGCCAATGAAGAGCACCGCCAAGCCCGGGCGAGGGAAAAACTGGCGAATGGCGCAGGCGCAACCCCAGCCCGCCTCCTCCATGAGGGGTTCGGACTCGACTCCTGCGGCGAAAACACGTTTCTCGGCTTCTTGGATGGCTTCGCAGGTGACAATCATTTCGCCAAACGATACGCCCCATCTCGCCAGTCGCCAATTCCGCTTGTTCGCTTCCCGCCGCGCCCGTAGTTTGCGCTCAACATGAGCGATACGAAAAATAACAACGGATGCGTCCTTGGCGCTGTCGTCGGCGCGGCAGCCACCATCCTCGCGGCGGTTCTTGGTGTGGTGCTGCTGGTGGTCATCAGCCTGAGCCTGTCCGGGGAGGAAGGTCCCGCGTCTGGTCCCAAGATCGCTCACATCGATCTGGAGGGCGTCATCACCAGCGCCACTGCCAGCGATTTCGGTTTCGGCGGCTCGGGCGAGTCGATGGTGGAGCGATTGAAAAAGGAGTTCAAGCTGGCCATCGAAAACGATGACGTGAAAGCCATCGTCCTGCGAATCAACTCGCCCGGCGGCGAAGTCACCGCGTCCGACACCATCTATCATGCGGTTCAGCAGGCCAATGCCAAGAAGCCCGTCGTCGTCTACATGGATTCCGTGGCGGCTTCCGGGGGGTACTACGCCGCCTGCGGGGCGACAGAGATTTTCGCCAATGAAACCACCATGACCGGAAGCATCGGCGTCATCATTTCCACCGTTAACTATCGTGAGCTATTCGGGAAAGTCGGTCTCCAATCCCAGGTTTTCAAAAGTGGAGAATTCAAGGATCTCATGAGCGGGGGACGTGCGATGACTCCCGAAGAAGCCGCGCTGGTGCAGGACATGGTCATGGAGACCTATGACAAATTCGTTGGCATCGTCGCCGAGGCTCGGAAAATGCCGGAGGCAAAACTTCGTGATGGCATTGCCGACGGACGCATTTTCAGCGGCGCCAAGGCTCAGGAAGTCGGCTTGGTCGACACTACCGGCTACCTTGAGGACGCCTATGATCGCGCCCGTGAACTCGGCAAGGCTCCCGCCGCCGAGATCTGGAAAATTCGTTCTCACGGCGGATTCCTCGATGCTCTCACCATGGCCAAGGCTAATGCGGCCTCCCCCAACCGGGTCGAGATCGACATCGCCGATCGGCTGGTGCCCCGGCTCCAGCCCGGAATGGTTTACCTGCTTCCATCAAACTGGGCGCTTTGAACGGCCGTCCTTGTCGTCTTCGTCTCGCCCGACTCACCTGAAACATGCCCACCGATCCGGCTCACGCGGTCCTGCGGGATTTTGAGAATGTCATCTGGTTGACGATTCTCTTCGGCATCGTGCTTTTTGGAGTCTGGCGCTTGTTTTTTCGTCCCTCGTCCGAACTCGCGACAGAGGGTGGCATCGAGGTTGCGCCCCTGCCGGAGAAAGGAATTCCTGTGGCCCATTTTTCGTTGGCCGACCTTTTCTTTCTGCCTCTGATTTTGTTGAAGTACTCCGTCACGCTGCAGTTGCTGGCGGGAAACCTTTTCGCCCTTCCCGTTAAGGCCGCTGAGGAGGCAGGATTGGTCGATGCCGCTGTCGATGCTGCCCAACTCACTGATCCGGTGCCTCTAAAAATGTCGACGGAGCTCATCTTGCTCGACATGTCGATCAACATCTTTCTCATCGCCATGATCATTCTGATGATCCAATGGGTCGGCAGGAGAAATGTGGACACCGTCTTCGGTCTTCGGCGGATCAAATCGCTCCGCATTCTGCTGTGGGTGGTGGTGGGAGCCTTCGTCGCCACGCCTCTGGTGATCCTGACCAGCCACGGCATGCCGCAGTTATTCGAGGGCATCTTCGGCAAGGAAATCGAGGAGCAGGCCGCCGTGCAATCCATGAGGGAAAGCACCAGTCTGGGTTTGAAGATTTTGCTCGTGATCAATGCTTGCCTCGTCGCGCCGGTCATCGAGGAGCTTGTCTTCCGCGGCTACTGCTACGGGGTCATGAAACGTTTCACCGGTGCCATGTTCGCCGCCTTTGTCACCAGTGCGCTTTTTGCGGTCGCACACCAGAGCATCCTGGCGCTGTTGCCTCTCTTTGGTTTTGCCCTGTTCCTGAATCTTTTTTACGAAAGCAGTCGCAGCATCTGGGTGCCCATGGGAGTTCACTCAGTCTTCAACATCGTGAATGTGGCGCTCATCCTCTCTGGCGTCGGAGGCGAAGGGTGATCTGACTTCCTGTCTCTCTTTTTTTGAAACGATGGAAAAGCTCAGCGACATCGGCGAAGATGCCCTCATTGATCGGGTCACTGTCGGACTTCCTCTCGGTCCCGAAGTCGTGACCGGTCCGGGCGATGACTGTGCCGTGATGCAGTCGAGCGATCCGGAAGTCTATGAGTTGCTGAAAACGGATTGCCTCGTCGAGGGAGTTCATTTTTCTCATGGCACTGATCCCGAGCAGGTGGGATGGAAAGCGCTCTGTCGTTCCCTTTCCGACATCGCCGCCATGGCCGGAACTCCGCGCGCTGCGTTGGTCACCATCGCAGTGCCAGCGGATCACGACGTCTCCACCGTGGAGGGCTGGTATCGTGGTCTGAAAAAAGCGGCGGAACACTACGGCGTTTCCATTGTCGGGGGCGAGACATCCTCCTTGCCGGAGAATGCCGAGATTGCCTTTCTCTCCCTAATGCTCACCGGGACGGTGCCGCGAGACCGCTGCCTCTTTCGTCACGGGGCCAAGGTGGGCGATCGGATCACCGTGACGGGTCGCTTGGGCGGTTCCTTCGTCAGCGGGCGACATCTCGACGTCGTTCCCCGGCTCCGCGAAGCGCAATGGCTCGCCTCGGCGGGTGCCGATCGACCGACCGCGATGATGGATCTCAGCGACGGTCTCGCCAAAGACCTGCCGCGCCTCGCCAAAGCCAGCGGTAATCTCGGTTGGCGGATCGATTTCGAAGCCGTGCCCTGTCACGACGATTGTGATGTCGGCGCCGCCGTGGGCGATGGCGAAGACTACGAATTGCTCATGACCCTTCCGAGTGAGTCGGCGGATGAACTGCTCAAAAGTTGGGCGACTGCTTTTTCCGATCTGCCGCTGACCGTCATCGGGGAGATTACCGAGAGCGAGAAAACCCCACTGACGGGTGGATGGGAACATTTCCGAAAAGGATGAGCCAGGATCGAGACATCCAGAATGAGGCCGCCATGCTCGCCTTTGGCGCCGAGATTGCCGCCGAGTTGAAGGCCGGTGATGTGCTCGCACTCGTCGGTCAACTCGGGGCGGGAAAAACGCATTTTTCCAAAGGCATCGTCGAAGGCCTCGGGGGCGATCCGGTTGCCGTCACCAGCCCGACATTCACCCTGGTTCACGAGTATGCCACCGACTGCCGAGTGCCCGTGTTTCACTTCGATTTCTACCGACTTGACTCTGCCAGCGAACTGCTCGGCATCGGCTGGGATGACTATCTCGACGAAGCCGAGGGCGTGCTTCTCGTGGAATGGGCCGACAAATTCCCCGAACTGCTTCCGCCCAATACCCGGTGGTTTCGTTTTGAAATCATCGAAAATGGCGTACGCAGGTGCACCACTGAAAACTGAAAACTGCGCGCTGAAAACTTTTCCGTGATTCTCGCCATCGAAAGTTCCGTTCCCAACGCCAGCCTCGCGTTGTTTGATCCCAAGTCCAGCACCGTGGTATGGACGGCGGAATTCACCTCCCAACGTGCCCACAACGCCGTCATCTTTGAGCCGCTGAAAGAGGCGCTCGATCGTTGCCGTCGGAAACTGGAACTCATCGTCATCGGTCGCGGTCCCGGTTCCTACGGCGGCGTGCGGGTGGGGATTGCCGTTGCCAATGGACTCAGTCTCGCGCTCGGGGCGCCGGTTGTCGGGTTGTCCTCGCTGGAAGCCATCGATACCGAGGCGACCGATTACGCCGTCATCGGCGATGCCCGACGTCAATCCTGGTTCGTCGCCCGCATCATTTCTGGTGTGCTTTCTGCCGAGCCGGAACTCGTGACTCAACAGGGTTTGGTCGACGACTTAACCCTGTTAAGTCAGCAGGAGATTCCCGTGTTCACTTCCGATCCCGTTGTCGCGGACGCCTTTGAGTCGGTGACACTCGCCCAACCGGTGGCGGAACGCTTGGCGCGTCGGGCGGCGGTCTTGAGTGCCGAGGACATCGCACGCCGTGCGGTCGAACCGCTTGAGCCGCATTACCTCCGAGCGCCCTACATCACGATGCCGAAAGCCTGATATGTTGGAGAAATTCCTAAGGTCCAAAGTCCTTGCAACGTTAGGGGGTTGCGCTCACGGTTAGCGCCCGAATGCCGATAGGGCCGAGACTCTTTTTGTCGCCGTGGTTTTCAGTTCTCACATCTTCATTTTCTATTTTCTGCCGCTGGCGTTGTTGCTCTACTACGCCTCGCCGCGGGCGCTGAAGCACCTCATGCTGACACTGGTCAGCTACGTGTTCTACGGGTGGTGGAATCCCTGGTTCACCCTGCTCATGCTCGGGTCGACCGTGATCGACTACGCCTGTGGCAAGATGATCACGGCTCCGGGAGCCTCGCCAAAGCAGCGAAAGCGGGGGATGCTCCTGTCGGTGTTTTCGAACCTGCTGATCCTCGCCTTTTTCAAGTACACCGCCTTCCTCGCCGGGAATGTCAGCGTGGCCTCGGAGATGCTCGGTTTCGGCACGGTGGCGCTGCCCGATTTTTTCTACAACATCGTCCTGCCGGTCGGGATCTCGTTCTACACCTTNNCAGTCGATGAGTTACTCCATCGACCTCTATCGGGGGCACGCCGTGCCAGCGCGGAATTTCATCGATTTCGCCTGTTACGTATCGATGTTTCCCCAACTGGTGGCCGGTCCCATCGTTCGCTACGGCAGCGTGGCCGATCAACTCCGGGAGCGCGAGCATACCGTGGAGGGATTCGTGGCCGGGTTCACTCGATTCAATGTCGGTTTCGCCAAGAAGATCATTCTCGCCAATCCCATGGGGGCGATTGCCGATCAGTGTTTCGGAGCGGGCGAGGGCGTGCTGACCGCACCGATCGCGTGGCTGGGGGTGATGGCTTATGCCTTTCAGATCTATTACGACTTCTCCGCCTACTCCGATATGGCGATCGGTCTCGGGCGGATGTTTGGCTTCCATTTTCCGGAGAACTTCGATTCGCCCTACAAATCGAAAAGCATCACCGAGTTCTGGCGTCGCTGGCACATTTCGCT
>JAGROX010000157.1 GCA_020440025.1 Verrucomicrobiia bacterium
GAAGACCGTCGGGGGAAATGACGAGGGGGCCTTTGACTCCGTTCCGAGCGGTGATTTTGACCGGAATTTCCAGCTTGGCTCCCATCTCCACCGAAAGCGGAGCCGGGTTCGCCAATTCGAAGGCCACGGGAGCCTTCTCGGCAGCACTCACTGCCAGTGGAATTCCGAGATCGAGCCGGGAGCGCAATCGGTCCTTAGTTCGATCTGCCGTCGACCACGCGACGCCGCCCGAGCGAGCCGGTCTGGTGATCTCTGCCTCGGCAAGCTTGGCCGTGCCGCTCACTTTGATGTCTCCTGCCCAAGTCGCAGCATCGGGCGCCGCCTGAAAGACCAGCCAGGCGACTTCGTCTTTGCCCGCAACGGTGACGGGCGGACAGGTCACGCCGGCGGGCAATCCTTCGGCCTTGATCGTGACCGGTTCGGCGAAACCATCCTCGCGTTGAACGAGGATTTTCAAGGGAGCGGTTCCCCCTTGCCGCAGCAGGGGAGCTGATGAGTAAACCTGATTGGCTTCGAGGTAAGGCCGCTCCAGGACGGCGAGAAGCTGAAAGTCGGGGCGGGCCTCGTGAATGGCCAGCCGGTAATGTTGATCGGGCCCGCCACTGGCGAATTGATTGATGACACTGATGCGGTATTCGCCATCCTGATCTGCGGCGAAACTGATGGCAGTATCCCGAGAGGCGGCGTCAAAGGTGGTGCCGCCTTTTCCGCTGCTGTCATCGGCTTCACGAACCTTGGCAAAGGTTTCGGCACCGTCTGCGGCCTTGGTGACTTTTTCCGCGATGAGATAGGGGTCGATTTTTCCACTGAGCCGGTCGCCCATGATCTCCACCCAATAGGTGACGCCTTTCTTGGCCAAGAATCGAAACTCGTCCGAGTCGCCATCGGCATCGAACCGAGCCGCAATCTCGCAGGGTGGAGTGACGGTGGGAATGGTCGCGTCGTTTTCCACCGGAATCACCGGAGCCTCAGCAATGCCAAGGTCGATGGAATTGGAGTTGGCTTCCCGAAACGAAAAAGTGGGAAGCAGGGCGTGAGTAGGGCGGCTCGAGTTAAACCTTGGCGCATCCGGACCTGCCGGAACGGTGATCCGCACCGGGAGTGTTTCCAGCGGCTTGCCGTCGATGCTCAGACCTTCACCCGGACTGCCTCCGGGAAGATTGCGACCCAACAGGGTTGCCTCCATGACTTGACCCTGTTGACCCGCCGGAGGGAAGACGGCATCGATCCAGGGCCGGGCACTGATGGTTAGGAGGTAGGAGTAGGTGTCGCCCCCGTTATAGAGAAAATCGAAAACCCCGACGTAGTAGGTTCCATCGGCGGGCGCGGTGAAATCGATCATGGGATCGCGTCCGATGGCATCGCGATTGCGCTCGAGCTCACGACCGCTGCTGTCGACCACGGTGAGGGTGGCATCGGCGCGGGAATCGATGCGTTCGGACTGACAATGAATGAGGAGTCGCTGGCCTTTCTTGGCGGCAAATTTCCAATAATCGATCTTGCTGGCATCGGTGTCGCCGTGAGCCAGAGCCTCGAGGGGAAGTTCGGGGGCGGTTTCGATCTCGTGATGAATCGCGCCCGCATCGGCCAGAAGAGCGTGATCTTTTCCGACGATGTAAAGCGGCCGGGAAGTGGTGAGTCCGAAGTAGCCCTGAGCTCGCA
Source organism: Verrucomicrobiia bacterium (assembly GCA_020440025.1). Lineage (GTDB taxonomy): Bacteria > Verrucomicrobiota > Verrucomicrobiia > Verrucomicrobiales > DEV007 > JAEUHH01. The sequence goes on from JAGROX010000157.1 coordinate 1,663, forward strand.
CCTGCACGATGCCTTCCGGCAGATCGGCGGGCACGGTGATTTTGAAAAGATTCCCGCTGTGAATCGGTCCCTTCCGGAATTCAGATTCCGGTAGAATGACCGGCTCCGCCTTGATGCGAGAATCGGAGAAATGAAGGGCGCTCAGGTCATCGAGATTGACTCCGGCGAGGTTGACCTCGGTGGTGGTGCCTGCCAACACCGCAGGAGGCGAGAGCGAGTGTAGTTCCGCCGTCGGCAACTGTGCCTGAAGCGGCATGGTTGCCAACATCAGAAACAGCGTCGCGCTCGACAAGGATGGGAAGGGGAAACAACGAAAGGAATGGCGTTTCATGAATGGCAGGTTCGCGAACGGAGCCGTCGGCGTTTTCTGGATCCCAGCGAAAGGGGTGTTGAGGGGTTTTCGCCAGGACCCGCAGGTCAATCGGGAAGCGAAGTCCCGTTAGTGGTTGAAGAGGAACTCCTTGGTATTCACCAGAGCCCAGAGGATGTCTTCAAAGGCTTCTTGCTCGGCTTTCTCGGGGGTCATCTCGTCGTCGGCTTTCTCACCCGCCTGAGTTCGCTTTTTCGTCAGGTGGGCTTGAGCTGCTCCGAGTTCTTCGGGGCGGGGTTCACGCGAGAGCGCGTAGAGATACAGTTCCTTCAATCGATCGGCATCGGGGCGGTCGGTGGCTTTTGCCAGAGCGTTGGCGCGACCGTCGCCATGAGCCAGTTTGTTCTGGATGGTGTCCGAGTTGATGAGGTGAAGGCTCTGCGCCAGGTTGGCATCGGCGACGCGCTCACATTCGCAGGCACTATCCATTTCAGGTCTGCCGAAAACGGTTAGGAAATAGGAGTCGGAGTTGAATTTGTCGTCCGGCAACCAGGTGGCGCGAACGCCGCTCAGCTGGTTTTTGAACGTGTCCTCGGAGTTCGACACCACATTGATGGCATCGAGCAGGACCTCCGCCTGCAGCCGCTTCGGATAGTAGCGGGAGTAGTTCTGCGAATCGGCCACGTTGTAGTCGTTGGGTACGGCACTGAGCTGGTAGGTTCGACTGTTACAGATGGTGCGGATGAGTTCCTTGAGGTCAAATCCACTGTCGGCAAAATGAGTGGCCAAGGCGTTGAGGAGTTCCGGATGGGTCGCCGGATTCGTCACTCGCATGTCGTCCTCGGGTTCCACCAGCCCGACGCTGAAGAAGTGCTTCCAGTAGCGGTTCACCAACATGCGGGCGAAGTAGGGGTTTTCTTCAGAAGTCAGCCATGCGGCGAGTTCGTTCCGGGGATCCTGATCGAGCGTGAGTTCGAGTGAATCTTCCCCGAGCGGTTTCGGCTTCAGCGTCTCCTTGGTGTTGGGATTCTGCATGCTGGCCGCCGTGCGTTTGTGGAACACGATCTCTTCATCCGGCTGCTCGCCGGGTTTGCGTCCGATGGCCGAGAAGAAGGCGGTGAAGCTGTAGTAGTCATTCTGTGACCATTTTTCGTAGGGATGATGATGGCACTGGGCGCATTGCATGCGAATGCCGAGGAATACCTGCGCGATATCCTGCATTTGCTCCTTCTGATCTTTCACTGCGCGATACCAGGCAACAGCCGGATTCTGTCCAACTTCGCCGGAAGCGGTGATGACTTCGCTGACAAACTGATTGAAGGGCTTGTTCTCCCCCAGACTGGCCCTAATCCAATCGTGGAATGCATAGGTGCCGCGCTGGTAGGTATCCTTGGCCCGCTTGTTACGCAGAATGCCCGCCCACTTCTGTGCAAAGTAAGCCGCGTAGTCTGGCGAGTCGAGCAGGCTATCGATCAGCTTGGAGCGTTTTTCGGGATCGGTGGAAGCGAGGAAGGCCTGGGTTTCTTCCGCGCTGGGGAGGCGTCCGGTGATGTCGACGGCAACGCGGCGAAGGAACGTGGTGTCATCGGCGGGCTCGGACGGCGGAAGCCCGAGCAGGGTAAGTTTCTTGAAGATCTGTTCGTCGATGAAGTTCTTCGGTTTCGGCAGCTCCTGCATCTTGGCTCCCAGAGGAATCGTGGCGCGGAAAACGGCAACGTGTTCCTGGAAACGAATCATGATCGATGTGGTGCCGGTTTCTTCTTTCAGCACGACGTGGCCGCTGTCGTCGACCTCGGCCATGGTTTCCTGGTTGGCTTCGTAGATGGCGAGGCGGGTAATGTCGCGGGTGCTCCCATCGGTCAGGTAGGCGGTCACCGCCAGTTGCTGCTCGGCTTTCGGTGTGGAGACGCGATCTTGAGGGAAAACCGCAATGCGTTCCACTTTCGGAGCGTCGTCCGGGGCATAGGGCATGCCTTGGCGGATCCAACGGGTGATCGCGTTGTAGTCCGGTGTTCCCTTCTCCATGCGAATCCCACCTTCGTGGGGGATTTCGCCGGTGGCTTTCATGAGTAGCAGACTGTGCTCGGGAGCAGCGGGGAAAATGCGGCGACCGCGGGATTCTCGGACAAGATAGTCGTGATCGTTCCACGGTTCGTAGCCGAGCAGGGAAAGTCGAAAATTGTTCTGCCCGCCTGACTTGCCGTGACAACCGCCGCCGTTGCATCCGTATTTGGTGAAAACCGGAACGACTTCGGTGGGGAATTGAATCGTCGGTTCGGTGCCGAATTCCGACACCGAGATCGTGGTCGCGGCGGGTGCGCCGGAATGACCTGGCAAGGTCGCCGTGATTTTGGCCTGACCATCACCGATGGGAGTCACGTAGCCATGTTCGTCGATATTCACCACGCCGGCGGGCTCGGCGCGAAAAGTGGCGGCTGAGGTGACATCACGCGCATCTTTTCCGATGGCATCGGAGACGACCAGTTGTTGCCCAGACCACGGTCCCTTCAGCGAGGCGGTTTCGATTTGCAGCGACAGTTTCGCGGCCGGCAATGGCGGGGGCGGCGAAGGAGCGACTGGAGGCGCTGCCGGCTGAGCTGCCGGGCTGGCGGCCTTTGTCACTTCGGGAGTTGGAGCCTCCTGAGCATGAAGTGGAACCGAGGCAAATATTGCGACGGCGATGAAGGATGAGACGATACGTTTGATTGCCATGACAGAAAGTTTTTTCAGGCTGTTGCTAGGATACGAGGTCGCCTTTGATGGGGCGAGTCCTTAGGCATACGTCTTCACGTCCGCGCGATGACGGCTGGGTAGAGAGACTCGAGGTCTTAGCCGGGGCGCTAGTTGTGGCCCCAACGGCAGAGGAATTTGCTCAACCAATCAACTCGCGCATCGGTGCATATTGGCTGTCCACGAGATACATCGGGCGACCGGTCAGGTCATTCACCGTGGTGTTCCTCGCGTCAATCCCAACATTGTGGTAGAGCGTCGAGAAGATTTCCTGGAACTCCACGGGGCGCTCTGTAGCCTCACCGCCAAGCCGATCGGTGGCGCCAATGATCTGGCCGTGATTCATCCCGCCGCCCGCGAGCAGGGCGCAACTGACGCGTGGCCAGTGATCGCGACCGGCATTCGGATTGATTTTTGGAGTGCGACCAAACTCGCCCCACACCACGACGCTTACGTCCTTGTCCAGCCCTCGGTCGTGTAGATCTTGGACCAGAGTGCTGACGCCTTGGTCGAGGAGTGGAAAATCTTCGCGACCACGTTTGAAATTTTCACCATGCCAATCCCAACGCGAAAAACCGAGAGTCACGCAGCGGGCACCGGCCTCGACGAGGCGCCGTGCCATCAGGAATTGATCGAGGCGCTTCCAACAGCCGTCGGCGCGAAGTTGTTCAGAGCCTTTACCGTAGCGTTCGATGAGCTTGGGATCTTCCTTGGAAATATCGAGAGCATCGGCGAGGGCGCTTGAAGTCAGGACTCCGAAGGCCTGCTGATTGAAGGTATCGAGTCCCTGCATCATCCCCGAGTTGTCGACGTCTCGACGGAAGTTGTCGAAACTGCCGAGCAGCGCCTTGCGATCGTCGAGACGCTCCAAGCTGACATTCTTGAGGACGATGTCTTCCTTTCCGGCTCCCCGGAACGGCGTGAAAGGAGAGTGCGATGGCCCGAGGAATCCCGCCTGACCGGGGTCGCCCCATTCATCGTGACCGCATTTTGGCGAAAGTCCGACGAAGGGAGGGCAGGCATCGTTGACGCGACCGTCGAGTTTGGAAAGTGCCGCGCCGAGACTTGGCCAGCCGCCGGGAGGGACGTTCTTTTTGCCGGGACGTCCTGTCAGGCACATCATCGCATCGTGGGGGCCTTCGGCTCCGACCATGGAGCGAACGAAAGAAAACTTATCCGCCATTTTGGCGATGCGGGGGAATTCTTCACAAATTTCGATGCCCGGCACATTTGTCCTGATGGGGCGAAACTCTCCACGAATCTCGCTCGGGGCGTCGACCTTGAGGTCCCACATGTCCTGATGCGGCGGCCCGCCGGGCAGGAAAATCATGATCACCGCTTTGTGATTGATGCCGCGGGATGACCCGCCGTTGGCCGATTCCGCAGCCAGAAGCTGGGGCAAGCTGGCGCCGCCGAGAGCGAGTCCTCCGATTTGGAGGAAAGAGCGCCGCGATAGACCGTCGCAAAAGCGCCCGGAGTTTTGGCCGAGAATGGTGAGCATGACTGAGGAAGACGGGAGGTCTGCGGAACCCTTCTGGATTCCACTGAGAAACATAGGAAACCCAAAGCGTCGGGGCCAGCGATTCAGAATACGTGTTCACGCCGGGGGGCAGGTTCTTTCGAACATAGAAATCCGTTCTTTGGAGATCTCTTCCCCCCGCTGGCAGAGATCGGTGAGGGATGGTTTGGCGAGGCCATTTTCAGAAGATCAGCCCGAGCCCAGTGGCGTGGGGAATTATCGCTACTACCAGTTTCGTCCCCAGTTCCTACCCTGGAGCTCCCGACTGACCCCAAGCGGAGCTTTACAACAGACACCCGACTTGAGTAGTTTCAGTGTCGAATGAAGGCGATATGGATTCAGATCGGAATCGGCACCCTCGGATTTCTGTCGGCGTTTCCCGTCCAATCAGCTGAGAAAGTGGAGGGGCGGACCTGGACTGATCTCCAAGGAAGAACGCTCGAAGCCGAATTGATCGGGTTAGGACGCGGCCAAAGGAAGGTAATTTTCAAAGTGGCGAACGGAAATGAAGTTACGTTTCCTCTCGATCAACTCATCGCCGCCGATCAGGCCTTGGTTCGCCTCACCTTTCCCTCCGACGCGGCAACCGCCACGAAACAGATCGACCAATTGATTTTCAAGCGCTTGGATCACGTTCCCAATACACCAGCGACGGACAACGACAAACATTCCAACTATCTGGCGAATCTTCGGGCTCTGGCAAAGCCGTCAGAACCGCTGTCGGATGAGCGGTTCCTTCAGCGGATTTATCCGAGTCTCACCGGACGGGATCCGAGCCCGGAGGAAGTATCCGCCTTCCAG
>JAGROX010000158.1 GCA_020440025.1 Verrucomicrobiia bacterium
GGGGGAATTATCAGCCGGTCGCCTGGGGCTGGGCGATCGTTAACTTCGTTTTCTTGATCGGTATCGGTCACGCGGGAATCCTGATTTCCGCCATTCTTTTCCTGACCCGTCAAAAATGGCGGACCTCGGTGAACCGGGCTGCGGAAGCCATGACGCTTTTCGCGGTGGTTTGTGCCGGTATCTTCCCAGGCTTCCACGTCGGTCGTTTCTGGATGGTGTGGTTCCTGGCTCCGGTGCCGAACTCCAATGCCATCTGGCAGAACTTCAAGAGTCCACTCCTTTGGGACGTGTTCGCCGTGTCGACCTACTTCACGGTATCGGTGATTTTCTGGTACATCGGGCTGATTCCCGATCTCGCGACCTTGCGTGACCGGGCCAAGACGAAGATCCGCCGGGTTCTCTACGGCTTCTTCGCTCTCGGTTGGCGCGGGGGAAACCGTCAGTGGCAGCACTACGAGATGGCCTATCTCCTTCTGGCGGCGCTCTCGACCCCGCTGGTGTTGTCGGTGCACTCCGTCGTTTCCTTCGACTTCGCGACGTCGGTGATTCCTGGTTGGCACACCACCATTTTTCCGCCCTACTTCGTGGCTGGCGCTATTTTCGGCGGCTTTGCCATGGTGCTGACGCTGATGCTTCCCTGCCGACTCATCTATGGGCTGCAGGACATGTTCACGATGAAACACATCGACAACATGGCGAAGATCATCCTGATGACGGGGACGATCGTGGGATACGCCTACATCATGGAGCTGTTCATCAGTTACTACAGCGGAAACAAATTCGAGGCCGATGCCTTCCATCTTCGTATTCTCAGTGGTCCCTATCGCTACTATTACTACTGCATGTTCTTCGCCAACGTGATCGCCCCGCAGATCTTCTGGTTCCAGAAAGCGCGGAGTAACCTCTGGGTCGTGTTCATCGTTGCCAATATCGTCAATGCAGGGATGTGGTTCGAACGTTTCGTGATCATCCCGACATCTATCTCGATCGACTTCCTGCCGGCGCAGTGGGGCATCTATCATCCGAGTTGGGTGGAGAAACTCATGTTCTGCGGCACCTTTGGTCTCTTCATGAGCCTGTTCCTTCTTTTCATCCGCTTCCTTCCCGTCATCGCCATTGCCGAGGTGAAAGGGGTGTTGCCCGAGGCGGATCCGCATTACCACGATTGGAAAAAAATCAAAGACGCCCGCCGTGCTGAACGCGCCAACGGCTGAGCCGTCTCTTTTTAGAATCGTCCGAACCTTTTGCCTCATTCTTCTGCTTTCGCCAGATCTTCGACCATTACCGTGAGCACCACCGCCACCAGCACCAAGCAACCTTTCGGAATCGTGGCCGAGTTCGAAAGTGCCTCGGATCTCTATCACGCTGCCGAAAAGGTGCGGGACGCGGGATTCAAGCGTTGGGATGTCCACACGCCTTTCCCGATCCATGGCATGGACAAGGCGATGGGCATGAAAAAATCCTGGCTTTCCGCCGTGGTTTTGGGAGGCGGTCTGACCGGTTTCACCACTGCGCTGGTGCTACAGTTCTTCACCCAGGTGAATCTCTATCCCACCGTGGTGCAGGGGAAGCCGACGAACCTCAACACCGTTCCCGCCTTCTTCCCGGTGACCTTCGAGTTGACCATTCTGCTGTCGGCTTTCGCCACGCTGTTTGGGCTCTTGCTTTTCATCATGCTGCCACGATGGAATCACCCACTTTTCGAGTCGGCGATCTTTAAGAAATTTTCCGATGATGGCTTTGTTCTCGTGATCGAGAGCAAGGATCCCAAGTTTCGCGTTGAGAAAACCAAAGAATTCCTCGAATCGATCGGCGCGAAGTCGACCGAAGTGGTCGAGGGTTGATCAACGGATGAATCTCGAATTCGAAACGAAACGCGATAGAGACGCCTGAACTGAACGGAACGAAATGCGCTGGTTTTTTCTTATCTTGTTCGCGATTGCGGTGATGCTGGCCGTGGGGATTGGTCCCCGCGGTGAAAAATTCACCAAGCCGCCGCTGTATCTTTTTCCGGACATGGACTGGCAGTACAAGCTGAAGTTCCAGAAGCCGACCGATTTTTTCGCCGACGGCAGTGGTGCCCGGCGTCCCGTGGCGGGCACGGTCCCGATCGGATACAAGCTTCCGCTTTCCCAAGAAGATCAGCCGGTCGGCGGTGAGTATTACCTCAGCGGCACCTTTGGTGATTTCTATGGCAATGGGATGCCCGAAGAGGTCACGGTCGATGAAGCCTTCCTTCAGCGTGGGGAGCAACGTTTTCAGATTTATTGCACGGCCTGTCACGGAACTTCCGGCAACGGTCAGGGAGTGGTCACCAAATATTGGGCCATTCCGCCGACGGCAAACCTCCTCGATCCTCGGGTGGCGGCGATGCCCGACGGCCAGATTTTTTGGACGATTACTCATGGCAAGGGCCTGATGGGGCCATACAACGGAGCGGTTCCGGTGGAGGATCGCTGGGCGATCACCGCCTACCTGCGTGCCCTTCAAACCGCTGCGACGGCGGGTAAGTAAGTAACTGATTTTTTGTAGATCATCTCTTTTCGAAACGGATCATGGCTGGACTGAAAAACGCTGACAACTTCGCCGCGGGCGAAAAGTTCAACGCTGGGC
>JAGROX010000159.1:0-1391 GCA_020440025.1 Verrucomicrobiia bacterium
GCGAGGGACGGCCAGCAGCCATGCTGATATTTTTGATGGCTCATTTCGCTGAGATTCAGCACCCCGGCATCGGGCCAGGGGAAAAGGCAGGAGGCCCGGGAGCCATCGCGGGACAGCTGGATGTTTTCGGTGCTGATCTCGGTCTGGTCCCAGACGAGTTCGCGATCACCGGGGTCGAGCAGTTTGAATCGCTCCAGTTTTTTCGCCTTCATGCTGGCGCGATCGGTAGGTTCGAGATCGGCCACGTAGACCCATTCGATGCTGGTGGCTGGGTCGCGCCAGACATCGACGGCATAGCCTTCGGCGAGTTTTTCCAGATGTTTGCCTTCCCAGTCGACTCGGAAAACAACAGGTGAGAAATATTTGGCCTTGGACCCTTCCATTTTGTGGGTGCCCTTGTGAGTGAAGACGATGTCGTTCCCGGTCGGAGTGACCATGGGACGACCATAGTTGGACATGTCCTCAAGGATGCGCCGGGCACCACGGTCATCACGGGTGTCGATGCCCCAGAGTTCCAGTTCCTCGTAGTTGGCAAAGGTATCCGGCGAACCGTTGCCGGCATGCTTGGCCCAGACGAGTTTGGCGTGACCGCCGACGAATTCCTCGATCTGGCGAGAGAGCGGTTCGGTGGCGAGAATCTCGGGGACCTTGGGCAGTTCCGTGTCGATGACGGGATCGCAGGACGTCAACGTCATCAACCCACTCGCCAACAACAACAGCGCGAACAGAGCCTTCACGGCGCAGGGGCGGGGGATGGCAGTCGGGAGATTCACCTTGGAGAAAAGAAAAATTCAGAACTCCGCCACCAGATTTACGAGGATCGGTGCGGACTCTCCAGAAAACGCGAATCGGCGGGCAACGCAAGCGCCAATCCCAAAGGGAAATCCGAAGTTCTAAACTCGAAATCCGAAACAAGTTCCCAAGGCCCAGAATTTGAAGGCTCCAAACGGTCTGAGAGAGTCGCTCATCAAATCGTTCGGAGTCGCTTCAGATTGGAAACCTCATTCCTCCGGAGTTGCGATATCAAAATAGGGTTCCGAGGGATCGAACAGATCATTCCACTGGCGTTCGCTCACCAACTCCGGATGGGCGGCGTAGGGCTGCAAAGTCAGCTCGTAGCTCTTGCCAATCTCGCGGGGGAATCCCGAGAGCGGGGTACGATCCAGAATCGTCCAGTGCATGACCATCACCTTGTCGCCGTCATATTTTCCCTCGAGCACTTCCTCGACTTCGTAGAGATAGCCCAGCAGGCCCCGTTGATAGGTATCCAAGGCTTCGACCGGCCGGGTTTCGGTCATTTCGATCAGCTTGCCGCGCAGGCGAACCGTGGGGATGGGCTTGCGGGCAGCAATCGTCTTTTCCCACCAGTCCGCGCTGGCGGCGATGTCTTC
>JAGROX010000159.1:1472-6503 GCA_020440025.1 Verrucomicrobiia bacterium
TGCACCTAACAAAGGGAGGTCTTCGTCGACAGTTGGCGGTGCCTTGCCGTTGAGATAGAGATGCTGGGTTTTTCCGTCGAACACAACGGCAAGATGGGACGGTTGGTTTGGAGTTACTGGACCTAGGGAGCCGCCGACGGCGATGCCATTGGAAACCCATTGACCTTTGAGTTGGGAAATAGTCAGGCCGGAACTCCGGAAGAGATCGCCGGTTTCCTCGCTTCTCGAAGGAATGGCCAGCAACTCAACTGTGAACGGCTGGGTTCCCTTTCTGTCGATTTTTTTTTCCACCGCTGCGGCCGATGCCTCGTCCATTTCGAAATGCCCTCCATCCGTCAGCATTTCGAAATGCGGCCCGAAGCGGGCGCGTCCCTTCGCTTCCACCGACGACTCGCGCGTGCCCTCGGCATCGATGGCATTGTCGGCGTCGCGGTTTTTCCAGACAAACAGCCGGGGGGCATCGCCGATGGGCCAGTCGTTTTTCTCGGCGGTCGAATCTGCAGTTGCCGGGGCGGCGGGTGCGGATCCGACGCTGGCCAATTCACCGCCGGCGATCCAGAGGTCGGGAAAGAGATCGCCGGATTCGTCATCGGTCACCTGCAGCCAGTCCTCGACCTGTTTCAGATCGGCGGAAAATTTGCCGACGTAGACCTCCACCTCGCCCGAGTCCGAGCGCGTCACTGTTTCCCCGGAATAGGGACCGGTGATGGTGAGGTAGCGGACATGGTTACTCCATCGGGGGTGATACATTTCGTGCTTGCTCGCGCCGGGCGCGGTGTTCACTGGCACCGTCCATTGTTCTGCCCCGCCGTCGGTGAACATGACGAGATTCTTGTGCGAACCATCGAACACCCAGGCGTGATGACTGCTGTCCGGTGACATGGATGGCCAGCAACCGTGTTGATATTTTTGCTGTTTCATCGTTTCCAGATTCAGCACCCCGGCATCGGGCCAGGGGAAAAGGCAGGAGGCCCTCGCGCCATCGAGAGAGAGTTGCACGTTCTCGGTGCTGACGCGGGTTTTGTCCCAAACGGTCTCGCGCTTTGCGGGATCGTTCAGCGGGAATCGTTCCAGTTTCGACCCCTCGATGCTGGAGCGATCCGTGGCCAGGAGGTCCGTGGCGTAGACCCAGTCCGTGCCTGTCGCCGGATCGCGCCAAACGTCGGTGGCGTATCCCGAGGCGAGTTCCGTCAGGTTTTCCCCGTTCCAGTCGACCCGGAACACGGCTGGGCTGAAAACCTTTTTCCCGGAGGGTTTTTTGATGGTGCCTTTGTTGGAAAACACGAGTCCGCTTCCATCGGGGAGAATGATGGGTCGGGAATAGTTTGATTCGTCCTCAAGGATGGGCCGAATGCCGAGACCGTCGCGGGTGTCGATGCCCCAGAGTTGCAGCTTGTCGTAGTTGGCAAAGACGTCACTACCGCCACCGGTGTAGCGGGCCCATGCCAGCTTGGTGTGACCGCCGGTAAAGGCCTCGATTTTCTCCGACACCGGGTCTGTCGTTGAGGGGGCAGGGGAGAGCGGGGAAGCCGCTTCCGTCTCCGAGGGCGGCGAAGGAGCCGAATCGATTTTTTCACCCGGCCCGCAGGCCGAAAGCAGGATCAGAAAACTGAATGCGAGAGAGCCAAGCGAGAGACGGGACATCGGCAGCAAGAAAGAAGAAAGCATGAATGAAAAACAGGGACTGATGAATGGGTGGGAAACGGAGGGCAAGAAAACACCGGCGCCAGGTTAAGTTAGCGCGCCGCCCTTCAGGCTTTTCGACGCCCCGGAGCTTCCGTTTCTTCAATCAGAACGGATGAAAAGGCTCTCTCACAGGGAAAAGCCGCAGAAAATTTCCCGGCTCAGGGAAAACCGAACTCGACTCAAAAACAGGCCACTCCCAACAGGGTTGGATCACCGACCTAACCCTGTTGAGTCGACTCTGATATTTTCCTCACAGCTCCTTGATCCGCAGATTGCGGAAGCGGTAGGTCTGACCCTTCTCGCCGTGGTGCTGGATGCCGATGTGGCCCTTGGCGTCGGTGTCGTCGGTGTATTCCGTGGTGACCACGCCGTTCACTTCGATCTTGATGGAGTTTCCTTTGCAGGTGACGCGATAGAGATTCCAGCCGTTCCGTTTCAGGGCGCCCTTCACTTCCGGTTTTTTGAAATAGGCCTGGGACTCGGCTTCGTGGGCGAGAGCGGCTTCCACCTTGGTGCGACCTTTCTGGCTGGGCCAGAGCCACTGATTGCGGCCTTCGTCATAGAGACCACCCGACCAGCAACGATCAGAACCATCGACCTCGGCCTGGTAGCCGAAAACGTTGTTCGGCTCGACGTGGCAACGGAACATGAATCCGGAGTTGGCCTGGCCTTCGGGCAGATGGACTTCGCCTTCCAGAATGAAGTCGCTGTATTCCTTTTCGGTCACGAGAAAGAATTTCTTGTCGGCGGTGAGATGAATCTCGTCGCCAACGACTTCGGCTTTGCCCCAATCATAGGGGTTTTTCCAACCGGTGGTGTCCTTGCCGTTGAACAGGGAAGTCATCGCACCGTCGTCTTGACCGACGAGGGCGAACCAGGGAGCCACCATCAGTGACGCGACCAATAGAATAGGGGAAACACGTTTCATTCCGGCAAAGTGGCGGAATCCGAGGCATTGCGCAAGAGCTTCACTCCGTGGGCTGCCTGACGCTTTCGTGTCAATCACGCCCATTGACACCAAGGGTCGCCACCTGAGATCTTTGCGGCCATGAAATTCCTCGACTGCCGCCGATTTCTTCTCGCTCTCGGTGTCCCAATTTTCCTGATCGGTATCCTTGGAACGCCGCTTCAGGCTGAAGACAAACCCGCTCTCGCTCTGGCCGATCTCCACGGCGGGCTCGTGGTACAATTGGGCGGGGCGGATACGTCCAAAGCGGCGGAACTCAGTCGCACCGGTCGCTACGTCATCAACGTGCTCGATACCGATCCCGCCGTCGTTGCGGAATCTCGGAAATCGCTGAACACGAACGGGGTCTATGGATTTGCTTCGGCGGAAACTCTGACCACGCCCGATCATCTGCCTTATTCGGAGAATGTGGTCAACGCCGTCGTGCTGCACGCGCTCAAGGAAACGCCACTGAGCGAAATCCACCGCATTCTCACGCCTCGCGGCACCTTCATGGTCTCTCCTGGCGTCGCCGATCTCGATGCCGCCAAGTTGGAAGCAGCGGGTTTCGACACCATTTCCAAAATCGACGACGGCACGCTGATCGCCCACAAACCCTGGCCAGCGGCGATGGACACTTGGTCACATCCTCGCCACGGATCGGACGGCAATGCGGTCTCGAAAGACACGGCTGTCGGTCCGCCGGAACGCGTTCGCTGGGTCGCCGCCGCCATGTCGGAAGTCGAAGGACTTGTCACCGAGGGCGGTCGAAATTTCTACGGTGGCGTCCTCGCTCGCGACAGCTTCAACGGCCTGCGCCTCTGGCATCAGGACTTGGGCAAAGGAGATCTGAATGATCCCGCCTTCGACCTCCCTCGTCTCACCTATGATCGAGCTCGCCCGGTGGCTTCCGGCAAGTATCTCTTTGCCATCGCCAAAGGAAAGCTGGTGGCTTTCCATGCCGCCACCGGCGAACTCGCCCGCGAGTATGAGGGCATCGACGAGCCGGATGAAATCATCAATCATCGTGACGTCATCATCGCTGCCGACGAGAATCAGGTTCGTGCGTTCAGCACCGAGACCGCCGAGGAACTCTGGCATCACGACGCCGGCGACGCCCGCAATCTTGCCGCCAACGACGAAACGGTGACCCTGATTCGTGGTCGGCCGAAACGCGGCGAAAAATCCGAAGCCATGGCGGTTGATCTCTATTCGGGCGAGTTGAAATGGAAACGTTCCGATTACCCCTGGCTCGACCAGGTTTACCGCGTGGTCATGCACGGCGAGCAGATGGCCTACGAGGTTTCCTCGCTCAGTGACCACGACGATGGTAATGCTCTCCACATTCTCTCCTCGAAAGATGGTCAGCTCTCCTGGGAATTGAATTTCGCCCCTGGGATGAATCATAATCGCCAGGCCCGCGCCATGTTCACCGAGGACGACCTCTGGATTCTTCACGGCGGCAAGATCAACACTGCCGACAAGGAAAACACCAGTCGCGATCTCATCCAGGTTTCGGCACTGGATCCCAAAACTGGAGAAACCAAGAAGACGCATCCTGCCGGACTCGCCCACTGTTTCCCCCCGGTGGCGACGCCAAACTATGTCTTTGCCGGCGTCATGGACATGACCGACATGAACACCGGTGATGTCGTGGCCAATCGAATCACCAAAGCGAACTGCTCACGCGAAAACGGCTGGGTGCCGGCCAACGGGCTCATCTATACCACGCCCAAACATTGCACTTGCTGGCCGATGCTGCGGGGTTTCGTCGCCATGGCACCGGCGGCGCCCGAAGGGGCCTACTCGGCGAGTCGTCCGATCGAGGAAATCGTTTTCCCTGTCAAAAAGGGTTCCGCCTCCGTCGATCCCAAGGCCGCCAATCCCGGCGAGAACGACTGGCCCACCTACCGGGGTGATCGCTGGCGCAGTGGCAGCGCCAAGAGTGCCGGTCCCGATGTGATCGACACCCAATGGAGCGTGAAGCTCGCCGATCCGGAGGCGCTTCCCAAGGGGCCCATCCTTTTCGACTGGATCGAGAATCCCTATGTGAAAGGCCCGGTCACCGCGTCGACCGTCGCCAACGGTCACCTGTATGTCGCCTATTCCGACGCTCACGAAGTCATTGCCCTCAATGCCGATACCGGCGCCGAGACCTGGCGTTTCACCGCCCGCAGTCGGGTCGATACCCCGCCTACGATTCATCGGGGACTCGCGCTTTTCGGAGATCACGCGGGTTATGTCTACGCGCTCACCGCCGACACCGGAGAGCTCGTGTGGGAATTCCAGGCCGCCCCGATCGATGAACGCATTGTCGCCTATGGACAGGTCGAGAGCGCGTTTCCGGTGCCGGGTGCCGTGTTGGTGCGCGGAGACACCGCCTATTTCGTCGCGGGACG
>JAGROX010000159.1:6590-15092 GCA_020440025.1 Verrucomicrobiia bacterium
AAAGCCGATGACACCGGAAAGAATGCCTACCAGGGATTCTACGAAAACTCGGGACTTGAATTTGATCCCATCGACATCCTTCACGAGGAAGGCGACGGCATCGCGATGTCGCGGTGGATTTTCTCAAGCGACGGCAAAACGGTCGATGTCGACAAATGGAACGCCTTTGCCAAACTCGACAACGGCGGGGGCGACGTCTGGGTGCCGAGAGGCTGCTGGACTTATGGAGCGCGCAATCAGGATCGATTCCGTGGCGAAGCCCCGCGACGTCCCCTGGTTGCCTTTCACAATGGCGCTGTCTTTGGCCAGATCGATGCTGGCACCGACATTTTCCGTCGTGATTTCGACGCCGATGCGGTCGAGAAATTCAGCGGCAAATGGATCACCGGCTGGGAGGCTGCCCAGAAAGGTGGGAAAGGCGAAAAACCCTATCGTTCCCTGCGTGTCGCGGAGGACGCCAAGTGGATGGTCGATCCCTTCACTCCTGCCGAGAAGAAAGCCGAACCCATCAAACCTGGCACCCAACTGTTCAACGATATCCACGCCCTTGCTCTGGCTGGAAACAACCGCCTCTACGCCGTGCACAAAGACGGTCGCCTGAGGGTATTGGACACCGCCGACGGCTCCGTCGTCGCTGAGCGCACCGTGCCCGAGCCCATGTGGGACGGCTTGGCGATCGCTGGCGGCAAGGTCTACCTGAGCACCCAGTCGGGCGAAGTGATGTGTTTGGGAAGTGAGTGAGAGAGTAGAAAGGTCGACCGCGATCATGACAGCGACCCTTGTTCAAAAGCGCCTCAAGATCTTAGTGAGAGTGCTGGGAGCGATTGTGGGAGTGATTGGCATGTTCACGGTCGTGGGTTCTCTCGCAGGAATTTCTGCCCTAATCCTGACGGAAGGACCTTTTTGGTTCATCTTGTGGTTCTTCCTCGGTGTCATGTTTCTGTTCGGAATCTGGTCAATTCGAATCGGCTGGAAAATCTGGCGAGACCTCTCCCCCGGCTTGATTGAGAGTTTGTGTGCTTGGCTTTTTATTGTGGGAGCATTTACGTTAAGCGCTCCTTTGGGGCAGCTGATTGAATGGTTGGATCTTCCAGCGAGCTTTCGAGACCCCTTTAGCGGCATCCTTGTTCTTGTCTTGGTCGTTGGTTGGCCAACTCTCTGGATCCAAACGGCCGCTGCCATCAGCCGTCGACTTTTCCCTAACTACGAAAAACGGAAATACCGCTTTTCTCCTGAGCCGGATGCGGATCGGCCAGACGATTCCAGCAGTTCGCACGGCTTCTGATTCAACAGGGTCAGATCGCCGACCCTACCCTGTTGAGTTTCGACAATCAGTCGCGGCCTGCTTCCTTGGCATCGCGAGCGACTTCACCGAGGAGGCCGCTGAGCCAGGGGAAGAGCTGCTTTTTGCGACTGACGACACCGTCGAGTCGGTAAAGCTTTTCCTTTTTCCGGGGATACTGAACTCTTCGCAACACGTCTTCGGGAGCTTCGATCAGCAGCAGGCTGTCGTTGCGGGTCACGTCGGTGACCATGAGGCAGGCGATGTCGAGTTTGTGCTCGGTGATCATGCGACGCAACTCCGCTTGGAGCGTTTCGCGGACGGGATGAAAATGGGACATGCCCACTTCTTCGATCTGAGAAATACTGACCCGATAGCCGCTTTCCACGTATTCCTTGCGATCCGAGCCCACCACTTGCTCGGGCTGGTTGGATCGCAGCACCGATCCGGCAGCGAAGAATCCCTCGGTGAACTTGTCGACATCGATCCCGGCCACTTCGCTCAGCCACTTGAGTATGGAGCGGTCCTCATCCGTCGCGGTGGGAGAAGTGAGGTTTAGCGTATCGGAAATGATGCCCGCGCACATGCAGGTGGCGATGGCGGGCGTGGGGTCGATGCCATGACTGCGAAAGGCCCGAGCCACGATGGTACAGGTGGAACCGACGGTCTTGTTGATGAACTGAATCGGCTCTCGGGTAACTAGATTTCCACTGAGGCGATGATGGTCCATCACCTCGATGATCTCGGCCTCATCGGCGCCGGTGACGGCCTGAGAGAACTCGTTGTGATCGACCAAGATCAGCTTGGGGCGTTTCGGGGACAGAAGATCGGAACGTGAGAACACGCCGAGAAGTTTTTTCGTTTCCGGGTCCACCACGGGAAACAAAGACTGGGTGAGCCCCTGAACCCGATCTCGCAACACGTGAAGCGGCAGGTCGGGATCGAAGGCGGTGAAATCCTGCGTCACCGCGTGCCGGATCGGGCGCGAACCCCGGATCAATTGCGTGGTGCTGGCCGTATCGCGAGGAGTCACCAGGATGGTCACGCCCTTCGATTGCGCCGCCACAAGAATGGCGTCGGCGGGCCGGAATCCACTGGTGATGACGAGACATTTCACTCCTGCCTCCACCGCGAGCAACTGAACCCCGGCACGGTCGCCGGTGATGATGATCAATTTTTCGGAAGGAAACGCGCCGATCCGCTCCGCCATGACGGGTTCGCTGGAGCCGGCCACCATCATCGTGTATTCCACATCGGCATCGACATCGTCATCCGGCTGACAAACGACCTCGGCATCGAGCACCTGCTTCATGCTGCCGATGTTGGTGAATACCTCACGGACAGCCTCGCCTTCGATTGCCGTGGGGATGAGGAGTTGCAGCAGATCGAGCAGGGACAGAAGTCCGATGATGCGATGGTCGTCATCGACCACCGGCAGACTGCGATAGGCCCCGTCGGCCATGCGATGATAGGCTTGAAAGATGGTGTCCGAAAAGCTGGCGGTGGCGACTTCGGCCTGGCAGACGTCGATGGCGCGCGGTCGCACATCGGCGATCAAACGGGGACGCGGCAAGCCCGCCTGCTTCAGCACCCATTTGGTTCGGGAGTTTGGGGTGCCACAACAGGCTGCCTCGGCCTCCGGGATCCGGGTCTGACGCAACAGATCAGCATAGGCGATCGCCGAGCAGATGGCGTCGGTGTCTGGGTTCTTATGGCCCATCACCCAGACAGGCTGAACTGAGGAAGGAGAGGAGGGAGGGGCGTCGGTGGAGAGGCTCACGTGATTGGGTGCTCAAAAGGCGACGAATCATCCAGTCGATGACATCGTCCCACCAAAATCAGGTGGGCCAGCGTGGAATCAACCGGAAAAGGCGAACAGCGTCGTCGGAGGTCAGAAATTCTTCGGTCCAGATCTGACAGGGCTGGACCGACACTCTTTTCTTGGCCATCATTTCGCAATCAACCCTCGTCATGAAAACGTTTTCCATTCCTCTTTCCCTTGCCTACCTCGCCCTGTCGATCACCCCATCAATGGCAGACGAGTCGGCGCTGTCGGTTCGCGAGACGGATGATACGATCTCGATTTCCAGAGGTGAGATCCCCGTTTTGATCTATCACAAAGCAGATGTGCCTCCACCCGCTGGCATCGACCCGGTGTTTCATCGGAGCGGTTTTATCGATCCCCTTCACGCGCCCAGCGGAGGGATTGTCACCGGCATTCATCCCGACGATCACTATCACCACCTCGGTTTGTGGCATGCCTGGGTGCATACGGAGCTTGATGGCAAGGAACTCGACTTCTGGAATCTGAAAGCAAAAACCGGTCGCGTTCGCTTTGCCGGTGTCGCCGAAATCCGCGAGTCTGGATTCACCGTCGCTCAGGAGCAGGTCGGCTACCTGACCGGACCTGATGCCGAGCCAACGGTGATTTTGAAAGAGTCTTTTTCCGTCGATGCCGCCTACCTCGACGGTGCCAACGTGATCGACTACGTCGTCGCCCAGACCAATGTCACCAAAAAGCCACTGGTCCTGCCTGCCTATCGCTATGGTGGTGGCATCGCCTATCGCGGTCCGCTGGGATGGAATGCGGAGAACAGCGACTATCTCACGGATCTGGGAAAGACGCGGGTCGACAGCCACACCACCCGGGCCCGTTGGGTCGCCATGTTTGGCCCGGCTGAAAACGGCAACGGGGAAGACGCCACCGTCGTCATTCTGTGTCATCCGAAGAACCACGATGCTCCGCAGCATGTGCGGACTTGGGACAACGGAAAAATGTTCTTCAACTATGTCCCCATTCAGGAAACCGGCTGGGAGATCAAAGCGGGCGAAACCGCAACGATGAAGTATCGGCTGGTGATTTTTGACGGAAAACCGGGAACCGATGCGATCGAAGCGCGGTGGAAGGCTTACGCCGGTGAATAGTGCCTTGCTTACGGGCTTCCCGATCCTTTGGCGATTTCTTCGATGGCGGGGAAGGACTTCACCAATTCCTGATCCTCGTCGGAGAGCATGGCGACTTCGATCGTCCATGTCTCCAGATTCACTCCCTGAAGGGTCACCAATTCGCCCCCGCGCCGGACGAATCGGGCGAAGAGGGGGACGTTTTCCTGGTTCTTCCAATCACGGAAGCCTTTTTTGCGGTACTCGTTTTTCCGCTCCTCGATCGATGCAACGAGCGGCAGGACGATTCCTTTGAGTTCATTGAAATAGGTGACCGGCCGCCCGGTTTTGTATCCGGTGATTTCCTGAACCACGTTTCCCTCGGGATCGAACACGAGGAGATTGGGGTAGCCCATCACCTTGAACTGTTCCTTCCACCGCCTCAGCGATGGCGCGGCATCGGTGCGATTGCGAGGGTAGTTGAGGAAACAGATGACGGCGTTTTCCTTGGCAAAGTCGTTGAACGACTTGGTGGTAAACACTTCCTCGCTGAGTTTCAAGCACTTGGCGTTCCAATCTCCGGTGAACAGCAAGAGCAGAGGTCGTTGCAGTCGCTGGGCCAGGGAGAAGGCCGTGTGGGGATTCACCTCCCAGACGGCGCTGTCGGGATCATCAGGACGCACCGGCACCCGTTCCGGCAATCCGTTCTCGATGATGGTTTTCCGCGCTTCCAGCTCGCCGATGCTCGCTCCTTCCGGCTCGGTCGGCGATTCTTGAGACATGGCGCTGCCCAAAGCCAGGAGACATCCTCCCGCCATCAGCAGCCAACCTGCCTGTCGTTGCCATCGTCGCGTCACGGCGGGAAAATAACGCCTCTCGCCCCCGAGGGAAAGCCCTCGTTGAAGGATCGATCTTCATCATGGAACGAACGCCTTTCGTTTGACACGATTCGGCCTCCCTAGTAAATGGGTCATTCTCGCATCCCTCACGGATTACCTCTCGGGGAGCGAATCCGAAACACGCCAGTCGCCATGCTTTACCGTATCCTCACCTTCTCGCTGCTGATGGCGACTTGGCTGATTTTTTCGGGGCTGTTTGACGCATTTCATGTCACGCTCGGAATTCTGTCGGCGGGCTTCGTGACTTGGATTTCTTCCGATCTTCTTTTTGAAAATCGCACCATCAGTCTCTCGACTCGTCTTGGCCAAGCGCTGCGACTGGCCCACTATCTGCTCTGGCTTCTCTGGCAGGTGGTGCTTTCGAATATTGATATTCTCAAGCTCGCGCTTTCCCCCAGCGGTCTTCAAAAAGTTCAGCCTCGAATCGTGAAACTGCAGACTTCTCTGAAGACCGATTTCGAAAAGTTCCTCCTCGCCAACTCGATCACCCTGACTCCGGGGACGATCACGATCAAGATTCTGGGCAACGACTACTACGTGCACGCCATCAGCGAAAATGCTGCCAACGGACTGGACGGCGAAATGGAACGCCGGATCGCTGCCATTTTTGCCAACACCAAAAGGGGGGCAAGCTGACATGGGAGAGTATTTTGAACTTGTCGCCATTGTCGCGGGAATGGTGTTGCTGTTGCTGATTGCACCGCCCCTGTATCGCATCGTGATCGGACCGACGGCGATCGATCGCATCGTGGCTGTCAATATTGTGGGCACCAAGACAGCAGTGATGCTCGTAGTGATCGGCGTGGCTTTTGAACGGGTCGATATGTTCGTCGATTTTGCGCTCGCCTATGCGCTGCTCAATTTCATCGGTTCGCTGGCAGCGGCCCGATACCTGCACAAGACCAAACCCATGGGAGGCACTGCAGAACCTCTCGATGGCGAAGACGCCAAGGCGTCGATGAACCCATGATCTACGATATTGTCGCCGTCATTCTGATTGCCGCGGGCATCGTTTTTTTCCTCGGAGCCGCCGTGGGCCTGATTCGGTTTCCCGATTTCTACACCCGCATGCATGCGGCGGGCAAGGGAGACACCCTTTCAAGCCTGCTGGTGATTCTCGGTTTCGCCATCCACGAATTTCGCCACTTCGACGGAAGCGGCGATGTGATCGTATTCCTCAAGCTCCTTGCCATCTGCGCCTTCATCATGTTGACCAGTCCGACCAGCACCCACGCCCTCATGGATGCCGGCTACGAGGACGGCATCGAACCCGTGATCGGTGAGGGCGGCGAAAATGCCCTCGCTGAAACCCGCAAGACGAGAAAGAAAGACTGACCGACCGATTTCTCCTGCCGTGATCGTCCCCTTTGACATCATCATCCTCATCTTTCTGGTCATCACGGCGGTGATCAGTCTGCGTGTTCGTGATCTTCTGAGCGCCACCATGATTCTGGGGGTGTACAGCTTTCTCATCTGCCTCCTCTGGGCCGAAATGGGGGCGGTGGATGTCGCCTTCACCGAGGCCGCGGTCGGTGCTGGCGTCAGCACCGTGTTCATGATCGCCACCATTTACCACACCCGACGTCGGTCATCGGATTGATCCCTATTCCTCGCTCATGAAGTGGTTCGGACTCATCGCAACGGCCTTTACAGGCATTCTTCTCCTGTCGGCAGTGGGGGACTTTGCTCGTTTCGGCGATCCCCATAGCCCGGCCAATGCTGGGGTGGGTGACCGTCCTTCCGTCTCCCAGTATTACATCACCGACACCTACGCCGACACCAAGGTGCCGAATATCGTGACCGCCGTCTTGGCCGATTATCGCGGCTACGACACCATGTTCGAGACCGTGGTGATCTTTGCTGCTGGCATCTCCATTTTCGCGATTCTTCGGAGTCTCGGAGGTCCCGTGGTCCCCGTCTCTCATCCTCAGGCCATCGATACCTCCGTCGACGGCGATCACCAGCGCATCATCATCGGCACCACTTGCCGGCTGATGATTCCGGTCATCCAACTCTTCGCCCTCTATGTCGTCGCCCACGGCCATCACAGCCCGGGAGGTGGCTTTCAGGGCGGCGTTATTCTTGGCGCCTCCTTCATTCTTCTGGCGCTGGCCAAAGACCTTGGCACCGCGCTCGGCCGTTTTTCCGAAAAACGCTACCTCACACTCGGTTGTGTCGGCATCATGATTTATGCCGGGTTCGGGCTGCTCTGTCAGGCCTTGGAGCGCAATCTTCTCGACTACGAAATCCTTCACCGCATCATGCCAGCCACGGATGCAGTAATGGCTCGCTCCCACAGCATGCTCGGAGTGGAAGTCGGGGTCGCTTTCACCGTCACCGCCATCATGTTCGCCATCTACAGCAACCTCTCGTCAAACGGTCGACTCGACCACGGCTTGTAAGCTCGATCCGCGAACTCTGTCGTCCTCCTTTTTCCCATCCATGGAGTTTCTCAAAACCAGCGTCATTCCCCACTTCAACTACTGGGTTTACGTCATTCTCATGATGATCGGGCTCCATGCCATGATCACCAAGAACAACCTGATCAAGAAGCTCGTCGGGATGACCATCTTTCAGACGGCGATCATTCTTTTCTACGTCTCCATTGGCGTGAAAAGTGGGTCGACCATTCCGATTCTGGAGCATCATCACGATGACCATGCCGAAGTTGCCGCAGCAGACGCGCATCACGGGGAACCTGCGGAGAGTGACCACGATTCAGACGCGGTGAATCCCGACCATTTCGCCAACCCGCTGCCACACGTCCTCATGCTGACGGCCATCGTGGTCGGAGTTTCCACTCTCGGTGTCGCACTCGCCGTGTCGCAGTCAATTTTCAAGGACTTCGGTTCCCTGGAAGAGGACGAAATTCTCGAGAAAATCAAACAGGGAGGAGCAGCCATCGATGACTGACCAGTTTCCTGCCCTCATCCTCATGGCGCCGCTCTTCGGTGCCCTCATTACCGGCCTGGCCGGGGTTGGCGATCATCGTCGGTGCTTTCCCATCGTGGTCACCGCAATCTCGATCTCCCTTTGCGCCGCCATCGCGATGCTGGTCCAGGTGGTTTCCCACGGTCCCATCGACTACTTCGTTGGCGGCTGGGACACCACCCGGGTGCCTCTCGGTGTCAGCATTCAATTGCGGGTCGATGCGCTCAACGGACTCGTTCTCGTCGTGATCTCCACCGTGGCCCTGTTGACCGCCATCTTTTCCCTGCGGCGGGTCGGCGAAGAGAACACGGAAAAAACGCCGCAGTTTTACATGCTCTTTCTCCTGCTCTGCATGGGATTGCTCGGCATGACGATCACGGCTGACGCGTTCAATCTCTTCGTGCTGGTCGAAGTGTCCTCGCTCACCAGTTATGCTCTCGTGGCCATGGGATCGAAACCGCGCGGCACCGTGGCGGCGTTCAACTACATCATCATGGGAACGATCGG
>JAGROX010000159.1:15142-17155 GCA_020440025.1 Verrucomicrobiia bacterium
AACATGGCGGCGATCCACGAGATCATCGCCGATCCCAGTGTGCCCAACACCTCCACGGTCTACGTCGCCTTCATCCTCATTCTCGTTGGGGTGTGGATCAAGATGGCCTTCTTTCCTCTCTACGGTTGGCTGCCAAATGCCTACAGCTATTGCCCGTCGACCAGCAGTTGCCTGCTCGCGCCCCTGATGACCAAGGTGTCGGTCTACGTGATGATTCGGGTGATGCTTTCGGTGTTTGGCGCCGAGTGGGTTTTCCAGAGTCTCGCCTGGAGTCACACCGTGGTCTGGCTCGCGGTGATCGCCATTCTCGCGGGTTCCGTGCTGGCACTGGCTCAGGTCGAGCTGAAAAAGATGCTCTGCTACCTCATCGTGGCCGAGGTCGGTTACATGGTTGGCGGTGCCTGGCTGGCCAACCACTGGGGGATGGTGGGAACGATCTATCACATCATCTCGGACGCGTTCATGACCCTGTGTCTGTTCATCGCCGCCAATATTTTCGTCAAACACTGCAAGGCGGAACGCATCGACCAACTCGAAGGCCTTTTCAAAAAGATGCCGCTGACCACCGCCGGGTTCACCGTCGCTGCCCTTGCCATGATCGGGGTGCCGCCGACCTGCGGATTTTTCAGCAAATGGTATCTCGTTCGCGGAGGCATCGAGGCTGGTCAGTGGGGTTACGTCGTCGCCCTGCTGATCTCGAGTCTGGTGAATGCCGTTCTCTTCTTCCGTATTTTTGAAATTGCCTACTTCGGCAAAAATCCGGCGGAGGCGCACGGCCACGATGATGATCATCATCACCACGAGGAGACTCAACCCTCTTCAGTCGGCGACTCAACCCTGTTAAGTGGCGAACCCCGGAAGGCCACGCTGATTCCGCTTCTGATCACTGCCGCCATCATCATTCTACTTGGGGTCTTCAACGGCCAGGTGGTCGAGATCATTCAACAGGCCCTCGAAGGACTTCCCGTCGTCGGGACTCCTCCCGTCGCGGTCGTCCCTTGATCTTCTGTTCGCTTTCTTCATGGATAACGTCGTTCACAGTTCACTTCCCCTCTGGGCCTGCCTCGCTTCGCTGCTGGCAGTGCCGGTGATCGTGCTGTTCCGGCGGGAAATTTTTCTGCGTGAGGCCACCACCTTCGTCGCGGCTTTCGTGAAGTTCGGCCTGGTGCTGGCCATGCTGCCCATCGTCTCCGGCGGCAAGGTGATCGAGTTCACTCTCATCAAGGGATTCGGTGGGATCAATGCCCCCATCATGTTCCGCGTCGATGGACTCGGAATGCTGTTTGCGTTGGTCGCCTCCAGCCTCTGGATCGTCACGTCGCTCTACGCCATCGGCTACATGCGGGGACTGAAGGAACACTCGCAGACGCGTTTCTTTGCCTTCTTCGCCATTTCCCTCTCGGCCACCCTCGGCGTCGCCTTCGCCGGGAACCTGCTGACGCTTTATCTTTTCTACGAAATGCTCTCACTGGCCACCTGGCCTCTGGTGACGCATCATCAGGACAAGGAAGCTCGGACCGGGGGACGGACCTATCTGTCCTATCTGCTGGGAACTTCCGTCGGTTTCGCCCTGCCGGCCCTGATCTTCACCTGGGTGAAATCCGGAGGCGACCTCAGCTTTGCCGGTGACGCCATTCTCGCCTCGGCCGACCTCGGTTATGCTCAGGGCTTGATTCTTCTTCTCGCCTTCGCCTTCGGTTTTTCCAAGGCAGGCATGATGCCTTTCCACTCCTGGCTTCCCGGAGCGATGGTCGCGCCGACCCCCGTCTCGGCCCTGCTCCATGCGGTGGCCGTGGTGAAAGTCGGGGTCTTCTGTGTCATTCGCGTGATCACGGGAGTTTTTGGCTGGAAATTGATCGGGCCGGAGGGACTCGACATCGGCATCGTTCTCGCGTGGATCGCCGCGTTCACCATCGTGGTTTCCTCCCTGATCGCGCTGTCGCAGGACAATCTGAAACGACGACTGGCATTTTCCACCATCGGACAGCTCTCCTACATCATTCTTGGAGCGGC
>JAGROX010000159.1:17243-18527 GCA_020440025.1 Verrucomicrobiia bacterium
GGTGCCATTTTTGTGGCCACGGGAAAAAAATACATCAGCCAGATGAGCGGTCTCGGACGCACCATGCCGATCACCATGGGTGCGTTTTTTGTCGGTTCTCTCGGCGTCATCGGACTGCCGCCGACCGCCGGACTCATCAGTAAATTTCATCTCGTCATGGGCACCGCCGAAGCGGGAGAGAAAGGACTGCTGGTGGTGTTCCTGGTCAGCACCATTCTCAATGCCGCCTATTTCCTCCCCATCGCTTACCAGGCCTTTTTCCCGAAGGCGGGCACGCTGCCCGAAGGTACGCCGGAGAAGTTTGCCTGGTCGGAGGTTCGCGAAGCCCCCTGGGCCTGTGTGCTG
Source organism: Verrucomicrobiia bacterium (assembly GCA_020440025.1). Taxonomy (GTDB): domain Bacteria; phylum Verrucomicrobiota; class Verrucomicrobiia; order Verrucomicrobiales; family DEV007; genus JAEUHH01. The sequence goes on from JAGROX010000159.1 coordinate 17,589, forward strand.
CCCCTCGCCATCACCGCCCTGCTTTCGGTGGTTCTCTTTTTCACTTCCGGTTTCCTTCAGGAGCTGGTGAAACAATTCGTCAACGGCCTCGGATTCTGAGTCATGGAAGGAATGGACGACAAGAAGACATCTCCCCAAGAGTTTGATTGGTTTGACCGACCCGAGTCACGCCGGCTTCTCTGGCGCCTGCTCTACGGTGCCTGCGGGCTCAGCGTGCTCGCCGAAATCGTGCTGCAACTGGCCCACAAGCGACACGGGCATTTCGGCGAACATTCGCCCGACGGTTGGTGGCTCTTTTACACCCTTCTCGGCTTTGTCGGCTGCGCCCTCATGATTCTCTCAGCCAAAGGCCTCGGTCATCTCCTGAAGAAACCGGAAGACTACTACGGCGACGCCGAGGAAACCACTTTACCGGAGGACATCGATGACTCTCTTCGCTGATCTCCCACCATTCCTCATTCTCCTGATCGGAGCCTTGTTCGTGCCGCTGTTTCGCGGTCACTGGCGGAGCGCCTGGGTGATTTTTCTTCCGGTCCTCGCTTTCCTGAACATCGTGTTTCTGCCCACCCCGGCCGAGGGCGAGCAGACCCTCAGTTGGACGGTCAAGATCTTCCCCTGGCTGGATCAGTCGCTGACTTTCCTGCGGGTCGACAGGCTGGCCAAGGCCTTCGGCTACATCTTCACACTGAATGCGGTCGCCGCTTTCGTCTTCGCGTTCTACGTCAAGAAAAGCACCCAGCATGTTGCCGCGCTGGTCTACATCGGCAGCGCTCTTGGAGCGGTCTTTGCCGGCGACCTGATCACGCTCTATGTGTTCTGGGAAATCATGGCGGTGAGTTCCACCTTCGTCATCCTCGCCCGTCAGACGGAGAAGGCGAAAGGGGCCGGCTATCGCTACATCATGGTTCACTTGTTCGGCGGACTGTTGTTCCTCGCCGG
>JAGROX010000160.1 GCA_020440025.1 Verrucomicrobiia bacterium
CCCCGGCACCCCACGACCGTCCGTCCTCCGGCGCTCAGGGACTGATCGCCCTACCTTCACCGGAATATTCTTCTGGGGTCACTCTTTGCGCGACGAGCCTAGTAACGGCGAATCACTCTGCGGAAAATTTCGCGAACTCGGCGTTCAACTTGTCGGCATTGGCCTTGCCCGGGTGCATCAGAACCCGATACCGCAGCGTGATGCTGTCGCCGTGCTTGATCGTGTGATTGCCTGCGTCCTTGGCTGCGCCTTTTTCGAAATTTCCCTGACCGAAAGGATTCACCGCGAACAATCCGTAGTGACGCGCGTGCCACCAGCTGGGATGACGAAAGCTGGTCGGGTGATCAAAAATCGCGATTCCCAATTCTTTGCCCTTGGAATCAACCCCATCGTAATCGACCCACGTCGCCCTCTTGCCCCAGACATCCTTGCCGGTTTCGCCATTGCTGTTGAGAATCCCGCCCTTGGCATGCGTGCCCTCCAGACGCAGCGTCGGCATCACCCGCATGGCAAAGGCACCTTCCTTGTCGTCTTCGATCAGCACATCGCCATCGCTGGCCTCAATCACAATGGTCGCATCGAGCACCAGACTGCCGTCTTCGCGATGTTCCAGTCGGTAGGTGCGCTTGTCCTGACAGATCTTGATTCCTTCGTCGTAGGTGACCCAGTCATCGGTGGTCTTGAGCGTGATGGAATGGTCCGAACCCTTGATCGACATGCCATTCAGGCCGGTATGAACCGTTTTGCCGAACTTGTAGCCCTCCGGCTTCTTGCTGGCTGGCTCGTGCCAGAAATCGTAGCCATTCACCTTGCCAAGGCCAAACCACAGCGAGCGATGATGCACGTGGTCGGTCTCCTCGCCCTCGACGCCCTCTTTCATCGGCCAGTGGCGAGTCATATTCTCGCCGGTGGGCCCGATGAGCGGATAGAAGTACGGCTTCGGTTCTTTCTCTCCGGTCTGATAAGCCGTCACCAGTTCCCCGGCCCAGCGAATTTCGATGGGATCGGTACCGGTCACCGTCCAGCCGCCCGAACTGATGTTCGAACCGGAACCGATGGATACCTGGGCATCCGCCACCATCGGCGCACTCAGCGCAGCGAGGAGAACACCCAGAGAGAGGAAAAGAGAGGGTTTGGAAATCATGATGCGCTCAGTATCTCAACTCTTGTCGGTTCCCGCAAGACCGGATAGGCTCCGGAATCATGCAACGCCGCTCCTTTCTGCAACAGTCCCTGGCCGCCTCCGCCGCCATCACCGCCGCTGGTTCTTTTCTGCCGAGTTCGATCCAGGCCACAGAGGGCGGAAAATCCTCCCCGCGCTTTCGTTTCTGCACCTTCACCAAGTCGCTCCAGCATCTCAGCTACGACGATCTTGCGAAAAGGACGGCCGCTTTGGGATTCGACGGTCTTGAGGTCCCGATTCGGCCCGGCGGTCACATCGAACCGGAAAAGGTAGAAGACGAATTGCCCAAGATGGTCGAGGCGCTCAAAAAACACGGCCTCGAAATGACGGTGATGACTTCCGGCATCAACGAAGTCAGCAAAGAGCAGCGCACGGAAGCCGTCCTTCGCACCGCCGCCGGTCTCGGAATCGAGCGTTTTCGAATGCTCTACTACAAATACGATCTGAAGAAACCCATCTTCCCCCAAGTCGATGAATTTCGTCCCAAGCTCCGCGATCTCGTGGCCGCCTCTCGGGAAATCGGGATCAAACCTATCTACCAGAATCACTCCGGCAAAGACTACTTCGGTGCCACCGTCTGGGATCTCGCGGAAGTGATGCAGGAGTTCGATGCCAAAGATGTCGGCATCGCCTTCGACATCGGTCACGCCACCACCGAAGGCTCCAAATGCTGGCCCCTCCACTGGGCCGTCTGCCGCGACCATCTCGATACCGTTTACATCAAAGAACCTCACTGGACCGAAGTCGGCAAAGCGCCAAAAGTCGGCCCGCTCGGCGAAGGCGGTGTAGATCCCGGATTCTATCAGACCCTCCTGAAAAGCGGCTTTGCCGGCCCCATCAGTCTCCACGTCGAATACGTCGATCATAAGGACCCCAGCCAGGAGCCCGTTTTTCTGGCGGCTGTCGCGAAAGACTTCGCCAAGCTGAAGGACTATCTGGAACTGTGATTTCACGATTCGTCCTCGAACGACTCAACCCTGTTGCATCGGGGACCAAACCCTGTTGATTCGGTCGTGCCCGCCTACTCGACCATTCTCTTTGCCCTCATCCCGGTTTTCCTGGTGATGATCACCGGCGCGGCTTTTCAAAAGGCGGGCGGACTATCGGAGGAACTGGAAACGGGAATGATGCGGCTGGTGCTGAACCTGCTCGCGCCCTGCCTGATTTTTTCCAAGATTACCGGCAACCCTGCACTGGAATCGATAGCGGTGGCAGGTTGGTCCATCGGCACGGGGTTGGTCCTGATTCTGCTCGGATTCGGCATTGCCGCCCTCGTGGCCGCGATTGCCCGATTCCGCAAAGGCGAGGGACTCCGCACCTTCACCATCGCGGCAGGCATTCAGAACTATGGCTTCATGGCACTGCCGGTGGTGATGGAACTCTGGCCGAACGATCCCGGTCCGGGCGGTCTGGTGTTTGTCCACGGCATCGGGATTGAGTTGGCCATGTGGACGGTAGGGCTTTTCATCATGACTCAACATGCCGGGCCGCCGTGGAAGAAGCTGATCAATGGCCCTTTCATCGCCGTTCTCGTCAGCCTCGCCCTGAACTTTTCCGGTGGTCACACCCTCCTCCCCGAAGTGATAAAAACCGCGATGGGCTGGCTCGGTGATTGCGCCATTCCCATGTCGCTGTTCATGATCGGCGCCACCATCGGGCGACTCTTCAAACGCCAGTTCTGGGACGATGCCATTCGGGTCTCACTGGCCAGTTGTGCCGTGCGCCTGATCCTGCACCCCATCGCCATCCTCGCGGTGGCCAAGTATCTCCCGGTGCCGGTGGAACTCCAAAAAGTCCTCGTCGTCCAAGCGGGCATGCCAGCGGCGGTGTTTCCCATCGTCATCGCCCGACTCTACGGAGGACATCCGCAGACCGCGATTCAAGTGGTGCTGGCCACCACCATCGTCAGTGTGATTACCGCACCGCTGATCATCGCCTTCGGCATGGCGTGGCTGGGACTGTAAACCCACCCACAAAAAAACCGCGTCCGGACGAGCCGAACGCGGTTTTCAGAGTGTTTCTGCAACCGAAGTTGCGACCGAATTATTTAGGCTCGGTAGCTTCTTTCACGGCGGTAGCCGCTTCGTTAACCGCACCCTTGGCAGCGTCACCGGCTTCCTTGGCGGCTTCCTTCACTTCAGCAGCAGCTTCCTTGACGGCTTCACCAGCAGCTTCGGCTTTTTCTTTGACAGCTTCGCCAGCTTTCTCAGCGGCTTTGCCAGTCTCTTCCATGGCTTTATCGGCGTGTTCGCCCATGGCGTCACCAGCGTCGTCAGCTTTTTCACCACAGGAGACGGTCGCGAAAGCGAAACCGATAGCGGCGAAGGCGCCGAACACATTCAGAGTAAGATCTTTGAGTTTCATGTTGGATATAGGATTGGATTTAACCTTAACGACGTACCCTTGCCATAGGATTCGAAAATTTCAACCAATCCCTCTCTTACCAGCGCGAAGTTTCCGTTACCAGACTCGCCCGGCCTGTGCTATTCTTCGGCGTTCGCCGCCCAATCTACGGGGCGGCGTTTTTTACCGATAGATTCAACCCAGATAGTCATGAGCCAGAGCCTGTTCGAGAAAGTGTGGAACGCCCACGCGGTGCGTCAATTGTCCAATGGTCAAACGCAACTCCTCATTGGGACCCACCTGATTCACGAGGTGACCAGCCCCCAGGCTTTTGGCATGCTGCGCGATCTTGGGCTCAAGGTGAAATTTCCGTCACGTACCTTTGCCACCGTCGACCACATCGTCCCCACGCAGTCACAGGTCGAACCATTCGCCGATCCGCTGGCACAGGAAATGATCAATGCCCTCCGCGCGAACTGCGAGGAGTTTGGCGTCACTTTTTTCGATATCGGTTCAGGCCATCAGGGCATCGTCCACGTGGTCGGGCCGGAGCAGGGCATCACCCAACCCGGAACCACCATCGCCTGTGGTGACTCCCACACCGCGACCCATGGGGCTTTCGGTGCGATCGCCCTCGGCATCGGCACCACCCAGATCCGCGACCTGCTCGCCACCCAGACGATGGCTTTGAGCAAACTCAAGGTACGGCGCATCAATGTGGAAGGTGAACTGCCCCCCGGCGTCTACGCGAAGGATGTGGTGCTCCACATCATCAAGCTTCTCGGTGCCAAAGGTGGAATCGGATATGCCTACGAGTATGGCGGCAGCTTGTTCGACAACTTCTCCATGGAAGAACGGATGACGGTCTGCAACATGTCCATCGAGGGCGGTGCCCGTTGCGGCTACGTCAATCCCGACGAGAAGACCTTCGAATACCTCAAGGGACGCCCCTATTGCCCACAAGGCGACGAGTGGGACGCTGCCGTCGAGCGCTGGAAAGCGATCGCTTCCGATCCCGGCTGTCACTATGACGACGTGGTCGACATTCGCGCCGAGGACATCGCGCCTTCGGTCACTTGGGGCATCTCACCGGATCACGGCATCTTCGTGACCGAAAACATTCCCGACCCGGCTCAGGAAAGCGATCCCGACAAGCGCGAATCGATCGAGGAAGCCCTCGAATACATGAAACTCCCCGCCGGCGCTCCCATCGCAGGCACCCCGGTCAATGTCTGTTTCATCGGCAGTTGCACCAACGGTCGTCTCTCCGATTTCCGCGAGACCGCAAAGTATCTGAAAGGGCATCACGTGGCCGAGGGCGTCAAAGCCATCGCCGTTCCGGGATCGCAGATCGTCGATCAGCTTTGCAAAAATGAAGGCCTGGACCAGATCTTTCGCGACGCCGGTTTCGAATGGCGTGAGGCAGGTTGCTCCATGTGTCTGGCGATGAATCCCGACAAACTCATCGGCGATCAACTCTGCGCCAGCAGTTCGAACCGCAACTTCAAAGGCCGCCAAGGTAGCCCCACTGGCCGCACCATCCTGATGTCGCCCGTCATGGTCGCCGCCGCAGCCGTCACCGGCGTGGTCAGCGATGCCCGCGAAGTCTTCCACGTCGGCCAGACTGCCGCAGTCTGATCGCTCCCGCTCGATCCTGGATCCTCACACCTCAATCCTTTTAGAAACATGGCTCTCGAAAAAATCACCTCCGTCTCTGGAAAAGGTGCCTACGTGCCCGGTTCTGACATCGATACCGACCGCATCATCCCGGCTCGGTTCATGAAGTGCGTCACCTTTGACGGACTCGGCGAATACCTTTTCTACGATGTCCGCCATCACGAAGACGGCACCCTGAAACCCCATCCACTGAACGACACCAATCACGCGGAGGCCTCCATTCTGCTCACCGGCGTCAATTTCGGCTGTGGTAGCTCTCGCGAGCATGCGCCCCAGGCTTTGCACAAAGCAGGGTTCCGCGCCGTCATCGCCCAGAGTTTTGCGGAAATCTTCTTCGGCAACTGTGGCACCCTGGGCATGCCCTGCGTCGCTGCTGCCGCTGAAGACATCGAAAAACTCGGGGCAGCCGTCAATGCGAACCCCGATCTCGAGATCACCATCGATGTGGAGAAGAACCGCGTGTTCTACGGCGACGAAAATTTCACCGTTCACATGGCCGACTCCGCTCGTGACGCCTTCCTCAGCGGCAAGTGGGATCCCATCGCCGAGCTGATCGAAGGCGATGCCGACATCGACAGGACAGCGTCCGCCCTGCCCTACATGGCACGCTGAGGTAGGGAACGGTTAGCTCTGGGCAGGCTGGATTCATTCTTTTGAATCCTGCTTCACCCTGCCCGTTCCTCAGTTCCGCTTCAGGGTTCCGAGAGGGACCCATCCGATCTCCAGTGACTCCAGCTGGACGTGGGAAAATCCGCGTCGATTTCCCAGGTATCGCATCGGCGTGTTCCGAGGCAGCGTCTGATTCGGCATGATCCACATGCCCTTGGCGGTGGGTGGAAACTCGTGCCAGAAAGGCGTGACCACCGGACGCGTCTGGCGGTTTGCGGTCCAGGCAGCCTTTTGCATCACCGGAGTCGCCGCACAACCGACCAAAGAGATCGCAGCCAGAAGCACGGCCACAAGAGGGAGGAAACGAAGAGGGAAGTTTTTCATTGGGGGACAAAGTGATCGAGGGAACGAGCCAATCGCTTCCCGACACCGTCGCCCCGATCCCGAGTGTCCCGCAAGCCAATTCCATCTTGCTTCCGAGCCCATCGTTCCCCATGGTGGCAGCGAAATTCGGAGAGGCCAACTGGCAACCGAAGATTCCGGCACCGAAACCTGCCGTCACTGAGACACCCATTCACCTACAGACCCGCGCTCACGCGCCCCACCACATCATGCTCCAGGGAAAAAAGATCGCCGTCGTCATGCCCGGCTATTTCGCCGAAAAGACTCTCGCGAAAACCGTCGCCGAGATTCCCAAAGAGATCGCCGATGTCATCATCCTCAGTGACGACTGCTCCAAGGATCGCACCATCGAAGTCGCCAAGGAGATCGGCATCGAATATCACGTCAACAATCCCAACCTCGGCTACGGCGGCAATGTGAAACAGTGCCTGCAGTATGGGCTCGATTCCGGGGCCGATATCGTCATCCTGCTCCACCCCGACTACCAGTATTCCCCCGTGCTCATCCCGGCCATGGCCGGGATGCTCCTGATGGATGGCACCTACGACCTCGTTCTTGCCTCCCGCACCTCCGGTCGCGGTGCCCTGAGCGGCGGGATGCCTGTCTGGAAATACCTCGCCAACTGGTTTATCACCAACTACATGGACGTCTGCCTCGGCCGACGCCATACCGAGTATCACACCGGCTACCGCGCTTATTCCCGCCGACTCTTGGAGACCATCGATTTCCACGGCTTGAGCGACGACTTCATTTTCGACAACAACCTCCTCGTCGCGGCCGTCGACTACGGCTTCGGCACCTGCGAAGTCACCTGCCCGACCCGCTACGAAGAGGACAGTAGCTCCATCAGTTTCAAAAAAGCCCTCAAATACGGCATCCTTTGCCTCGTCATTGCCACCAAGCAATTCGGTCGACGTTGGGAACGCAAACTCAGCGGCGAAAAGTCGCGTCTCCTGCAGCAGCAGGAAAAAGAAGCCGAGGAAGCTCAGAGCTGATCGTCCGGCAATCGATCGATGCTTTCAAATGGCCCGAATCAGCGGTCGCTGCTCGGCAAGGTGCCGGGAGTGGCCTTAAGGGGAGCCGCCTTCGCCTGTTCGGCACTTTGGAAGAAACCTTCCGGCGGAGCGGAACGCGACATGCCGGGCGGTAAGGAAAGGGTCATGCCGATGGCCACGGTGAGTTCCATCTGCGATTCTTGATCCTTCAGTTTCAATTCTGAAGAGGTGACGTCGAGAATCTCGAGGTTGTAGAGGTGATTGTGAAACTCGATGGCGATCTCTTCGCCGATACCGAGATTCTGGGCACCAATCATGATCTCTTTTCGTTTGGGAAAGGATCCGGTGATATTCAGCTTGGTGGCTGCAGTCTGCAAACTCTGAAGATAGGCCTGGGCGTCCAACTCGGCTTGTTGAGCCGCGGTAAGGACGGCTTCGCTGGGCTTCGAATCGCTAGCAGCGGAATCGTTCATGACCAGTTTCACCTCGCGCACCTCCACTTTAGGCGATGAATCTGGGACGGATGGTTCCTCTTCTTCACTCTCAATCCATCCTTCGGGAAGGAATTGGGTCATGAGGGTTTTCACCCGGCTAGCGAGTGAGGTGAGCCCCTCGATCCGGCGATCCTGAGCCTTGAGCGCCATTTCGAGGTTTTCTTCTTGGGCGCTCAAATTGGCCAACCCGGCAAATCCGAGGATCAAGACGAGCCAGAGTGACAATGGCTGGGGCAGGATCGATTTCATTGGGATAAGGCGAGAGTTTCGAAATGATCTGAGGTCTTCCGTAGCAGCAGGCCTCCAGATCCAATGGTAACTTAATACGGATTTTATGATAATTATAGTTAAATCTCAAGCTAGTTTCCGTTTTCTCTAGCCGAGCCATCATTGGTTTCCCATTTTGGCGCTGGCAAAGAATTGCCAGATGGGAAAACGATGAAACCCCAAAACGGCACCAGATGGCGGACCGTTTTGGGGTTTCGAGATCGATTGAGGTGTCTTGCCTCAGCTTATACCCAGGCTCACGCCAACTGGGTGGTGCCCATGAGATAGCGGTCGCATTCGCGGGCCGCGCCCCGGCCTTCGTTGATGGCCCAGACGACGAGACTCTGACCACGGCGCATGTCGCCGGCGGCAAAGACGCCATCGACACTGGTGGTGTACTTCTCGAAGGCGGCATCGACGTTGGATCGGGCATCGGTCTTGAGGCCGAGTTTTTCCACGATCGTCTGCTCCGGTCCGAGGAATCCCATGGCGAGAAGGATAAGATCGGCCTTGATCGTGCGATTCGAGCCCTCGATTTCGCGGGGCATGTATCGCTCGGTCTCTTCGTCCCGCACCCACTCGATACGGACAAGTTCGAGTTCGCAAACGTCGCCGTTGGCATTGCCGATGAAACGCTTGGCACTGACAAGGAACTCGCGGGGATCTTCGCCCTGAATCTCGTGAGCTTCTTCCTGGCCGTAATCGACTTTGAATACCCGGGGCCACTCGGGCCACGGGTTGTTGGCAGCGCGTTCTCCGGGAGGTTTGGCGAGAATTTCGAGCTGGATGACGTTTTCGCAGCCATGGCGCAGGGAAGTACCCACACAGTCGGTGCCAGTGTCGCCTCCACCGATCACGACAACGTGCTTGCCACGGGCGTCGATGGGGGGACGACTGTCGTCGAAGTCGTGATCCAGCAGATGCTTGGTGTTCGCGGCGAGGAATTCCATGGCGAAGTGAACACCGTTCAGATCGCGACCCTCAACCGGCAGATCGCGCGGCTTGGTGGCCCCACAGCAGAGCACGACGGCATCGGATTCTTTGCGAATGTCCTCGATGTCATGCGTGACGCCGATGTGGGCATTGGTGACAAATTTCACCCCTTCCTCACGCATCAGATTCACGCGCCGCTCGACCACTTCGCGTTTCTCGAGCTTCATGTTGGGAATGCCATACATGAGCAACCCACCGATGCGGTCGGCTCGTTCGTAGACGGTGACCTCGTGACCGACTTTGTTGAGCTGATCGGCACAGGAAAGACCGGCAGGGCCAGAACCGATGACGGCCACTTTTTTCCCGGTGCGAGTTGCGGGCGGTTGGGCGGGCAACCAGCCTTCCTCCCAGCCGCGATCGATGATGGAGCACTCGATGTTTTTAATCGTCACCTGGGGCTCAATCACGCCAAGCACGCAGGAACCCTCGCAGGGAGCGGGACAGACCCGACCGGTGAACTCGGGAAAGTTATTCGTCTTCCGCAGACGGGAGAGGGCTTCCTTCCAGCGACCGCGATAGACGAGGTCATTCCATTCTGGAATCAGGTTATTGATCGGGCAACCGCTGGCGACGCCGGCAAGTGTCATTCCGGTGTGGCAATATGGCGTGCCGCAATCCATGCAGCGGGCTGCTTGAGTGGAGACTTTGTCGTCTTGCCGATGGTCATGAATCTCCTTCCAATCCTTGACCCGTTCCAGGGGCGGACGGTCAGGGATCGGCTGGCGTTGGTAGTCGAGGAATCCGGTGGGCTTGCCCATATCAGTGAAAAGCTAAAAGTTGAAAAATAAGAGGTGGGGACCAATCAATCAGTGCCCCGCTTTGACGTTTTCTTCGAACGCGGCCTGAATGGCCTCGTCGCCTTTGAGGCCTTTGCTCTCGGCCCGGGCGACGGCGTCGAGGACGCGCTCGTAATCGGTGGGCAATACCTTGATGAACTTGGGAAGCAACGCGTCCCAGTCGGCGAGAATCTCCTGAGCCCGCGCACTGCCGGTCAGAGTCACATGGCGTTCCAGGCGCTCCTTGACCGCGGCGATCTCCGAATCGCTGCTTTCGATGAGCTGGTATACGCTGACCATGTCCGAGTTGAGACGCTTGCTAACGAAATCGCCTGCGTCATCGAAAACATAGGCCACCCCACCGGACATCCCGGCCGCGAAATTGCGCCCGGTGGATCCGATACAGATGACTTCGCCGCCGGTCATGTATTCGCAGCCATGGTCACCCACGCCTTCGATGACGGCCTTGATGCCACTGTTACGCACACAGAAACGCTCGCCCGCCATGCCGGCGACAAAGGCTTCGCCCTTGGTCGCACCGTAGAACGCGGTGTTCCCCGTGATGATGTTTTCATGGGCCACAAAGGGGGAAACCTTGGGCGGGTAAACCACGATCTTGGCTCCGGAGAGACCCTTGCCGAGATAGTCGTTGGTGTCTCCTTCAACCGTCAGGGTCATGCCACGAGGGCAGAAGGCGCCGAGACTCTGGCCAGCCGAACCGTTGAATTTCAGCTGGATCGTATCGTCGGGCAGTCCCTCGCCGCCGTATCGACGAGAAATCTCCGCCCCGACGATGGTGCCGACGACGCGGTTGATGTTGATGATGGGAAACTCGCCGGTGACCTTTTCGCCGCGCTCGATAGCGGGTTGGCAATGTGCCAGCAGGTGGGTGTTGTCCAGTGCCAGTTCGAGCCGGTGATCCTGCTTCTGTGAGCAATACTTGCCCACTTCCGGACCGGTATCGGGCTTGTAGAGAATCTTGGAGTAGTCGAGACCCTTGGCTTTCCAATGCTCGATCGCTTTGCGCATTTCCAGGTTCTCCACCTTGCCGACCATCTCTTCGATGGTGCGGAAACCGAGTTCGGCCATGATTTCGCGCATCTCTTCAGCGATGAACATCATGAAGTTGACCACGGAATCAGGCGCACCCTTGAATTTCTCGCGCAGGCGCGGGTCCTGGGTGGCGACGCCAACCGGGCAGGTGTTTTTGTGGCACACCCGCATCATGAGACAGCCGAGCGTGACCAGAGGCGCGGTGGCAAATCCGAATTCTTCGGCGCCGAGCAAACAGGCGATGACGACATCGCGACCGGTCTTCAGTTGACCATCGACTTCGACCACCACACGACTGCGCAAATCATTGAGCAGCAGCGTCTGATTGGTTTCCGCCAGTCCAAGCTCCCACGGAGCACCCGCATGCTGAATGCTGGAGCGAGGCGAGGCACCGGTTCCGCCATCGTAGCCGGAGATGAGAATGACATCGGCCTTGGCCTTGGCGACCCCGGTGGCGATGGTGCCGACGCCGACCTCGGAAACCAACTTCACGTTAATCCGGGCATTCACGTTGGCGTTTTTCAAATCATGGATGAGCTGCTGCAAATCCTCGATCGAGTAGATGTCATGATGCGGCGGCGGAGAGATCAAGCCCACGCCAGGAGTCGTGCCACGCGTCTTGGCAATGGGCGGCAGCACCTTGTGACCGGGCAGTTCGCCGCCCTCACCGGGCTTGGCACCCTGCACAATCTTGATCTGCAGTTCGTCGGCATTGACCAGATAGTGACTGGTGACTCCGAAGCGACCGGAAGCGACCTGCTTGATCGCCGAGCGACGGAGATCGCCGTTCTCGTCGCGGGTGAAACGATCCGCATCCTCGCCACCCTCACCGGTGTTCGACTTGCCACCGATCCGGTTCATGGCGATGGCCAAGGCTTCGTGAGCTTCCTTGCTGATCGAGCCATAGGACATGGCGCCCGTCTTGAATCGCTTCACGATTTCAGCGGCAGGAACGACCTCGTCGATGGGGATGGCTTTTGACGGATCGATTTTGAACTCCATCAGTCCACGCAGCGTGAACATGTCGCGCGTCTGATCGTTGACCGACTTCGAGTATTCCTTGAAGACGCGGTAGTCTCCTCCCTGCGTCGCCTGCTGCAGTTTGTGAATGGTGATGGGGCTGAAAAGATGCTTCTCCCCATCCTTGCGCCATTGATAGACACCGCCAGAATCGAGCGCTTCCTCGACTTCATCCTGACGGGCACCGAAGGCATCCTGATGACGGAGATAAACCTCGCGCGAGATCGCGTCGAGATCGATGCCATCCACCCGCGACTGGGTCTTGGTGAAGTAGCGATCGATCACTGCCTCGTCCAGGCCGATGGCTTCGAAAATCTGCGCGCCGCGATAGCTGGCCACCGTCGAGATGCCCATCTTGGCCATCGTCTTGGTGACGCCCTTGATGTTGGCTTTGATGAAATTGTATCGGGCCTTGGCCGGATCGATATCGATCCTGTAGTCGGCTACCAGATGCTCGACCGTTTCGAGCGCGAGGTAGGGATTGATCGCGTCGCAGCCATAACCGAGAAGCAGGGCAAAATGATGCACCTCGCGCGGCTCGCCCGATTCGAGCAGGATGGAGACTTTGCCACGAACGCCTTCGCGGATCAGGTGATGATGCAGACCCGCGACCGCGAGCAAGGCAGGCATGCCTGCCCGGTTCTCGTTGATCCCACGATCGGAGAGAACGATGAGATTCACATCATCCTTGATGGCGTCGTCGGCCATACGGAACAGCTGCTCCAAGGCATCGTGAAGGCCTTTGCCGCGCTGCACCGAACGGGGTTCTTCTCCCGCCTGATGCTTGGACTCGAGGCCCTCCTGATCAGCATGGGGATCGAACAACATCGGCAGCGTGGCGGACTTGAAACCGGACGCTTTGAAGTCGCGAATGCGGGCGAGCTTCTCGTTGTCGATGATGGGATTCTCCAGCTTGATCATCCGGCAGTTTTCCGGACCCGGATTGACCAGATCAGCCTCGGAACCGAGGAAAGTCACAGTGGCGGTGACGAGTTCCTCGCGAATCGGGTCGATCGCAGGATTGGTCACCTGAGCGAACAACTGCTTGAAGTAGTTGTAGAGGGTCTGCGGGCGATCCGACAGCACCGCCAAGGGGGCATCGTTGCCCATCGAACCCAGCGGCTGGACTCCCGACTCGATCGTCGGCTTGATGATCATGCTGACGTCTTCGTAGCTGAATCCAAAGGCCTTCTGGCGCATCAGCAGCGTCTCTTCGTCGAGCCCCGGAACGGCGTTGGTGGGTTCCGGCAAATCGCTCTCGTTAACAAGATTCTGCTTCAGCCATTCGCCGTAGGGCTTGGCCGAGGCGATGCCTTCTTTGATTTCGGTATCATCAACAATGCGGCCTTCCTTCGTATCCACGAGGAACATGCGGCCCGGCTGCAGGCGTCCTTTCTTGATGACCTTGGCAGGATCGATTTCCGGCAGCACACCGACTTCCGAAGCCATGATCACGAGGTCGTCGCTGGTCACATAGAACCGCGAGGGACGCAGACCATTTCTGTCGAGAATGGCCCCGATTTGGGTACCGTCCATGAATGCGATCGAGGCGGGACCATCCCACGGCTCCATCATACAGGCATTGTATTCGTAAAAATCCCGCTTGGTCTGGGACATCGACTGATGGCGTTCCCACGGCTCGGGAATCATCATCATCACCACCTCTGGCAGCGTCCGACCCGCCATCATGAGGAACTCCAGCGTGTTGTCGAACTGCTGCGAGTCCGAACCGTTGTCGGCGATGATGGGAAGGAGTTTCTTCAGGTCCTTGCCGAAAAGCTGGCTTTCCAACTGCGACTGGCGCGCGTGCATCCAGTTCTCGTTGCCGCGCATCGTGTTGATCTCGCCGTTGTGGCAAGTGTAACGGAAAGGCTGGGCGCGCGGCCAACTGGGGAAGGTGTTGGTGCTGAAACGGGAATGAACCAGCGCCATCGTCGTTTCCATGTCCGGATGATGAAAATCCGGGAAATACTCCAACAGTTGATCAGTAGTCAGCATGCCCTTGTAGCCGATGACACGACTGGAAAGGCTGGTGATGTAAAAATAGCTGTGTGCCCCACTCGCGCGGTAGCGAATCCGATAGGAGGTGATGCGACGGATTAGGTAGAGCTTCCGCTCAAATTCCGCATCGTCTTGAATATCAGTGGCACGACCGATGAAAACCTGACGCATTTTCGGCTCGCTGGCGGCCGAGGCTTTGCCAAGAGTCTTGTTGTCGATCGGCAAATCGCGCCAACCGAGCAGGACCTGGCCGATTTCTTCGATCACCTCTTCCAGCACCTTCTGTTCGGCAGCAGCCTGGGCGTCGTCCGGCGACAAAAACACTACCCCGACGGCGAAATGACCCGGTTGAGGAAGCTCGATGCCCTCTTCCTTGGCAACCGTGGCAAAAAACTTTTGCGGCATGGCCATGAGCAGGCCGGCGCCGTCGCCAGTGTTCAAGTCACAGCCACAGCCACCACGATGGTCGAGCTTGCTGCAGATCTGGAGAGCACCTTGCACGATATCGTGTGAGGGAACCCCCTTCATGTTGACGAGGAAACCAACTCCGCAGGAGTCATGTTCCGATGCGGGATCGTATAGCCCCTGCTTTGGCGGCTGGGTCGGATGTTGAGACACGTTTTCTGAAGACATGGGAGATGGAATTGCCGAGAGCGCACACTTAGCGGCAAGGAGTGCGATCCGGCCAGTAAGAATTCTCTTCGGACGAGAAAGTTTTCATCAGAACATCAATTTTTATAATTTTTCCAGACGATTTTGAAGCAAATCACCAGAATCCTTGGGTTCTGCCCTTTTGTCACGATGCCGAATCGAAAAAATGTCGGTCGAAAGAGCCCAATGTTGGCCCCACTCAACAGGGTATGCTCGGCGACTTGACCCTGTTGGGTCGAATCAAGATCAGCAGACCCGCCATCACGACGGTCTGGAGCACGGCTCGGAACAGGGCGGAACCGATGCTACCGCCGACGAGCTCAAAGCCCATGGTCATGGGTCCGACGATGTAAACTGCGGCTCCGAGAAAACCGGGGCCGACCGGCGATCGGAAACGGGATTCCAAAAATCGCAGCAGCATGCCCAATCCAAAGGCACCGATCAACACACCGGGAAGGTGAAAATTCCAAAACAGTTCCGCCACCAAGGATGGAGGCACACCCGCAACCCGTTGATGGTAAACGGTATTTCCAATTTTCGGCCCGGGCGGAATGACGGGTTTGTCGGGCCAGAGACTCCGGGGAATGGGCGCGAGGGCCCAACGAGCGATGGTTTTTCCGTATTGAAGAGGGAGCTCGTCGGGAATGGCGTGAAGAATGTGAGCGGTTTTCGGGAGTTCGATCTGGTTCCGATTGATCACCGCCGCCTGAAACACGCGACCCACGGTCGGAGTCGCGAGTTCGACCTCGTGATCAGTCGGCCGCAGCGCCGTCATGAGATAGACCGCCAGCAGCACGGCGATTCCCATCGCGAGGAGCACCGTGATCCGGAGACGACGACCGGTGTAGAAGACAATCGCGGCCGAGAAGGCGAAGTTCATTGCCACCGTGGTTCGCAGGCTGGCATAGAAGGGCACCACGCAGGCGACGAGCAGCAGGGCGATGGCCAATATCCAGAGAAGCGTCCGATTTTTCCCCGAAGTCGACGGAGAAAGCGCCTGACCGAGAACGAGAAGATGGCCAAAGATTGCCAACGACGCAACGAAACGGAGTCCGCCGTGACTCTGATAGCCGGCCCCCTCCAAATCGAGATCGGGAATGACAGTTCGCTTGGCCGACCAATCTCCTAACGCCGACCCGCCGGTTCGTTGAATATAGAGCGCCGTCGCTACCGCAGAAACCACCAGCAGCACGAGCCCCAGCGCCACGAGGCGACCTGCGTGCGGTTCAGCCGAGGGGGAAATGAGCGGGCGGGCCCGGAAACCAATGGCGACAAAGCCCAGGGTCAGCATCAGGAGTCCCACCAAAAGCCAGACGGCGGGGCCGAAGAAGTAGGCGGGTTCCCGCCCGAGCAAGTAGAGTTGATCGAGTCGGTCAGCATCGGGATAGCCGAAACTGAGGCAGGCTCCGCGCAGGGTGACGCCAATCAGGACCGTGAGGAGGACAAAGGTCCACATCGAGAACAGGTCGTAGTCACGATCCATGGCCAAAGGCAGCAACACGATGGCCAGCGCCCAGAGTCCGGTGGCGAGAAACACGAATCGCTCGTCTGCCAGAATCGTCGCCGTCGAAGCGATGGCCGCCGCGAGTCCGCAAAACGCCATCAGCCATGCGGCCGTGCGATTGAGAATCCTGTCGCTGACAAAACTCATGGTTCGGAAACTGAGAGGTCCCAAAGCGGTTCGGTGGCGCCGATCAGTTCGCTCAAGGCCTCGACCTCGGGTGTCAGCTCGGCAATCAGCCATTGCCGGGTTTCTGAAGAAGGAGGAGCCGGTCGTGGCGGAGGCTTGGGCAGCAGTCGGGCGCGGATACGATCCCGAAGTTCCAGCGACAGGCAGGGACGAATGAATCGGCGGTAGAGCGCATTCCCCATGATTCGTCGCCAGAAAGGCGTCGCCACGGGGCGGGCATCGCTGCGATTGTGAACGCGATCCGGGATTACCGGCGCGAAATCGCATTGCTCCAACCCGAGAAATTCGGCAATCGTTTGCAATGTGCCGCTTCGATCCGCGATGTAGTCCTCGAAGCGAATCACCTTCACCGAATCGATTCCAAAGGCATCAACCCAGGGCCGCAACCGGGTGGCGTAGCGACTGGTTTCCACCAGCTCGGGGAAGTCGCGCAAACTCGCTTCGAGATCCCGCGTCATCCCGCCGGGATTGGCATCGCCATGCTGGGAGCTGACGAAATAATGATGACTCAGCAATCGGTCGATGGGATGACGAACCAGGTAGATCAGTCGCGGCGGCTTGCGTCCGGCGTAAAGCGCTTGGGCGACGGTCGCCGACTGTTCTCCGAATCCCGGCTTGGTGTAGTCTGGACAGACCTCGCCGATTCGCATGCCAGTTTTCCCGATGCCAGCAAAGGCCGCGAGCGGATCCGTGGCGAGTAGCGCGTTGCTTTCCTTGTCCGGCATCGCGATGAGTTCCGATTGGGCGCGCAGATCGTGATACAGCGTCGTCGTCCCCGCCTTCATCGCCCCGATGACGAGAAAGTCTGGCAATCTCGGCTGACGAGGGCTTTCGAGAGATTCAGTCACGGCGGGGAGAAGACAAAAGACGATGAGGCGATCAGCCTAGCATGTTTTTTCAAACCGTGCCCACCCCGGTGGAAGGACCAGATCGTAGATGACCACCGCGCCATCAGGCGTTATCAATCAGGGGATGAAAGCCACGGACACTCAGGATACTTCCCCCGCCACCACCGAGCAGTTGCCAGATCTGGCCTGCCTCGCGACGTCGCGCTTTCGTCTCATCGGCTTCACCGGCCTCGCCTTCCTGATCCTGGCCGCGATTGCCACCTCGATCAAAGGCCCGACCTTTGAAGCCACCGCTTTTCTTGAAATTCAGGACGCGGCAGAAATTCCCACCATCGAGGAAAAACTGCGCTTTCCTTCACTGTATCGGAGCCTGACGGAATCCGACGATGCCGCTCGGGATCTGGCACAGCGCACCGTGGTGAAAAACCGTCGCGGGAGCCAGCTCGTCGCCGTGATGGTGCGTCACCACGAACCTGAGAACGCCGCGAGCGAGGCCAACGCGATTGCTGACAAGTTTGTCGACGGACAAGTCGATGCCCTGCACGAAGCTGCGGAACAACTGCGGGCTCAAACCGCACTGGCCTCCCGGGTTTCCGCCAAAGCGGCCGAGCCGGACTCGCTCCAGAGTCTCGCGGCGACCTGGAAGTCGGTTTCGGCTGAGCTTGAAACGCTCTCAAAACGCTACGAAAACGAGGCCAGCCATCCCGCCGTCATCGGTGCCACGGAACGACGCGACAAGGTCGCCCAGCGGATTCGTGAGCAGATCGATCAGCCGAACTTGCGGGAGACGCTCGATCTCGACGACCCAAACGAGAGCAGCGACCTCGGAGCTCAATTGGACGCCATCGTCAATCGACTCGCCGAGATTCAGAAAAACGCGGAAGCGAGTCAGAGTCGGTTGCGCGAACTCGACGCCCAAGCCAAACGCCTCGAAACCCTGCCATCCGAGGCTCCGGTCTCCCTCGCCGAAGCCGCGGTGATTCCCTTGTCGCCAGCCGGACCCAGCCGGGTGATGATCTGGGGCGCTGCCTTGGTGATGGGTGCCTTCGTGGGGTTTCTCCTTGCCCTCTGCGGTTGTTGTCGCGGTGGTGCCTGCAAACAATGAGTGGAAAAACGCGGTTGCCCGAGGGCGCAGAGTCGGATTGATTCGCCGCATGCCTTCTGCCGCTGAAAACCACCCCTTTCTCGATCACTCGTTTCAACTCCACTGGTCCCGGCTCGTTCCCGAAGCGATCGAGCCGGACATAACGCTCGCCATCGAGGGAGCAAAAGCCGCCAACGATGCCCTGGCCTCGCCAGTCGGTGAAGGCGAGGTCCTGACTTTCGAGAACACCCTGCTCGCTCTCGAAAAAGCCACCGAAAATCTTGATCTTTCCTGGGGCCGGGTCGGTCATCTCGACAGCGTTCGCAACAGTGATGAACTCCGCGAAGCCCAGAATGCGATGCTGCCGAAAGTGACGGAATTCTACGCCGGTATCCCGCTCAACGAAGGTCTCTGGAAGCGGGTCGAAGCCTATGCCGCCACCGACGAAGCCAAGGCTCTCACGGGAGCCCGGAAACGATTGCTCGACGAAACCGTGGCCGATTTTCAGCAAAACGGCGCCGGGCTGCCTCCGGAGAAGAAAAAACGCCTCGAAGAAGTTCAGGCCGAGCTGGCGAAGCTGACCCAGAAGTATTCGGAGAATGTGCTCGATTCCACCAATGCTTGGGAACTGATCGTCGAAGACGAGAGCCGTCTCGCCGGACTCCCCAAAACCGCCAAGGCGACCCTGCGGGG
>JAGROX010000161.1 GCA_020440025.1 Verrucomicrobiia bacterium
TCGAGCCAGTGCCGTCCCCAGCGTTCGCCGTAGTGCTGGCTGGCGAGCAGTTCATCGATCAAACGCGTCCAGGCTCCATCGAAATCTTTTCCCGCAGCCGTGACAAAAGCCGTCACCTGCTCCGGCGTCGGCGGCAGTCCGATCAGGTCAAAGTAGGCCCGCCGAATGAGCGTCTGCGGATCGGCGATGGGATTCGGCTCGATCCCTTTTGATTCCTGCGCCGCCCTGATGAATCGATCACCTGCCGTGCGCACCCAGGCCTCATCCGCTACCTTCGGCAGCGCCGGTTTCGACAGTGGTTGAAACGCCCAATGCTGTTTTCCCGCTTCAATGTCGACATCCGCTTTGGCCACTTCGGCAACAGCTCCGTCGCGAGGATCAGGGGCTCCCATTTCGATCCACTTCGCAAAATCAGCGGCGATGGCGGCACTCAGTTTGTTCTCGGGTGGCATCTTGAGATTCTTCTCATGCCTCAGCGCTGACAAAATCAGCGACTCAGCGCCCTTCGACGGCACCACCGCCGCACCGGTGTCTCCGCCTTTGCGAATCCCCTCTCGAGTATCGAGTTGCAGACCGCCCTTGAGTTTGCCTTCTGCCGCCGCTGACGCCGAGTGGCACTTGTAACAATTCTCCAACAGGACCGGTCGGATCTTGGATTCGAAAAAGGAAAAGTCCTCCGCTCCGACGACCGACATTGGGAGCAGGCCAATCGCAAGCAGACTACTGAGGGACAAGATGGGTCGGCATAGGTAAGGGGGCATTCGATCCTTGAGGTTCAAGTGGCGTCTCTACTCAAGTCTCGCGACGAATGGACAGGGCAACAAGTCCGGGAAAGCGGACCCCGATTACCTCGAGAGTGGGATATTGACATTTCGTCATCGGCGCCATCGCGCCCCCTCCCGTGACGCGGGCGCGTCTCTTGCCGAAAGGTCATCCTCGGGCATCGTTTACCCCATGAGAGTCATTGGCATCGGAATCCTTCTCGCGCTCGCAACTGACGCGCGGGGCGGTGATCCCGTACTCACGTTTGAAAAAGACGTTCGTCCAATCGTGAAGGCGCACTGCACGCACTGCCATGGGGAGGAAGAGAAACCCGGTGGCGGGCTCGACCTGCGGCTGCGCCGTTTCATGGACAAGACGCTCGACGATGGCAGTCATGTTCTGGTGCCGGGAGAACCGGAAAAGAGCGCGTTGGTGCAAATCATCCGTAGCGGCGACATGCCGAAAAAGGGCAAGAAGATGCCTGAAGCTGAACTGGCGGTGATTGAAAAATGGATCGCCCAAGGGGCAAAAACGGCCCGCCCGGAGCCGCTCACCTTGGCCCCGGGCCCCCTGATTTCCGAAGAGGACCGCAACTACTGGGCCTTCCAACCCGTGCAGCGACCCGAGGTGCCGGAGACCGTCGATCCCACCCAGGTTCGCACGCCCGTCGACGCCTTTCTGCTCAAAGCCATGCAGGAGAAGGGACTCAACTTTGCCGCTCCGGCCGATCGCCAAACCTTGATTCGTCGCGTCACTCTCGATCTGACCGGCCTGCTGCCGGACCCGCGTGATGTGGAAGCTTTTGTCGATGATCCCGCTCCAGACGCCTACGAGAAGCTGGTAGATCACTTGCTGGACTCTCAGGCTTATGGGGAGCGCTGGGCAAGGCATTGGCTCGATGTGACGGGCTACGCGGACTCGAATGGCTACTCGGAGGCGGATTCTCTGCGTCCTCATGCGTGGCGCTATCGGGACTATGTGATCCGTTCGATCAATGCGGACAAGCCGTGGGATGATTTCCTTCAGGAGCAACTGGCGGGCGACGAGCTCGCTGGCGCTACCCACGGCGACTACCAGCAGGCGGTTCTGGATTCCAAGCGCACGGATCAACTCATCGCCACCGCCTTTCTCCGCATGGCTCCTGATGGCACAGGCGATGGCGTGGACGACCCCAAACTCGCGAAGAATCAGGTCATTGCCGAGCAATTGAAGATCACGACTTCATCGCTCCTGGGACTCACGGTGGCCTGCGCGCAATGTCACGATCACCGCTATGATCCCATCACTCAGGCCGACTACTATCGATTGCGCGCCATTTTCGACCCGGCCTACCACTGGGAAGCATGGCGCGCACCAGCGCAGCGGCTTTACTCACTCTACACTCCCGAGGAGCGGGCGAAGGCCGCTGAGATCGAGGTAAAAGCCAAAGCCATCGAGGCCGAGGCACGCGACATGGGCAAGGCCTTCCTCGATGAGATTTTCGAAGTCGAGATCCTCAAGCTCCCCGAAGCCGAGCGTGAGCCCTATCGCCTGGCACGCGCCACGCCCAAGGACAAGCAAACCCCGGAACAACAAGCGCTCATCAAGAAGTATCCCTCGGCGCTCGCCCTCTATTCGCTCAATCTCTACGATCAAAAGAAGCAGGACATCGTCACTGCGAAGATGGCCGAAGCCACCAAACTGCGGGCCACCAAACCGGTCGAAGGCTTCGTCATGGCGCTCACGGAGATCAAAGGCAATGTGCCAGCCACCAAGCTCTTCAACCGCGGCGACCATGATCAACCAAAGGAGGAGGTGACGCCCGGAGAACTCAGTATCATCGCTGATCAGGAGAGCGATGATCCTCTCAAGGTCACCCCCGTGAGCAGCGGATCAACGGGGCGCCGACTCGCCTATGCGAAATGGCTCACCAGTGGAAAGCACCCCCTGGTGGCGCGGGTGCTGGTCAACCGTTTCTGGCTCCACCACATGGGACGGGGAATCGTCAATACCCCCGGGGACTTTGGCCGACAGGGCGAGCTCCCGACCCACCCTGAGCTGCTCGACTGGCTGGCCGATGAGTTTGTGCAAAACGGATGGAAGCTCAAGCCACTGCATCGAACGATCCTGTTGAGCAATGCCTACCGTCAATCCTCATCGAATGAAATCTCCCTGCAGGAGGATGCCGAGAACCGACTTTACGCCCGCTACAAGATGCGACGGATGGACGCTGAGACCCTGCGGGATTCGATCCTGGGCGTGACGGGAATTCTGAATCACGCGAGCTACGGCCCTCCGAGCGGAATCGGTCGCGATCCTCAAGGACGGGTCGTCGTCGGAATCGACAAGGGCACCATCACCTCGGCAAAAGTCGAGAGCGGCGGTGCCGATGACTACCGGCGCTCCATCTACGTGCAGGTGCGTCGCAGCAAACCCGTTACCGTATTGGATACCTTCGACGCTCCGACGATGGTTCCCAACTGCGAGATGCGGAACCAAACGACCGTGGCACCACAATCGCTGTTGCTCATGAATGACACCTTCATTCTCGACAACGCCCGCCGCCTCGCGGATCTCCTCGAGACCGAGATTCCACAGGACCGCCGGGCCCAGTTGGAACGAGCCTGGAGCCTCCTCTACAGCAAGCCACCGACGGAAACGGACCTCACTCGCTGCCTTGCTTATCTCGACGAACAGACCAAGGCCCTGACTCAATATCATCAGGACAACCCGCCCGCGAAAGACGCGCCAAAGCCCAATCCCCCTCAGGAGGCCATGGCCAGCCTGTGTCAGATCCTGTGCAGTTCGAACCGCTTTCTCTACATCGAATGAAACGCTCCCAGCTCTGCTCCCGCCGCCACTTTCTGCATGCCAACGGCTTTGGCTTGGGCTCGCTGGCTCTTGCGAGTTTGTTGAAACAAGACGGCCTGCTCGCCGCACCGGTGAAACCGGAGACGTTCGGACAGGCACGCTACGATCTCACGCCCAAGCAGCCGCATTTCCCGGCGAAAGCCAAGGCCATGATCTCGCTCTTCATGATGGGCGGCCCTTCGCAGATGGATCTTTTCGATCCCAAGCCCATGCTGACGAAATATGATGGGCAAAAGTTTCCCGGCGAAATCAAGTATGACAATCTCGCCCAGGCCTCGTCCAAGGTCTTCGGTTCCCCGTGGAAATTCCAGAAGCACGGTCAGTGCGGCATGGAACTGAGCGAGTTGCTGCCCAAGCTCGGAGAGATTGCCGATGAGATCACCCTGATCCGCTCCATGACGTCCGGCGTGAACAATCACGCGCAGGGTCTCTACGCGATGAACGCCGGTCGCATCACGGCGGGGCGACCCGCCCTCGGTTCCTGGCTCACCTACGGACTCGGCAGCGAAACGGAGAATTTGCCCGCCTACATGGTGCTTTCCCATCCCAACGGGCTCCCCACCTTTCAGGGCGAGCATTTCACCAACGGCTGGCTGCCCGCACTCTATCAAGGCACGGTGATTCGCCCCACCGAACCGCGCATCCTCAACCTTGATCCACCCCCCTCCCTCGCCGGCACCCCACAGGAGCGTCAGCTCGATCTGCTGAAAGCCTTCAATGAAGAACACCTCGCCGAGCACCCGGGCGAACTGGATCTCCAGGCGCGCATTTCCAGCTACGAACTGGCGGCGAACATGCAGACCGCAGCCAAGGAGGCGCTCGATATTTCGAAAGAGCCGAAGCACATTCGTGAACTCTACGGAGTGGACAACCCCGCCACCGCCGACTACGCCACGCGTTGCCTGATCGCCCGTCGACTCGTGGAACGTGGCGTGCGCTACGTGCAGGTGCTCAATGCCGGGCAATCCTGGGACCAACACAGCTCGCTCATCAGTTCCCTGCCCGCCAACTGCGCCGCCACCGACCAGCCCAGTGCCGCGCTCGTCACCGATCTCAAACAGCGTGGCCTGCTCGACAGCACCGTTGTCCACTGGGGCGGAGAAATGGGGCGTCTACCGGTCTTGCAGAACGATGCCGGTCGCGAAAAATGGGGCCGCGATCACAACACCTACGGTTTCAGCATGTGGGTCGCCGGCGGTGGATTCAAAGGCGGATACGTCCACGGAGAGACCGATGAATGGGGTCACAAAGCCGTCATAGATGAAGTGAAACATTACGACTGGCACGCCACCCTCCTGAAGGCATTCGGCCTCGACCACTCGAAACTAACCTACAAACGAAATGGTCTCGCCGCCTCTCTGACCGACAATCAGGGGGCGAAAGTGGTGGATCGTCTGTTGGCATGAATCGCGGCTGACTGGATTTCGGAGATCAACGGTCTCTCTTGTTTCAACCTCCCAAGGGAGAATCCGAGATCTGCCACCGGACTCCGGAAGCGCGCACCGGCATTTCGCCGCCGTGTTGGGCGACGTGTTCGGTCAGGACCTGTCGAACCAGTTCGATGGCATCAAGAGCCTCGTGACAGTCGATGATCGACAGGTTTCGATTGAGATCGGGTTCCGTGTGAACCACGACCATGCGTTCTGGCAGATGAATGCTTACGGTCATGTCTCAACACAAAGCGTAAACCGTGCCGATGCCGCTCCTTTTCCGAGACGAATTCGTTGCTTGCGATCAACAGTCCCGTTGGCAAACCCGGGCCGACACCGCATTCGCCTCGGCCTCCATCGCTGAATCCCAGTAACTTTCGCGCAGGCACTCCTCCAAATACTGCCGCAGGAACGGTCGAATGCCCCCGAGACGTTCGTACTGGGCGACGTGAACACATTCATGAACAAAGGTGCTACGTGAGTCTGAAACCCTCTCGTCCAAGTAGATGCCATGGCCGAGCGCCATCCCCGCAGGAGGACTGAGAGGAAAACGCGTCACGGCCGCGAGTCCACGAAGCAGGGACGCTCCCGGCGTGGGCACGATGGCGACCACCATCAGCCGAATCCGTTCTGGCAGGACGACGCCGGCGGCCGTGGCATCGCGGCGTTCCTCATCAGAAAGAGAACGCCCGTCCCGCAGGATGCGCCGCTGCTGCTGGCAAACCCAAAACCACGCAAACGGAAGAGCGAGCCACACGAGAGGCAGCGTCAACCATCGAGGTCGGCGGCGGGGAGACTGGATACGTGAGGACACGAATGCAGTATCGCCGAAACCGGGGGACTCGGCCAATGTCGGATGGGATTGATTCGCTACGAGAACTCCGCTAGGATGATGAGGTTAAAAACCGAGAAGGAATGTCAGAGTCCGTCCGCCCCTCTTACTCGAAACCCCACCGAATGATGAAGATCTCACGAACCCTAACCTCACTGCTGCCACTGTCCTTGGGATTGGCGGCCATGCTCATTCCGGCTTCGTCTGCCACGGCCCGGCCATGGACCAACGCTCAAGGCCAGACCATTGAGGCAGAACTCCAAGAATTGAAAGGCGAAGCCGGAAGCGAAGTGGCAGTGCTCAAACTGTCCAACGGTCAGACCTATGACGTGGCGTTGTCCACATTGAGCGCTGCCGATCAAGCCTTTGCCAAAGAGCAGGCCGCGACTGCCAGCGCAGAAAAGCCGACGGAAACGAAAGCACCCGCAGGTCCTTCAGTGTTCAAAGATCTCCTTGATGGTAAACTGGTGTCCGTGGACGGCAAGCGAGTCGGGAAATACGAGATGGAAACCGAGCCGGAATACTACGCTTTTTATTTTTCGGCCAGTTGGTGCGGTCCCTGCCGGGCATTCACTCCGAGTCTGGTCAGCTTCTACAACGAGAATCCAGGTGCCAAGAAGACGTTTGAGATCGTATTTGTCAGTCGCGACCAGGATGAAGGCTCGATGGAAGACTACATGGTCCACGACGCCATGCCGTGGCCGGCCATTAAGTTTCGCTACGTCGAACGCATGGACGAGGTGACCAAGTACATGGGCAACGGCATTCCCTGCCTGGTTTTGGTCGACCGCGAGGGAAAAGTCATTTCCGACAGCTACGTGAACGGAAACTATCGCGGCCCTACAGCGGTGATGCGTGAGATGGAAGCGTTGGCAGCAAAAAAGGTCGCCGCGAAATGACGGCTCCCTTTTTTCGGTAGATCGGTCAATACCCGTTGTCCCGCACTTCCACGCTGGCGACAGCCATGGCGGAGATGCCTTCCTGTCGACCGATGAAACCCATCATCTCGTTGGTGGTGGCCTTGATCCCGATCTGGTGAATGTCGAGGCCGAGTGCTTCGCCTATGGCGTGTTTCATCGCTTCGGCGTAGGGCATGATCTTGGGTGCCTCGGCGATGATGGTGGAGTCGATGTTGTGAATCCACGCCGACTTCGCTTCCGTCAGACGACGAACGTGTCGAAGGATTTCCAAGCTGCTGATCCCCTCGATGCTCTCGTCGCCGGGAGGAAAATGAAAACCAATGTCCTGATCCCCGAGTGCCCCGAGGATCGCGTCGGCAATCGCATGGCAGAGTACATCGGCATCCGAATGCCCGATCAATCCCCTGTCGTGAGGCACATCCACCCCGCCCAAAATCAACGGCCGCCCTTCGGCAAACCGATGCACATCGTATCCTATTCCACAGCGCTGCATCCCTGACTGTCGCGAATTTCTCAGATCCCATCAAGCGGCAGTTTGCCGTTGTGAGCCACGATGCCCCATTTGTCAGGGTGTGAGGTCGAATCGGAGAGCTTGATGGAGCCGCCGGCCGCCTCGACCAACAATTGTCCGGCCGCGATGTCCCAGAGACTGATCTGCTCCTCGATGTAGGCATCCAGTCGACCACAAGCGATGTAGGCCAGCGCCAGGGCGGCGCTCCCCATCATGCGGCTCTTGCGAACCTGATAGGCGATGGCCCGATAGCGCTCCATCCCGGCGTCCATGGCTTCCTTCGATTTGGAGAAACCAATGGTGACGACCGCTTCACTCAGATTCGCCCGAGAGCTGGCCGAAATCGGCTTGCCGTTGCGCGTCGGAATTCCCCCCGCTTCCACGGCGTAGAGTTCGTCCATCATGGGATCGTAGATGACCCCGACCTTGAGCACTCCGGCTTCGCGCATGGCGATGGAGACGCAGAAATGGGGAATGCCGTAGAAGTAGTTCACCGTGCCATCAATGGGATCGACGATCCACTCGATGGCGCTGTCAGAATTTCCGGCGATGCCTTCTTCTCCATAGATTGCATGATCGGGAAAGGCCCCTAGGAGAATGCTGGTGATGAGATCCTGACTGCGAACATCAAGTTCCAGCTTGATGTCGTGGTCGTGCATCGCGTCGACCGAGAGATCAGTCTCATAGTTTTCGCGAAGCAGGGCACCGGCTTCACGCGCGGCTTTGGTGGCAATTTCGAGGTAGGAATTCATGGGAGAGACAAGCATTGATCGCCTTGGGCCATCATCTCTGACCCTTGACCAGCCCTTCGATGATTTCGACCAGTTTCTGACCGATCCCTGCTTTGGTTTGGACCGGCAGCGTCTCCCTTCTTCCGTCGGCAAAGAAGAGTTGTACCTCATTGCGATCGGTATCGAACCCTATGTCGCGGCGGCTCACGTCATTGGCGACGACTAGGTCGCAGCCCTTCTTCTCCAACTTACCCGACGCATACTTCGCCAAGTCATGGGTTTCCGCTGCGAAGCCGACGAGGATTCCGCTGAACCCGAAACCGGATCGCGCACTGCCGAGTATGTCCTCGGTTTTCTCCAATTCCAGCGTCAAGGAGTCCTCGGTTTTCTTGATCTTTCGGTCCGGAGAATTCACCGGTCGATAGTCGGCCACCGCCGCGCAAAAAATCGCCGCCTCACAGCCGTCGATCCGGTCGCGAACCGCCTCGAACATTTCCCGAGCGCTCTCAATCGACACCAACTCGGCGAGTCCAGTGGGTGCCTCGAGATTCACTGGCCCCGAGATCAGGATCACCTCGTGCCCCTTGGCCACGGCGGTCTCGGCAAGGGCATAGCCCATTTTTCCGGAAGATCGATTCGTCAGGAAACGAACCGGATCTATCGCTTCCCGGGTCGGGCCGGCGGTGATCAGAAGGCGCATGCCGAAGAGTAATCGTGAAACGGAACGAGGGGAGTCAAATTTTCGGGATCAAACGCCGGCTCTTCCCGGCTGGGACTTCCAGTCTTGACCAACCCAGCTCAAAAGGGTTCAACAGTGACTAACCATGATGGAAACTCTTCGCGAATTGCTGTTGGAATTCAGCCAGGCCGATCAGGCCGATCGACGAACCGAGATTCAGGAGCAGATCTGGACTCAATTTGGTGCCGAGCGAACGGTTTTGATCTGGGACATGTCGGGTTTTTCCCTGCTGACCCGTCGATTCGGGGTCGTCCACTACCTCTCCATGGTCCGGCGAATGCAGGAAATCACCCGACCCATCGTTCACGAAAATCAGGGCTCACTGGTCAAATTCGAAGCCGACAATGGCTTTGCCGTGTTTCCCAATCCCGAGAGCGGCATTCACGCGGCCCTCGCCATGAACGCCGCGTTTGCTGTTGAGAATGCGAAGTATCCCGATGATTTCGACATCCGGATCAGCGCCGGGCTCGATCATGGCCAGATCCTCCTGATCGAAGGACACGATTTCTTCGGCGATGCCGTCAACGTCGCCAGCAAACTGGGCGAAGACCTCGCGGGCCCCGGAGAAATCCTTATCACTCAGACGGCACTCAATCGCGTTGCCAACGACACTTCTTTTGCTAGTAAGCCCGTGAACTTTTCCGTGTCCGGCCTGCAGCTCGAGGCGGCATCAATCACGAAATAATCAGTGTCTCGTCAAGTACTCGCGCGGAGAATGCGTTTTCGAAGGAGGGGACGGGGGAATTTCGGCTTCCGCAATTCGACTGAGGAATCGGGTGGTCGCCTGAGCCAGCTTCGTCAGATTGGGCTCCTGGAAAATCTCCAGGTGATTGCCACCGACCGTGGTGATTTCCACCTCGTCCGGAAAGATCCCTTTCCATCCGAGCCGTTCACCGAAGTCATACTTGTCTCCCGGGTCCTCGGTCTGAATCATGGCCACCGGCACATCGAGAGGCGCGGGCCGGTAGTAGTCGATCTGGGCATCGTGTTTGATCCGCGACTCGACGTGTCTCCTGAATTCTTTGCCGGCAAAACCCGATCCGCCCTGCAG
The DNA here is from genome assembly GCA_020440025.1 of Verrucomicrobiia bacterium. Classification (GTDB taxonomy): domain Bacteria; phylum Verrucomicrobiota; class Verrucomicrobiia; order Verrucomicrobiales; family DEV007; genus JAEUHH01. The sequence goes on from JAGROX010000161.1 coordinate 9,827, forward strand.
CTTTTCGGTGGCATGATAAAAGGCCCAGCCAGCAAGTTGACCGAGTCGCTTTCCAAAATTGGAGAGATGTTCCAATCTGCTGTTGGCGCGATCACCACTCCGTTTCCAGATCACCCGCAACCGCTCGGACAGCGAATACTGGCGAGCATCGGCGGGATTATACATGTCGTAGATGATCACCGAGGCCACCTCGTCCCCCTGCTCCTGAGCCAGCCGAGCCATTTCCCACGCCACCAGGGCTCCATAGGAGTATCCGGCGAAATGATAGGGGCCCGTCGGCTGAACCGAGCGAATGTCGTCGAGATACTGTTGGGCCACTTTTTCAATGCTGCCACGTGGTTCGATTCCCAGGTTGGTGAGCATTGGGGCTTCGATTGCATGAACGGCAAAATCGACCTTCAGGAGATCGGCGAAGGGCTGATAAAAGAGGACGCTCCCGTCCGCGCCGTGCACGCAGAACAGATTCGGTGCCTCCCGGGTGATCTCACCACCGGCCTCGGTCAGGGACAAAACGTGAGCCGGAATCGCCGTCTCTCCTTCTCCCTCGGACTCATCGGTGGCGGCATCAGTCCCCAGTCCCATTTTCTCGATCAAGGCTGTCACCGTGGGCGCACTGATGAGGTAGGACATCGGGATGGATTGATCAAAGTTCTCTTCGATACCCGCGATGAGACTGATCGCCGCGAGGGAATCTCCTCCCGCTCGAAAATAGTTATCCTCGGGCCCGAGGTTGTCATTTTTCAGACAAGTTTTCCAAAGGCCGAGCATGAGATCAATCGCCGCCCCTTTGCTGCCCGCCGCCGAAGATGACGAAGTCGCACCATTTTTTCCGGACTTGAGTTTCGGGAGACTGGCGGCGCGCCTTTGATCGGTGGCAAGTTGCCGCCTTTTCTCGAAGTGCCCGGGAAACACCGCAACTCGCGCACTGGGACTGTCGGCCAGCACGGTGAGCATGGCCCGAGCTCCCCGCGATGGCGAAAGGGAATTCGCCACCAGATCGCTTCCGAGCCCGCTGGTTGCCGAGGCGGCACCGCCATCGACTTTTGCGCCCATGCCGACCTCGCGCCAGAGTGCCCAATTGATGGCAATGGCGGGGATGCCTCGACGAGACGCGTTCGCCGCGAGCCCATCAAGGTAGGCATTGGCGGCGGCATAGTCACTTCCCCCGTAGTAGCCCAACTCCGCCGAGACCGATGAGAAGAGGGCCAGAAAATCGAGGTCGCCAAGTTTCTCACCGGCATACTCCACGAGATGCAGCGCGGCGAGAGCCTTACTGGCAAAGACCTCGCGCAACGCGGAATCGTTTTTCATCGCGATCACACTGTCGCGATTGACACCAGCGGTGTGAAAAATTCCGCGGATTGACGGACCATGGTCCTTCACAATCAGGTCCATGACACGGGCGACTTCAGCTCGATGCGAAAGATCTGCCTGATGAAGATGGACCGTGGCGCCGAGGGCTTCGATAACTCGAATTTCGTCGATGCGCCAGCGATCGAGATCCGATTGAACCTCATCCCACGTCTCCCTCGGCGGCAGCGAAGAGCGATTGATGAGCACGATGTCGAGCGCCTCAGCCTGAGTGGCCATTTCTCTCGCAATCCTCAGGGACAACCCTCCCAACCCTCCGGTGAACACGTAGGTGCCTCCATCGCACACTTTGCGAAGCGCTTCGGTCTTTTCCTTTTCACTGCGGTCAGTAATTGGCTCAAAGACCATCCGCCACCAATCTCCGTCACGATGCGCGATCAGCGGATGGTGCTCAAAACCGACAAGCACCTCAGCCACGGGAACCAGAGAAGCGTTGTTCCATCGCCGCTTCGAAGACAGGTCGATTACCTTGGTGATCAGCTTCGGATATTCACGCTGAATCACGGATGCGACGCCCGAAAGCGTGTGGTTCTCCGGGACGGGAGCGACCCCCATGAGCCCGGAGGTAACGATATTGAGGGACACCAAATGCTCCAATCCCTGTCCACCGAGGGAGCGGGCCAACCAGAGCAGTCCGATCGCTCCCTTATCATGAGCGTTCCAGAATCCAGCTACATCATGGGCGATGAGATCGGTTCGTGTCCAAGTGTGGAGCACTCCATGAATCGATCCGTGAGAAGCGATGACGCCCTCGATCAAGCGATCATAGTCCTCCTGATTGCCAGGACGAATTCGATAGGAGGTCTCACTGAGTCGCCGGAAATCTTTCCCGGCAAGAACCCGCACGACTCTGGCTTTCTTGGGAAGCAGCCCGCTCTCCAAGGATCGATGACCAAATCCACGACTGAAACAGAGCCAGATCGAGGCAATCTCCCGACATTTCCGGGCTGGCGGAGGCAGGTGAAATTGTTTCCACACCGGAACGTGAAGCAGACTCTCATCCGTGGAGTCATCTCCCTTTCGGCAGCCGCGGATATTCTGATCAGGAGACCGAAAGGTCTTTTCGTCGAACCGATAGGTCGGCAGCGAAACCCGGCGTCGGGTGCCCGATGGCGTGAGCCGTTCCCATTCGACGGTTTGCCCGGCCGCCCAGATCTGGCCCAAAGATTCGAGAGTGAAGCGGTCGGAATGCGTGGCTTCCTTCGCCGTCGGCAAGGTGGAAATCGCCAGATGGCCGGTGCCGGTCACGACTTCATTGGCAAAGGTGGTCAGGGCCTTGCCTGGCCCCATTTCGAGAAAGAGAGCATGCTCCTTTTTCTCGTCGAAGCTGCGCGTGATCTCTGAAAGACACTCCGAGAAACGCACCGCCGAGCGAACCTGCGTCGCATAGTAGGACGGACTCGTGGCCTCTTCGTGAGTGATCCAGGTGCCGCTCACATTCGACGGATAGGGAATCGTCGGTGCCGACAGTTTCACCTCCCCCACCGCTTTCTCGAATTCCGCGAGCATGGGTTCCATCGACCGCGAGTGAAAGGCATGTGAAGTGTGTAGCGCCTTGCAGGAAATTTCCCGCCCGGTCAATTCGGCTTCAAAGACGGCCAGCGAGGCTTCGTCTCCGGAGATCACGGTGAAAGACGGACTGTTCGACGCCGCCAGATCCAACTCCGGGTGATTCTGAAGCATCTCGAGCACCTCGTCAGCGGGACGCATCACGCCCAACATTCGCCCGGGAGCCATGGCCTGCATGAGCCGACCGCGCAACACCACCAGCGACAAGGCATCCTCCAACCTCATCACGCCCGAAAGGGTTGCCGCCACGTACTCGCCAATGCTGTGTCCGGAAAGAGCGGCGGGTTCGATTCCCCACGCCATCCATCGCATCGCCTGCGCATACGATACCGCAAAGATTGCTGGCTGAGCCACGCTGGTTTGGAGGAGTCGGCCACGATTTTCCTCGGTATCCTCGCCAAAGAGCATCTCAAGAAGGGGACGATCGAGCAAAGGATCGACGATGGCCGCGCAGCGATCCATGGCCGCGCGGAAAACCGAATCGTTTTCATAGCTGGGCCGCGCCATGTTGAGGTATTGCGAACCCTGACCGGTGAAAAGGAAGACCGGCTTCCGCTCGGTCACGAGTTGCCGGGCCGAAAACCGCGTGATCCCCTCATTGGCAATCGCTTCACGCAGTCCACCCATCGTTCGGACCACAGTGAACGCCCGCACTCGGCAGGGTCGTCTTCCGATTTGAAGCGTGTGGGCGACCTCGCGTGGATCGAGATCGGGGTTCGCTTCAAGGAACTCGGGCCAAACAGCGAGCTGGGCATCAAGTGATGCCTGAGATTCGGCAGAGAAAGGGAACAGACTCAGACCGGTATTTCCCGTAGCCTGGTCGTCCTTGTTGGAAACCGCAGGTGCTTCCTCAAGAATCAAGTGGGCATTGGTTCCGCCAATCCCAAAACTACTCACCGCCCCGATCAGCGGTTTATTGGGATCGACTCGTTGCCAGTTCGTTCGCTTGTCGACGAGGTAGAAGGGCGAGTTCTCGATATCCAGCTCCGGATTGACTTCGGAAAGATGAATTGTCGCCGGAATCTCCCGGTTTTTCAGGGAAAGGACGAGTTTGAAAAGGCCCGCCATTCCCGCCGCCGCATCGGCGTGACCAATATTTGGCTTCACCGAACCGAGGGCGCAGAATTGCTTCCGATCAGTGGACTCGCGCCAGGCCCGGGTGAGACTGGCCACCTCGATGGGGTCACCAATCATGGTTCCCGTGGCGTGCGCTTCCAGATAGGAGATATCGTCAGGACTCACCCGCGCATTGGCCAGAGCCTGAGAGATGACTTCGGCCTGTCCTTCAATACTGGGAGCGGAATATCCGTTTTTGCGATTTCCGTCATTGTTCACCGCGACTCCGCGGATCACGGCATGAACGTGATCGCCATCGGCGAGCGCGGCCTCGAGAGGTTTGAGCATCACCACTCCAACCCCTTGAGTGAAAACCGTTCCGGTGGCATTGGCATCAAAGCTGCGATTTCGACCGTCGGCCGAGTAGATCATCCCTTTCTCATGGAGATGCCCCCGCTCATGCGGCCACGAGAAGGAAGAGGCTCCCGCGATCGCCATCTCACAGCGACCGGCCAACAGGGATTCGCACGCTTCGTTGATCGCCACCAGCGAGGTCGAACAGGCCGTCTGAATGGCCAACGAAGGACCGGTCAATCCGAACAGATAGGACGCCCGAGTTGCCATGAAGTCCATTCCGTTGGCAGCAACGAGCCGGATTCTCTCCGTGTCGGGAATCTCCTCGTGACCAAAGAGATAGTTGGGATAGCCACTACCCGCGTAAACGCCGATGCGAGAATTTTCCGGCTCTGCAGGATAGCCCGCGTCCTCCATGGCCTCCCAGGCGGTCTTCAAAAAGAGTCGAATCTGGGGACTCAACAATTCGGCCTCCAACGGCGAGATACTGAAAAACTCATTGTCGAATTCATAGGCATCCTTCAAGCCGCCACTACGAGCGACGTAGCCTTTGCGAAGGAACTCGCGCTGCGGCACCCCCCAGGAACGCATTTCCTCCTCGGACAAATCGCGAATCGATTCGACCTCGTCGATCAGGTTCTGCCAGAACTCATCGAGGCTTCCCGCCCCCGGGAAACGGCCTGACATGCCGATGATGGCGATGTCACGAGACGACGAAGTCGCCTCCGTCTTTCGGGCAAAGGTTCGAATGCGGGTTTTCGATTCCCCGCAGATCTCGCGAATCCGCTCGGCCAGAGCCTCCGGGGTTCGTCCCTGGAAAATCTCCGCGATCGGCAAACGCAATCCGAGCAGTTGATCGATCCGTGCCTGAAACTGCACCGAGTTCAGGGAATCAGCGCCGATGGCGTAGACTTCGTCGGTGACGCGAATGCTACGACGCCCGAGAATCTCCGCCCACACCATTGCGATCTGTTCGGCGAGGTCTCCCGATCCTTCCGCCACTCCGCGACTCGTTGCCGGAGCGACCTCTTCCGGTTTGGGCAGGGCATTGCGATCGGTTTTGCGGGAAGGGGTCAGCGGAAATTCCGCGATTTCCACGAACCACCCCGGAATCATGTAGGCCGGCAGAGGAACGGACATGAAATCCCTCAGTTCGGCTTCATCCGGCATCGTCTCACCAGAGGGAATCACGTAGGCGACAATGCGCGGCTGACCGGGCGTGTCTTCGCGCACGATGACGACCGAATCCTGAACACCGGGATGGTCTTCGAGCACTTTCTCGATCTCACCGAGCTCGATCCGGTAGCCGCGAATCTTCACCTGATGATCGCTGCGTCCGAGAAAGACGATCTCACCTTCCGGGGTCCAATAGGCGACATCACCCGTGTTGTACATCTTTGCCCCATCTTTCGCGGAGAATGGATCGGACACGAACTTCTCCGCGGTGAGCTCGGGTTTGTTCATGTAGCCGTGCGCCAGACAGGCGCCTCCGATGAAAAGATTTCCTCTCACTTGCGGCGGGCAGACGTTTCCGGCATCGTCGATCACATACAGCCGGCAGCCAGCGAGCGGTCCTCCGATAGTGACGGGCTCATCCGAAACCGTGAGGATCTTGTTGGTGTTGAAAATCGTGGTCTCGGTCGGTCCATAGACGTTGTAGAGAATCTTGCAAAGCGGGGCCATTTCATTGGCCAACTCTCGCGAAATCGCTTCGCCACCGGACAGGATATCGAGCTTCGGATTCCCCTGCCATCCCGAGGCAATCAGGATTCGCAAGGTCGTCGGTGTCGCGAAAAGTTTCGTCGCCTCCGACTCCTGGATCAGTCGTCCCAGTGTCTCGCCATCCGCTCCCGCGCCTTTCGGCCCGACCACGACCTTTCCGCCGATGAACAGCAGCGAAAACAATTCCTTCACCGAGGGATCGAACGCCGTCGTGGTGTAGGCGAACCACACATCGTCGGCGGTGAGTTCATTGCCCTCGATGATGGACCACAGATAGTTGACGACCGAACTGTGACCCAACATCACCCCCTTGGGCAAACCGGTCGAGCCTGACGTGTAGATCACGTAGATCAAGTTCGACGAATCGACCGCCGTCTTGGGCCTCGAAGTCGCGTCCGGATTTTCGGAAATGAATTTCCCAAACTCCTCGCTACCGAGAACCACCGCTTCCGCGCCTTCCGGCACCGGAGCTTCGTCGAGCAGATCCGCAGAGGTCAGCACCAGGCGCGCTCCCGAGTCCGAGGCCATGTATTCGAGCCGCTCACGAGGCAGGGCGGTGTCCAAAGGCACGTATGCCCCGCCGGATTTCATGATGCCGAGCAACGCCGCGAGCATCTCAACACTGCGGTCGAGATAGATTCCAATCCGCTCATCGGGTTTCACGTCGCGAGCCAGGAGGAAATGCGCGATCTGGTTCGCATAGTCATCCAGTTCGCGATAGGTCCAGATTCGTCCGTGCGATTCTGCCGCCGGTCGATCCGGAGTCCGCTCGACTTGCTTTTCAAAGACCCGATGCAGACAAAAATCCGGCGACGGTTCGTCGCTGAAAAATGATTGCGATTCCGGGCTGTGGGAATTCCACGTTTCCAACATCTGATGACGCTCGGCATCGCCGAGCATCTCAACCTCACTGATCCGAACCTCCGGGTTCTCTTCCGAGGCGACAAGGAAGCGACCGAAATAGTCAGCCCATCGCCTCATCGTCTCTTCCCGATAAAGCCCGGCATCGTAGTGAAGTGTCAGTTGGTCGTCAGACAGGGCAAACGCGACTTCAAATCGATCGGGCAACGCCACTTCGACTTCTCCCGACATGAGAAGAATCTGGGCAGCGTCATCTCCGGTTTCGCTTTCTGCGATCAGATCAACCAGCGATGAAAAGGTCTCCTCGCCGGCGAAAGGAAGCGTTCGAGCGAGCCATTTCTCCTCCTTCGCGGACCAGGTCGCGAAAGGAATTTCCTCCTGTCCGGAGTATCGAAACAGGAAGGCAGCGAGGCAGGCTTCGACAGGTGCCGAATTGCCAATCGGAAGTTCAATCTCCACAGACCGGACTTTTATCGGTCGATCGGAATCTCGGGGGGCGTCGGTGATGTGTTCAAGTACGGGCACGGTTCCGGGGAGTTCTGCGGGTGGAAGGAAGTTGGAGGACTTCAATCCAACAGGGTCAAGTCATCGACCTAACCCTGTTGACACGGAAAATTGATATGGCTTTATGAAAGATATTCAAAAATGATATTTTTTGCAAAAATGCATGAAAATTATAACCAAGGCAAGAGATTTAGCTGATTTTATGCGTTTTTTATAATTTCCATTTTGATTCTATTCATCGACCCGTGATCGCCCGAGAAGTTCCGAACACGGGAGATCGCAGAAAAGCGCGCATTTCCCCCTACCAACCAATGGGTTGGCCAAATCAGGGGACGGGAAGGTGGTGGGAATGAGAAAAGTGATTCCCTCGCCACCAATCAGACAAACTTCCCGGGATTCAGAATGCCTTTGGGATCGTAGGCCTGCTTGAGCGCCCGATGCACCTGCTGCCCGACCGGGGAAACGGCATCGCCAAACCAACGCTTCTTGGCCAAGCCGATGCCGTGTTCGCCGGTGATGGCTCCGCCCACTGACAGCACCCAGTGGAAGAGTTTGTCGAGAGCGACATCGGCACGTTCTCTGGCAACCGGGTCGTCGTGATAATTGGCCACCATCAGGTTGGTGTGAATGTTTCCATCGCCCGCATGACCGAAACAGGCGACATCGATCCCGGTGTCGTCCTGCAGCTGACGGGCGAAATTCACCAGATCGACCAGTTTCGACCGGGGAACCACGATGTCTTCATTGAGCTTGATCAATCCCGTGGCTCGCAG
>JAGROX010000162.1 GCA_020440025.1 Verrucomicrobiia bacterium
ATGACGTTGCGGCGGTGCTCCGTAGTGGCGTCCAGATTCTTTAGATACGTTTCAGCGATTGCGGAAACAGGATCCTCTCCCTCTCCGAACTTCTGTGCTGGGATTTCGGCTTTCAGCGCTTCGCGGGCACGATCGAGAACCGAAGGGAGCCGATAGCGTTGTCGTGCGAGAAAAAATATGCTGCGATCCAAAATGCCGGCAACGGCGAGGACGGAGCACAACAGGAGCGGCCACATGACGAATCCTCCCCGTTGGAAAAGGTCGATGAGGTTAAAATCGGAAGTGGGAAGAATGTCAGGAACCATGAGACGAGCTATCCTCTGCCAATCCGCTTGTGGTGCAACACCGATCTCTCAGGCACCCTTCTTGGGAGAGCGTATCAGGATGATACCCGCTGTCCAAGGGATGGAGTCACCACCGTTTCGTGACGACGAGTCGAAATTGGCGGGGTTCGTAGGGGTGGCTGTGAATGTCTTCGATCCCACCTGCCGGTTCGCCGGGAAGCCGGGAGGTGTAGAAATACTCGATATCATTGTCTTCGGCATCGAGCAGATTGATGACCTCTAGAGCCACTTCCCATTCGCTGCGGGTGCGGTAGCCGAGTCTGGCATTTAACTGGAATGCGTCACGGGATTCGACACTGCCATCGCCGTTCAGAGGTCGAGGGGAAAAATAGCGGGCACGCAGGCTGGCAAAGGGGCCATATTCTTCACCCATGGCGACACCACCGGATAGACTGAGAGGCACGGCGTTCTCGATCTCCTCGCCAGTCGCGACGAACCGGGAGTCGGTGGCGGTGAATTCGGTGTCGAAATGAAGCCAGTGTGCGGGATTCCAGTAATTGGACCACTCCACCCCATACCTTTCGCTGGCGTCGCCCGCCTCGATATTGCCGGCGTCTCCCACGTAGACGAGTTCGGAATCACTGTGGAGATACCAGACCGACAGAGTAGAGGTGAGATCGGGAATGATCTGAGTGCGAATGCCCAGCTCGGCCCCCTGGGTTTGCACGAGGGCCGGAACGGAATCGATGGCCTCACCCGTGAGCGGATCGCGGGTGATGGTGACTCCACGGGCATCGTTGCTGTGGAAGCCGAATCCTCCGTTGAGGTAGAGTTCGGTCTCGGCCCAGGGACCGAACACTACGCCAGCCTTTGGGCTGACGATGCCATCCCATTCGGTCCCTGAATTCGCCGGCAAGGTGTGCGAATCGACCTCAAAATAGTAGAGATCGGCCCGCAGTCCGGTCTGGGTCCGAATCCAATCGTTCCAGCGAATCTCAGCATCACCATGACCACTTATACTGGCCTCATAGACGTCGTCTTCTCTCACGGTGGAGAGCCGTTGCCGATTGCTCGTCTTGTGCAGACCCACACCATCGATCCAGTCATGATGGGTCTGGCCACCGATGGTGACAGTTGCATCGCGACCCAGCAGGTCGAGATCCTGAAATTGATGGCTGACTGAACCACCGGCAAACCAACGGTCATCGAATTGATTGAACTGGTCGCCATTGACCGGATCCTCCAGAAACAGGGTGAAATTGGAATACAAATCCAACTGATAGGTTCCCGCATAGAGGGAACTGTTTGTCACACCTTGATCGCTCGTTTTCTGGAAGTCGGCGGAGACGCTGTAGCGATGAGAATTTCCTCCTACGGAGGGATCGATGTAGCCAAATCGATCGATCTGTCCGCTGGTGACGGTTCGTTGGGGAACCTGATCAGTGGCGTCCCAGGTCACATCGTATCCCATCAAGGTAAGGGATGCATAGTCGTCTTCGTCGCCAACGGCGTAGCGGAAGAACCCATTCCAGCGTTGCAGCTGATCTGGCTTCACCCAGGGGCCGTCGTAGTAGCCATACTCCAATCCAAAAGTGGCGATGCCTTCTCCTGCCTGAACGGAGTCCGCCACCAGACTGCGGTAGAAGTTGTCGGTGCCGATGGAAAAGGAGGCGATGCCCATGGGGAGCTCTCGATAGAGGCGAAAACGGGCCGCCCCGGCGGTGCTGAAATCGCCGTAGTTGGCGAAGTAGGGCCCTTTGACGTAGTCCAGCTCCTCGACCAGTTCGGGAATCAAAAAGTTGATGTCTGCGTAGCCCTGCCCGTGGCCGTGGGTGCGATTGTTTACCGGCATCCCATCAACAAAAATGGCGAAATCGGTGCCGTGATCGAGATTGAATCCTCGCACGAAATATTGGTTCGCTTTGCCGCCGCCACTGTGTTGAGTGACCGTCATGCCAGGGACCACTTCCAGGAGTTCACCCCGGCGGAGAAATGGCCGGGTCGCCAGTTCTTCCGCGCTGGCTTGTCCTTTTGATGCCGTGGGAGCGACTCCGAGCAGGTTTTCCGCCTTTCCCACGACCACTAGAGTATCCAGCAAATGATCGGGAGCGACCATACTTGTCGGGGATTCATCGTCGAGGATGAGCATGTCTTCCTCCACTGCCGCTTCAGGAGATGTAACCTCGCTGACCGTAACGGGTTCCAAAAGCAGAGGGGAAGAAAGGGAAGCGAGATCTTCCGTAGGAGGTGACTCCTGGGCGATGCTGGAAATCGCGGATAGAACCAGAGAGACTGACACCGTGAGCGAGGAGCCCGGGAAAAGGCGGTATTTCATGAAATGCGTTGGATGGTTTCTGCGGAGTTTGTCTCCACAGCCAATACCAACGGGATTCGGCCACCCACCCCACAGAAAATCTCAACCTCTTTGCGATTTCCACCAAGCTTCCAAAGTCTTGCGAGCGCGGTAGAGGCGCCCCTCGACCGCACGGATGGAGCAACCGATGATACTGGCAGTCTCCTCCTGGCTCACGCCTTCCACGGCACAGAGAATCAGGACTTCCCTCAATTTCGTAGGCAACTGATCGATCCCCAGCCACAGCATTTCGAGATCGGTAGCGATGGCTGCCAAATCGTCTGGCCCACTATTCTGACAGATCAACTCTGGCTGAATGACCGGAAGGGGATCGGTATTCCGCTGCTGCTGTGCGCCTTTGGACCGATAGCGATCACGGCATTGATTGAGAGCAATACGGAGCAGCCACGAGGTGAATCGACCTTGGGAACGATATTTTCCCAAGGATTGGTAGACGCGGACAAACGTATCCTGACAAGCCTCCCGAGCGTCCTCGGATTGGCGTAGCCATTGAAAGCAGAAATGATAGATCCGCTCCTGATGTTTCTCCACAAGGCGGCAAAATGCCTCATCGTCGCCCCCGGCCGCGGCGGTGACCAGAATCTCGTCTTCCGAAGAGACCGCCATCTCTACCGAATTCTTTCGGTAGGGAAACCTTTCGCGCAGGTTGTCGAGCCTGCCCGAATCCAGATAGCCATCAGCGGTGGTGTCCATCGGTGATGCTATCGTGAGTCCAGTGCAGTAGTTTCTCTCCCTGCTCGGGAGAGAGATGCTGTTTCATCGCAAAGAAGTGTTCGAGGGTGAGCCTTTGCAACTCTCCCTGCTCAGCGATCAATTGTTGGAGCGCTGCTTCCACCTCCGGAGATTTTGCGTTCGTTGATGATCGAATTGCGGCTGCCAGCGCGGTTCCTGCCGCTTCAATTTTGGCCCGGCACTCCTGACGGTCAGTTTCAAATTTCATCTCAAAAGGCATCAGGAGCTCCTCCTGTTCGGGGGAGATTTCGAGATTCTGATGCAGCCACTCGTGGAAATGTGCCTCTGAATTCCCCGGATCGGTGCGTGTGTTCAAACTCACCGCCAAGGTTGCCGCCATTGCTGCTGCCGCGACGGTTCCCAAGCTCCACCCAATGATCCTCCAGCGATTCATTTTGTGTTGAAGGGTTGTGAGGGATTGCTGGCTTGGAAAAGCGTCAATGAAGGGGGATTCCTAAAATCCGATTTTGGCGATGTAGCTGTCCAGGCGATCCAGAGCGACAGCGCTACCGCCACGAAACTGGCGACGCCCAAGATTTTCCCATGCAAAGCGGAAAGATCTCGAACCTCTTTCGCGTGTCTCAATACAGCGGCGGAAAAGCGTAAAGGCAGCTGGGTCTCAGGTTTCCTCGCAGCGTTTCCCAAGACGCGATCCATTTCGCTTGGGGAGTCAAGGGGGGGGCGCAGTCGAAAGCGGTCGAAGACACCGCTGTCCAGAATGGCGGCGGCTACCAAAATCGCACCAGCCAACAGTGGCCACCACATGAAACCCTCCCGATGGAAGAGGTCGATGAGATTGAAATTGGATGCGGTATGAATCAGTTCAGTCGCCATAGGGACTTCTATCATCTGCCATTCCTTTCGTGGTGCAAGATGGAACTCATGAGGCTGGCGTGAGATTCATTTGGGCCGGTAACTCCCCTTGATCACAGGGGCCACTAGGTCTTCATCGAAGACGCGAGAATCAAAGGCTCGGCAAGATCGCGGAAAACACCGCATGCTGGCCTTTCACGTGGATGCCCGGCGGGCAGATGACAATCCCGAAGGCTCCCGCGATGCCCGACGATTTCAGGGACCGGTTAGAGATGATGTCACCTTTGGTCAGTTGGGCGGGTATCTTCAGGAGACCGCGCCCCTTTTGGGTCGGCTGGGGCTGCTGTTGGGTGGGCGATATACCGGAGTCGGGGCGGATGTCGGGCGATCGGAGGAACCGATCTCGTTGGTGGCCTCGTGGGCCTGAAGGTTTCCTTCTGACAAAAAAACGCGTTCCCTCCGAAGAGGGAACGCGGTGTCAGGTCTCGACCAAGGGACTGATGACAGAAAGGGGATCAGCCGTTTTCTTTGGAAACCTTTGATTTGGATTTTGTCGGCGAAGTGGCTCTTGCGGGAGTCGAAGTTTTCCCTGCCGCTGACTGCGGAGCTGGCTCCGGAGATGGAATTCGAGGGCGGCAGCGGAGATCAAAGTTACTGAAGGTCATGGCTTCAGTATGAGCGCATGGCTCGGCACTGCTGACGGTCGGACGACGTTCCGTTGACGTTCTCTTGCTGTTGTGGCGTCATTCGCAATCGTCCGTCAATCGTCGGCATGGGACCAAGAGACGGGGTCGGAACCGGCGGCAGAGTGGATGGCATGAATCTTCTGTCTCCGGCATCACTCAGAAATCGGCAGCACTGCTCGCTGGCTCCGATCCAATCGCAGTCATACTCGCTAGCGCTTCGTCCGCGAGCGTTTCTGAATCAGTTGCTTCACTTTGATCATCCGAAGTTGGTGATTCGAAACCGGGGCTTTGCGTTGTGCCGGGAGACCGAGTTTGGCGTGTTTTTCTCCGAGGAGGAAAATTACGCCGATCCGGTGAGCGGTCTCAGGATTCGTCCCGATCAGATTCGTGGGATCTTTTTTCATCAACAGGCTGGCGCGCCCCCAACCTTCGAGTTGTTGTTCGAGGACGCGGGATTTGTCTGTGCGATTCATCCTTCAAACGCTCAGAACTCACGCAACACCATCGAACACATCCTGCGTTCCTTTCCCTGTCGAGCCGTCGATGGAGAGAGGCTGCGCGCCGCCGGTGCGGCGGCCTGGCTGGATGAACATCTGGAGATGGGCTCCGATTCACCGGATGCCTGGTCTGAGATCTCTCAGATCAACGATTCATCGGGATTTCGTCTCAGCACCGGTAGAGCGGGATTCGCCTTCGAAGGCTGTTTTCAACCTTGGGTCGCCGATCGGGATGGGGCGGTCGTTCGACTGTCAGATCGTGGTCAACAAACTGTCGTCTTTGCTAATCTGCTCGATGGCTCTGTTTCTCTGCCAATGAAGATGAAAAGAGCCTACCTCTAACCCTGTCTATTCACACTCCAGACCCTGTCTTATGCACATGAATGAACCACCTCTTTCTACCGAATCCTTTCTTCGACTTGGTGGCGACTGCCGAATGCAATTTGAGCGGTTCCCAGAGTTGGGAAGAGTCTTTGTCCAGACGGGAAACACGGGTGGGGGGCTGGGCAAGCTGGTGGAGCAGGTCTCTCCGCTATGGGTCGATGGCTTTCAACATGCGTTCGATCCCGATGCCGGTCTCGGATTTTCGCTCGATAAGTTTGTGGCAATCCACGCAACCTCGTCCCTGCCGTCTTCCAATGAAGTGAGGTCTCTTGATCTGGAGTTCGGGTGCTATCCGGCGTGCCTCAGCCTGATCGAGCTTTCTGGTGTGTCGGAAGAGGGGATGATCGATCGCTTTGTCGGCCATTTCGGGGGCACCAGAACAGACCGCTGGCAGTTGGAAGCCTGGCGTGAAGAGAGGCATCCTCCCCATGCGATGTGTGAACGCTGTGCGGAGGCTGCCGAGAGGCGGGCCAGAAATCCCAGATCTCATCCATTCTTTGGCATCTTTGAACATGCCTCCGCTTGCGGAATTTCACTGCACTGTCGCCTTCGAAGCGAGCATGTCGACCTGACCGCTGACCTGACGCCTCTGAAAGTGGAGGCTCTGGATGGCTTTCTAGTCGTCGAGGATGTCGAGGATCGAGTCATGTTGCATTTGAATCTCCGCATGGTGCTCGGCTTTCGGATTGAGCGCTTGTGGGTTGAGGGAGGTGAGATTGCCCAACTGTCGGTTTTTGACATGCACGGAAACCTCAATTTCGAGATTTTCTCCGATCTGGTGGAGATGGCGGCCATCTGGCGCTGTCTGAGTCAGACCGCGGATTCGCTCTATTTGGCTGAATGATGTGCAACCACTTGGTCAGTCTCCCGATGAACATTGACAGGTCAGATGAGTTCCAGGAAGTGGGTGAGAGGTTGCGCTCCAACCTGTCGAATCCTCCCTCCGTCGAAGAGTTGTGCGCAGAGCTTGGGCTGACCGAGTATCGCTTTAGGAGGACCTTCCGAGCGATCTTCGGGGCCCCTGTGGGGGCTTGGGTGCGCCGACAGCGGATGGTGGTCGCGGCTTCCCATCTGCGGGAAGGGCAGGAGACCATTGCGGCGGTTGGCGAACGAGTGGGATATCAGAACGCCAGCCGCTTCGCAGAGGCGTTTCGGAACGAGTTTCAATGTAGCCCCGCTGAGTATCGGCACCGCCAAAAGTGAGCCGCCGTCCAGTCGGGGAATCTCGACAAAAAGGGCTCAACCTTTCCCTTTCGAGAGAACCAAAACTAATCTCCTTCTTACTTATTGAGAATGAATCTCAATTCCGAAATCTACCACCAGATAAAGCCATCCATTCCATCCGCCCAGGAAAACCTCTGACCGGGGAAACCCTGCTCCCACGGCTCCTTTGTCTCCGTTTCGCCATCTCTCTTTCCAATTCCAAGCATTCTCATGAAAGTCGAACTCAATCGTAAACCTGGCTCTGAAAAGCCCCGAAGAAGGAATCAGCGCACTTTGAAAATGGTGCGGCGGATCCATCTGTATTCAGGTCTGCTGTTGCTTCCTTGGGTGATCTTTTTTGGTTTCAGCGGAATGCTGTTCAATCATCCGGAATGGTTTGGTCCGGTGGAGATCCATACGGTCAAGAGTGCCGAAGAGGTGGACCGAATCCGAGTTTTTGAGGAGCTCGATGGTGATGCCATTGCCAATGAGGTGGTTGCCCGACTCAACGAGGGATCTGAGTCCACGGCCTATCGGTTGGGGAAATCCAGAGCCACTATCGAGGGCACGCTAAGTTTTCAGGGAATCACGAAGGAGGGCGAGCGCGTTGCGGTTCTGATCAGCCCCAATCACGGGGGCGCCAGTGTCCGCCGATTCCTGAACAAGTCACCACAGGATACGGCTCCTTTTGCGAATCAAAAAGTCGGGATCGACGGTTTTGATCAGGAGGGCATCGCGATCTTGGCCACGGAATTGGTGGAAGAAGCCGGACTGTCGATCATCGGACCAATGGAGAAAGCCGAGCGGGGAAACTCTGAAGTGTGCTTTCAGTTGGAAACCATCGCGGATGGTCGTCTTTGGAACGTGGTCTACCAGTTGGCCGATGGTTCGGTGAGTGCGCGACCCGCGGAGGACGGACACGGGTTGGATTTCTACTCGATGGTGAGTCGACTTCACAAGACCCATCATTACCCCGATCGATTCGGGGCCCGATGGGCATGGTCGGCTTTTGCGGATGCCACGGGAATTACCATGGTGTTCTGGGGACTGTCGGGTCTGATCATGTGGTGGCAGATGAAGCCCACTCGAGTGCTTGGTGTCGTCGGTATTAGCATTGCAACGGTGTTAGCCCTCTTGGTTTTCACGGGAACGTTTCGAGGTCTCACCTTCGGTCCCACACAAACTCGCGGGCCAGCGACTGCCGGAGGAACTGATCGATCGTCGCCCCAAAGAAGCGAATCGAAGAACCCTTCGCAAGGTAAACCGGGGCTCGGCCAGTCTCGTCCTGTGATTCAGACCAGTGAGTTCAAATCATGAGTGGAGCCTGATTGAAGCATGAATTTTTTGAAGGAACTCAAACACCATCATTGAAATACGACTATGAAAGAAAAACTAACGAAAGACCTGATGCCTCGACGATTCTCCCGCTGTCCGATGGGACGCAGTGAGGGCCTGATTCTGACTTCCGCGATCTTCGCAGCAGGCGGAGCTTATGCTCAGGATGCAGAAGTCGCCGTGGAGGAAGCGCCTGCTCCCGAAGGCACTCTGCCCGAGTACGTGGTCGATGCGGCCGACAACGACACGCTCTATCAAGCGGATCGCTTGTCGACACCGAAGTTCACCCAGCCGCTCCGCGATGTTCCCCAAACCATGACGGTCATTCCCGAAGCACTTCTGGTGGATCAAGGGGCGACTACCCTGACGGATGCATTGCGAAATGTTTCCGGGATCAGCCTGCAGGCGGGCGAAGGGGGGGCGCCTCCCGGTGACAACTTGTCCATCCGCGGGTTCAGTGCCCGGACGGACTTCTTCATCGATGGGTTGCGCGATTTTGGTGCATACGGTCGCGACCCATTCAATTTTGAACAGATTGAAGTGGCAAAAGGCCCTTCGTCATCGACCAGCGGACGAGGCTCCACCGGCGGCTCCATCAACCTGGTCAGCAAGGCGCCCCGCTTGAATGACTTTGTCCACACCGATGTGTCCTTCGGTTCCGACGATCTGAAACGGACGACGCTCGATTACAACCAGACCATTCCCGGTATCGAAGGGAGTGCCTTGCGTTTGAATACCATGTGGCATCAGAACAACATCCCCGGCCGCGATGTGGTCGGGAGCGAGCGATTTGGGATTGCCGGCTCTCTGGCTTTCGGATTGGGTGATCGCGTGATCGGAGAGACTCCGGACGAATCGGGAAAGGGAATGGTTCCCATGACTTTGCCGTCGGATACGCGCCTCTCCCTGAGTTTCTTCCACTATGAGGAAGAGGGGCTTCCCGATTACGGAATTCCGTGGGTGCCCTCCACCGTGACCGATCCGCGTTTGACCTCATACATTGACAAGCCCGCCCCTGTTCCTTTTGACCGCTTCTACGGACTGGTGGATCGCGATTTCGAGGAGACCTCGACCACGATGGGGACGGTTCGATTCGAGCATGACGTGAACGATTCGCTGACGATCCGAGATCAGTTCCGGGTTGGGCGCACCGAGCGTTTGTCATTGGTGACCGCTCCACGGTTCAGCGGGACAGGCACGGAGATTCGCCGCAGCGATTGGAAGGACCGCGATGAGACCAATACCATGGTAGCCAATCAGACGGATTTCCTCGTCTCGTTCGATACCGGCGAGATCAGTCATGAGGTTGTCTTCGGTTTCGAGTTTGTCCATGAGACCAACGAGCGATTCAGGCGGAAAGCCGCCGATGGTCCACCGACCGACCTTTTTCATCCGAATCCTTACGATCCCGTGACAAATAGCTTCACGCGGACAGGGGCATTCACCGATGCCGAATCGAATTCAGCAGCGGTCTATCTCTTCGACACCATGGCGGTTACGAATTGGTTGGACCTAACGGGAGGGATGCGTTGGGATCATTTCGAACTCGACTATCTCAGTGTCGGAGAGGATGGCAGCGCGGAGAGACTCAACCGCATCGACAACATGCCCAGTGGGAGAGCGGCCGTGGTCTTCAAGCCCGCCGAGAATGGGAGTATCTACCTCGGCTATGGAACTTCCTTCAATCCATCAGGTGAGGGGCTTTCGTTGAGCTCAGGAGGGCGGGGAGGCTCGACCTTCGAACTGGACCCGGAGAAAAACGAGACCATTGATCTGGGAACCAAATGGGATCTCCTGGATGAAAGGCTCAGTCTGACGGCGGCCCTGTTCAGGACCACGAAGACGAATGCGCGGACTTCGGATCCGGCTGACCCCGACAACGTGATCATTCTGGATGGAGAGCAGCAGGTCCAAGGGTTCGAGTTCGGACTGGCTGGTGAGATCACTCCCTGGTGGAATGTCTTCACCAGTTATACCCATCTCGACAGTGAGATTCTCTCTTCGAGGAATCCCACGGAGATTGGCAACGAACTTTCCAACACTCCGGCGAATTCGTTCAACCTGTGGACCCAGATCGATCTGCCGGGTGGATTCTTTGTGGGTGGCGGACCTCAGTTTGTGGACAGTCGATTCAACAGCAATGCCAATACCCGCGAAGCGCCTTCCTACTGGCTCTGGGATGCTGCGGCCGGGTATGAGGTAAATGAGAATCTGACCCTGCGGGTCAATCTCCACAACCTCGCCGACGAGCAGTACATCGATCGCGTTGGCGGAGGGCATTTTATTCCCGGTGCCGGACGTTCGGTGATGTTCACGGCGTCTCTGAAATTCTGATCCAGAGGAGTATGTTGATCACCATTCCAGATGTGTTGTCTCCAGAGGAAGTCGCCGATGCGCGCTCGATTCTGGAGGGGGCGGAGTGGATCGATGGCCGCGTCACGGCGGGTCATCAATCTGCTCGGGCCAAGGATAATCAACAGATTTCCGAGGGACATCCTGCTGCCGAAAAGGTGGGCGGAATGATCTTGGCGGCGCTGTCAAAAAACCCTTTGTTCATTACCTCAGCCTTGCCCCTCAGGATCTTTCCTCCCTTGTTCAATCGCTATGCCGGTGGTCAATCATTTGGCACCCATGTCGACAATGCGATTCGTCAGTTCCCTGGTTCAGGGGCCCGCATTCGTACGGATCTTTCGGCGACCTTGTTCTTTGAAGAGCCCGAGAATTACGATGGGGGAGAACTCTGTGTCGAGGATACCTATGGGGTTCATCGGGTAAAGCTTCCGGCCGGGTCCATGGTTCTCTATCCTTCGACCAGCCTTCATCACGTCACTCCTGTGACTCGTGGAGCGCGACTCTGTTCGTTCTTCTGGCTGCAAAGCATGATTCGAGACGATGGAAAGCGGTCTCTGCTGTTGGATCTGGACCTTGCCATTCAGAGATTGGGGAACGACATGGGGGAACATGACGCGGCAAAGAAGACGGCCGTGCAGCTGACTGGTGTCTACCACAATCTGCTCAGACAATGGGCGGAGATGTGACCGACTTGAGTTGCCGATCTTCAAGCCGGCGATATTCCAGGAGGAAGAGGAATCCGGCACTTCGTTCCTGAGGTGCCGGATTCTGCCGTTTCGGCGGAGCGGGATTCAGGGGAGAACTTTCTGACGGACTTTTTTCAATCGCTCGCGACATTGCTGCCATTCCGTTTGTCGGGACAATTGGGAATCGAAACGTTCTGAGCCGATATCGGCAAACCCGGCACGCTGAAATTCGCCCAGGCCGCGCCAGAGAATTCGCACCGCAGCCTCGTGACAGACCTCGACTTGAGAGAGAACGGCAGGGCTTCGATCAGGATCCAATTGATCGAGAAGATAGTCTGTCAGAAAATGGGGTTGGTATCTCAGGTAGGCGTCGGCTCCGCAAAGAAATACCTCGCTGGCCAGGGATACCAAGGTCTCATCCTCCGGATCATATTGCCATCGGGCAGCAAGTGTCGAGAGGGCGGAATCCGCGATCTCGGTGATCTCCGCATCGAGATCTTCACTCGGCTCCGACTGAAGTAGCGATCTGCAAAGTGTCAGGGAGGCGGTCAGGACGACTTCCAATAGCTCTCGATCCAGATTCGTTTGGTCGGCGACTAGAAGCAGTGCCCGTCTTGCGAGCTGAGCCGTGACCTCAGGCGCTCCGTGGGAAAACCGCAATCGGGCCCGGCTTCCATTGGCGAGTATCACGGCCAATACGCGGGCGGAATCGGGGTGTCCGGCACCTGCCAAAGGCTCCAGTATCTGGGAGGCCTTGTCATAGGAGTCCATGCTATCGGATGCGCGATCAGCCCCATGTTTTTCGGTCAGTTGCGCCAGAGCTTCGCCCCGGTTCATCCAGGCCAAAGCGAGGCGGTTGGCGATGCCGGGATTCTTTTCAAAGGCAAATATCGCGAGGGCGTCGATCGCCTGCTCTTGAGCTTCGACGGCAGCGGTCCAATTGGCGTCTCCGCCGAGCTTTCCCAATGCTTCCCCGCGATTTATCAAGGCGGCCGCAAGCCCCCAGTGAGCTCCAGAGTCGGAGGATCGGCGTCGAATTGCGATTGCCTGATCAAAGCTTTGAATCGCTGCCTGCCAGGCTTTGGCGCCCAACAGGCCGATGCCGCGACAGGTCCACAGATTGGCCTTCTGCCGATCCTGATACTGGCGGTCCAGCGTGAATTCATTCAACTTCGTCAAGGCCTGATCGTAGAGGATGACGGAGTCGTCATATCGGCATTGGGCTCGTTGAAGATGAGCTTTTGCGGTGAGAAATGAAATCTGAATTTTGGTGAGATCAGGAGTGCGGGGAAAACTTGGAAGGAGGGATTCGAGTGTGTTGATTCGTTTCTCGGCGGAAGACAGTGACCTTGAATCACCAACGAGGAGATCCTGTTCTACCTTGATGAGATCGGCTGCGACGAGGGCGGGCGACATGAATCAAAGTAGTTGTTTTGACACCTGTCACTGCCGCTTCCGTGTTGCTCATCGGCGACAGAATGCGATTGGCCAACGAGCGATGTGCGGCGGAATGACCCACCGCAAACCGGCGTCATTTGTGGGCAAGGTGACGTTATCACTTTCCGGAGAACGAGGGAAAATCAGCTGCCACGATTCAATCCTTTCCCTACTTTCCATTGATCTCATCCTTTGTCTCTGATCTGTCGTTGTCACGGCGAGTCAAGCTGTCGGCTTCGTTCGGCATTGTCTGGTTTGCCTGGGTATTGAGCCCCGCTCAGGAGAACCCTGACGGTTCCGGTGTGCAGGTGCCCCCCCCTGCCGTGGTTCAGGAGAAGTTGAGAGAGTGGGTGAAAGTGAAGAAGCTGATCAGTGAAGAGACATCGAAGTGGGAAGAGGAAAGGCAAACTTTGGTGGCTTTGAACGAACTCCGGAAGCGGGAAGTGGCACAGATGGAGGAACTCACGCAAGCCTCGGGGAATCGCTTGCAAGAAGCAGAAGCTCAACGTCGAGATCTGCTGAGCGAGGAGGAGGCGCTTCGGCAGAGACGCGCCACTTTGGAGGAACAAATCGAGAATGCTGAGGAGGCGCTTCGCCGGGCGATTCCTGTGTTTCCACCGCCGCTTCGGGAGAAGGTGGAGGCTTCCATTGCCAGAGTCGAAATGGCCGGGGCGGAGATGCCTCTCCAAGATCGCTTTCGTGAATTGCTGATAGTTGCGAGGGCTGCGGTGGAGTTCCAGCAATCGATCACCGTATCACCGGATCTGCGAGAATTTCAAGGTGAGCAGGTCGAGGTAGATGTTCTCTATCTGGGCTTAAGTCAGGCATGGTTTGTCGATCGCCGGGGGGATTACGCCGGTAGTGGATCGCCATCCGAACAAGGTTGGCAATGGACCGAAGATCGACGGATGGCCGGCCCAATTCGCAAGGCGATCAACATCCATCGGAAACATGCGGCCCCCGAACTGGTCTCATTGCCGTTTGCCAAACGCGCCGATGCCCCAACCACGAAAACCTCGGTGGAATGAATTTCTTCTTGGATACAAATTGGGTTCAGGTCAACAGGGTTGGGTCGGCGATGCAACCCTGTTCAATGGCGGTGATCGCGGCACTTTTTGTGATCGCTTCTGCGGGGGCTGGCAATGGGCAGGAGGAGGCAGCGGATCGCCAACGGGAGAATTATCGGAATGCGGCGCTCGCCGTCGATTCGGATCTTGCGGATGAACTCGGGCGTCTGGCCGAACTCCGGGGGAGGATCGCTCAAGAGAAGCTTCCGTTGGCGAGGGAGACCAATGCCATCGCAGCGGAATATCGTGAAAAAAGTCGTCTGTCGGATTTGGCCAATCAGGAACGGGATGCTTTGATTCACGATCTGGGATCGATCTCCAATCGGGTGAAAGTTTGGCGGGATGAGTCGAGCTACATCGAAAGTTTGCTTCTGGAATTTCGCAAAGAATACGAGGCACAGCTCAGTCTGCCGGCAGCCGAGGGAAAGACTGATCTGTTGAGTGAAGCCAGTGGTGACAATGAGGCGGGCATCTCGGCGCAGTTGACGCTGATCGAGAATGCGATCGAAGGCCTCAATCGGTCGAATGGATTGCTTCGAATCGAGGGCCGGGCCCTAGGTGAAGATGGCATTTCACGCAAGGGCGAATTTGTTGAAGCGGGACCCATCAGCTGGTTTGTGTCAGATGACAATCTTCTGGCTGGTTTGGTGGTAGCGGGCTCCGACTCGCAAGTGGAAGTCATTCCGAAAACGGCTTCAGCGAAGGAGGTGAGGAGCCTGATGGAGGGAAGGGGAGGTCTACCAAGATTTGATCCCACGTTGGGAATCGCCATTGCTCTGGGGGCGTCGGACGATTCACTGATTGAACACATTCAGCAAGGGGGGCTGTGGATCTATCCGATTTTATTGCTGGCTCTCGTTGCGATCGTGGCGGCGATCGGGAAATGGATCCAGTTGTCTGGGATCAGGCCTCTTGAAAGCAGCGTGGTTCGCTCATTGCTGACCAAGTTGAATGCGGGGAAACCGGAGGAGGCGTCGAGTTCTCTCGAGGGAATTCGCCATCCCGCTCGAGCGCTCTTGATAAGAGGGATGGAGGTGAGGGATCGATCCCGAGGCGAGATGGAGGAAGCGCTCTACGAGAAATATCTGGAAGCTCAACCTTCCCTACAACGGGGTCTTGCCTCGATTGCGATTGCTTCGGCCACCGCCCCATTGCTCGGATTGCTGGGCACGGTGACGGGAATGATTCATACCTTTAAGTTGATTAATCTCTTTGGTACCGGAGATGCAAAGTCACTGGCGTCCGGGATCTCGGAAGCGTTGGTGACGACCGAATTCGGGCTGGTCGTAGCCATTCCCGCCCTGATCCTCCACGCATTGTTGTCTCGGAAGGTGCAGGGGATCAATTCAACGATGGAGATGACCAGCCTGGCCTTTGTCAATGGACTGGAAACGCCTGCCCTGGCAGAAACGAATGCAAAACCGAGCCTGCCGTGATCGCACTGTTTCTGAAAGAGTCGCAATCGCTGATTGCCGAGGGTGGTTGGGTGTTCTTGGGATTGTTGGCGCTATCTTTCGGGATCGCCTTTGCTCTTATGTCTCTCTGGTGTTCTCTGCAATTTCCTCAGGCTCCGGTGATGTCTTCCCGTGAGTGGCGAAGACTTCTCGATGAGCGGTGTCCATCCTCTGAATTGGTAGCCCGGCTTCGGCAATCCTTGAACGGACGAGATCTCACCGGAGAGCTTGAAGAGATCGATGGCCGCTTGTTTGCCATCGCAGATCGGCGCTTTCCTTTCGCCTTCGTTCTGATCGGCGCGGCTCCTTTGGTGGGCCTTCTGGGAACTGTCTCCGGAATGTTCACCACTTTTGACGGGATGTCAGGGGTCGCTGCATCAGCACCTGTTGATACGATCGCGAAAGGAGTCTCGGAGGCCTTGATCACCACCCAGGCGGGATTGGTGATCGGCGTGCCGTCATTCATCGTTTGTTTTCTGCTCAAGTCTCACTTTGATCGGCTTCGTCTTTCCTTTCAGGGGGTCGTTTCGGCATTGCTTCAATCGGATCAATGAACTCCATCTCAACTCTCGATTTCTTCCCATGACTCGGCGTTCTCATCGCTTCCAACAGGTCTCCCGGCAAGGCTCTGAAGAGATCAATATTTCACCCTTGATCGACATCGTTTTCATCCTCCTGATCTTCTTCATCGTCACCACCGTTTTTGTGGACGAGACCGGTGTCGATGTGGATAAGCCGAGGGCGGCTTCGCAGAAGGACCTCGAGAAAAACAGCATCCTCATCGCCATTACTTCCGAGGGAGGGGTGTTTCACGCCGGTCGCGAGATTGGGGTTGTCGGGGTTCGGGCGGTGGTTGGGAGGTTGATCAAACAGGAGAGCATGCCGGTCATTATTCAAGCAGATCGACAAACGGCGACGGAAACGACGGTTAGTGTGCTCGATGAAGCGAAGCTGGCTGGAGCCGTTCAGGTGTTCGTTTCGACCGTCGGGGAGTGATGCGGGTTGTCACAAAAGTTGTTGATCATGATTTCGGGCAATTTTAACACACCAAAACTGATGCTGTTCTCTGGAGCGACGTTGTGGAAATTGGTTCGATTCGGCGGTGCGGTATTGTTGACTTCGATGCTGCTGATCTTCCTCGTAGTGATGCGGATCGTTGAGGCGGGGCGAAATCCTGAGCGGGAAATCCGTGTGTTGGATTCGATCGAGGAGGTGGCGCTGCCGGCACCGCCACCTCCGCCGCTCTTCGAGCCCACCAAACCGCCGCCCCCCCCTCCGTCTGGTCTGCCACGTTTGGAGATACAATTGGATGATGTGGCACCTCCAATCAAAGCGGTGGTCGATCGTCAACTCGATCTGACAATGCGGACAGCGGATTTTGAACTGGAGATCGAAGCGGCACCGGCGCCGGAACTCGTCGTCGTCTCATCGCGACCAAGGCCGAAATCGAATTCACCGCCAACGCCGGTCAAGCCGGGGCCGAGTGCTCGGGTACGGACAACCTTTTCTGCCGGTGAACTGGACGCCATGCCTCGCCTCACGAATCGACCCACGGCGACCTATCCCTCCAGTCAGCTTCGAAAAGGTGTCAGAAAGGGTCGAGTGGTCCTGGAAGTCGCGATCAATACCAGTGGACGCGTGAGCGTTCGGAGAGTGATCTCCAGTACGCATGCTGATTTCTCTACGATGGCGAGGTCTTTTGCGTCGCGAGCGAGGTTCACGGTACCCAAAAAGAACGGCACCCCAGTGACTGCCATCTACCAATGGCCGCTGACGTTGCAGCCATGATTGAACGGCTCTTTCTCCTCAATCTCATGAAGATCCATCTTTTATATCCTTGTTTTTTGTTCGGCATCTCGTCGTTGGCCTCCGACCATAGCGCTCCCCCAGGGCCGTCGAATTCCATCGATCCGCTCTGGCAGGAAGCGTCTTTCAGAAGGGCTTTCACCGCCAGCTATGGGATCGATGCCCGAATCGAACCCCTGGTGAATGCAGGAGAAAAAGAGGTGTTGAATCAAGTGGCTGAGTTGATGAAGAAGGAGGATCGTGAGGGGGCGATCGCCAAACTTGTTGGCGACTCGAATCTCAACGAAAGTGCTGCTCTCATTTTCACATTGGGGAACCTCCGTTTTGAATCAGGAGCGGTTGAGGATGCTTTGGTCAATTTTGAACGGGCGATTGCGTTGCATCCCAATTTTCGGGACGCTCACCGCAATCTGGCGGTCGCCTTGGTGCAGCAGAGCCAGTTCGACGCGGCCGAGCCTCACCTGGTGCGCGCTCTGGAGTTGGGTGCGCGTGATGGATTGACGCTGGGTCTTCTGGGATACTGTCACGCCAATGCTGATCGATCTCAGGCCGCCTTGCAGGCGTATCGTTTGGCTCAACTGACCATGCCGGAGGAGCTTCAGTGGAAGCTGGGCGAGGCACATGCGCTGCTGGCTCTCAATGACGCACGAGGCTCGGTCTCGATCTATTCACAGCTTCTTGAGCAGCGTGCCGATGACGGGGCTCTTTGGTCCAATCAGGCCGATGCCTATCTGCAGTTGGGAGAATCGGTGCCCGCCATCGCCAATCTGGAGTTTGCCCGGAGGTTGAATCAACTGAATCCGGCCGAAACCATTTCGTTGGGCCATCTCTACCTGAATGAAGGCCTGGTTGACTCTGCCATGGAGTGCTATCAGGCAACACTCTCCGGCGAGGCAGAGGCCCCCTTCGACAAGCTGGTGGATGCCTTGGAAAACCTGACTCGATTTCGACGATGGCACGAAGCCGGAATCCTGGTGGAGGCTTTGTCCGAGAACCCTCGTTTTCGTGGAAGGTCGGACAACGACAAGGGAATCACTTCCCGATTGATGCGCTGTCGGGGGCTCATTGAATTGGAGGCTGGAGATCCCACCATCGGATTCGGTCTGGTCCAATCGCTGGTCGAATCTGATCCACTGGACGGCGCCGCCCTGATTCTGTTGGCCAAATTTCAAGCGAGAGAGAAAAGGTTCGAGGAGGCGGAACTCCTGCTGCAACAGGCGGCCAGTCTTGATGCCTTCGCGGTGGCGGCATGGCGTGAACTTGGCAAGCTGTTGGTGCAGGCGGGGCGCTATGGAGACGCGGTGAATCCACTTAGGCAAGCTTTGGAAAGGGAACCGGACGCCAATCTCTCCCAGTACCTGGATGCCGTCGAAAGAGCGGCAAAGCAGGAGGGATGACGACCAATGGGCGAAAAACGGAAGAGGTGCGCTGCGGTTGAAACACTGAGAAGCGTGGCGTTGCCAGAGTTTCCCGCTAAGCGCCATTGAAGCGCGACGGCAGGCAGCCCTTCTCCTTGAGGAAGGCCTTGCTGAAATGGCTCAGGCTCTGATAGCCGACTTCGACGGCGGCTTCACTCACATTATACCGACCGGAGGAGAGCAAGCGGGCCGCCTTTTCGATGCGAACTTCACGGAGGAATTGGGAAATCGTTTTTCCAGTGGCTTCGGAGAACGTCCGACTGAGATAGTGAGTGCTGCAATCGACATGATTGGCGAGGGCGGTCAGGTCGAGCGGTTCATCGAAATGCGCTTCGATATAGGCGCGAGTCCGCCCAATCCGGTCTGCGGCGAGTCGTTTCTGACGGGAACAGAAGAATTCGCTCTGATGCGAAGTTCGGTTGAAGCAACAGATGGCGATGAATTCCCGAACCTTGCTCTCGAACCAGAAAGTGGCGGCGGCTCCTTCGACGGGAGGATTCCGAAATTCATCGGTCCAGCGTCCTTGAATGTGATCCGGAAGCGGGACGGATACGAGAGGACCGGAGGGCTCTGAGAAAATGAGATGGGCCAGTTGAGGGATCAGGGTCGGGCGATGAGGTTCCAGGCTCTGTTGAAAGACGGACTTCCGGAATCCCACGACGACACCGTCCGTCGATGCATTGCGCCGGATCGCGGCGCTTCCCTTTCCCGTTAACCCGATCACCATTTCAGACGGCGCAATGCCCAGGGAATCGCCGTTTCCGTCTTCGATCCAAGCATTGCCGGACCGCAGGCAGACAAACACTGCCTGATCCTCAGAGAGAGCGATCGAAGGCGTTTTTCCAGAAGTCACCGGAGCCAGGTTGAGAACCCAGAAGCTGCCTCGATTGATCTCCCCATAAAGGGGGAAATGGGAAAGTTGGTCGGCCATTCAGGGGGTGGAGTCGACTCAAGCAGAGACCGGTGCGGTCTAGCTAGCTGGATAGTTAGCTTCTTGTGATCTCGCTACAATCTGCGGGAGAAATGCAGGGGGAAATGGTTTCTGTTTCCTCCGGCTGACAGATGCAAATGGCTCGGCAGGAGCCACAATCCGCACAGAGGCTGAAACGTCCGCAGAGGGGAGACTCTCCCCGGATGAGGCGTTCGATCCGGAAGCGACAGCCGGTACAGGCCGAACCGGCCCCGGTGATTTCTGACACCGCTTCGACGGAAGGGCGCAGGAGACCGTCAATGGTCTCGTTGATCTCGGCTTCGGTGATCCCCAAACAGTGGCAAACCACCACCGTCGACCTGACGGCGGACGGGGTGACCGGTTGATCGGAAATCGCATTCATGCCGAAACCTCAGACTGTCTCTCGACTCTATTCGCCCGGAGCCTCTCCCATTTGCTGGGCCAGATAGTTTTCCAGACCGACCAGTTTGATGGTATCGAACTGCGTCTCGGCCCAGTCGATGCTCTCTTCCGACTCGACCACCATGCGCTCCATCAATTCCTTGGTCCCGTTGTCCTTTTTCTGAACACAGAGCGCAATGGCTTCGTTGTAGGTGGCGACGCCCTTTTTCTCGAGTTCGTAGCTGTTCTCGATCTGAGCGAGGGGAGTGGCGCCAACCTTGATCACATCGTAACGGCCGATCTCCGGGGTGCCTTCTAGATAGAGGATTCTCTCGATCACCTCATCGGCGTGCTTCATTTCCTCGATGGACTCGTCATAGAAGTGCTTGGCAAGACGATGCAATCCCCAGTCGCTACACATCTTCGAGTTGATGAAATAGAGATTGATGGCGGTCAGTTCGATGGTGAGGCCTGCGTTGAGGGCTTCGATTACTTCTTCGTTTCCTTTCATGGATGTTGGTCACTTGTTTATACTGAGACTCATTCTCAATTATGGTTTCGCAAGCTTTTTTTTGAGCGAGATCGCGTGAGGAGGTGGTTTTCTGGTCGGAAATGGGCGTCACCAAGCCCGAGTGGTTGTCACCCGATCAAGAGTGCACTTCCTCCATGCGCGTTGAGGGTGAGCCCTCAGGGGAGTGAGATTTTCGAACGTGAAGAGGGGCTTGGGGCCGGTTCAGACCGCCGCGGGCTCCACCTCGCCGACTTCCTGTTCCTGGGGAACTGTGCGTCGCAGCCATTTCCAGAGCCACCAGATCCAGAACGGAAGGTTGATCAGGAAGATCCAATCCAGTTTCTCGTTGTCGTAAAAATAGAGCCCCATCATGAGGTCGTTGAAGTAGTGAAAAATCACCAACGAGAATCCAATGACCAGAGAGAGGAAGCGACTGTAGAGAGCTAGGAAGGCGAAGATTTCCAACATGACTCCGCAGCTGAGGAAAATGCGTGTGAGATCGGGGTGATCCTTCATCATCACCTTGGCCACTTCTGGCTCGGGAATGTCCCATTTCTCTTCCAGTCTGCTGTAGTAGTTCTGGCGGTGAGTCTTGACCACTTGAATGCCGATGTAGTGGCTGTGTTGGAACCACTCACCGTCGGATCGCACCGGTTTGATGACTCCCGCTATGACATAGCAACCGACGACCATCCACTGAGAGTAGCGGATCATCCGGTCCCAGAAGGTTCGACCGTGAACTAGTTCGGCCTTTGTGATACCGAAAGCCTCGCGCCAACTGCCTCGGAAACAGTGCCACAACACGACCACTGTCTGAGCGACCAAAACCAGTGACAGCATCTGGTAGCCGTGATGAATATAGCCCTGTGAGTTGTAGAGCGTACGGCTGCCGATGCTGACAAAGGTGAGGATGGGGAGTACGACGGGAAGACCGATGCCGGCGGCGTAGAGCAGGAGGCAGGGGATCACGATCCATGGCAGAGCCTTTTGAAATTTCGGGTCCGAGAAAAACGTGAGATCGATCAAGTGCGCGAGACCATTGGCCTTGTCCTGATTCTGATAGGTCATGGAGGCCCCGGAGTTCGGCAGCATCTGGGAGATCGGGAGTAGAGGCGGACGCAGCGCGTTGTCTTTTGCGGGATCTGCGAGAATGGCGTCCAACTTCCCGGGAGCCAACTGATTCGCCAATCGCTGGGAGCCATTTGAAAAAGGGGCGCCGAGAGGCATCGACTGAAACACCACAACGGCTAAAAGAACCCGCATGAACACGATCTCGAAACGGAAATGGCGAGGCCCATCGAACTGCTTTGCGATGGGCCGCAGACGTTTGGAAGCACGCGACCAGAACGGAAGCTCCACGATCCGGGCGACCAGCGGGTTTTGCCTGACTGTAGCGAGAAGGGAATTCAATTTTTCAAACATGAACGGGAAGGGGGGGGCGGGAGGCGCTTCGAAAAGGTCACTGAGCCACGGCTGATGGTGCCTCAGTGGTGCTGGCATTCGTTGAAGGGGAGATGGTTCCCAATACCTCTGGCGTCTCAGTCCATCCTCCAATGTCGGTCGCTTCGATCCAGACTTCTACCAGAGCGAGATTCTCTGGAAGTTCCTTACCTTTATTGGCGGCCACTTTCCGGAACTCCCTCAGGAGCACGCCGCTGATTTCGTTGGTCTCTTCATCAGTCAGTTCCGTGTCTTTTTTCTTGAGATCATCGGCAAAATCCCGGGAATAGCTTTTCCACATCTTTTTCACCTTGGGAGCGCTGAGACCGGTGGCTTCTTCGATCGGAATCGCGTGGTATTGGGTCGGGTCAGTCTCCCAAGTCGCGACAAAAAGGTAATTCTCGCTTTCGTCTGGGTCGCTGTACATGGGGAAAAAAGACAGGGGATAGCAGTCATCCTCCGCCAGAATGGCCACCGAAACCAGGAAAGGCAGGCACCAGATCGAGTAGCGAGTGGCAATCCAACCGATCAGGCTGACAGCTGCAATAAGGCCAAATATTCCATCCATAACTTGACCTATTTCATAGCAGATTGTGTGAGCAACACAACGGCGATCATTTTTGAATCGGGAAACTTTGGCGTTGGATTTCTTCTCAACACCAAGGATCATTCCTCTGGTTGCGGCGCCCACACAAGATGCGCGCAGCAAATCGCAAGGGGAGGTGCGCTTGGCCATCGGCTGCGTTTATCGATTTGGACAAGCTGAAATCCCCTGCCTACCGTCTGACTTTCCATTCCCCTGATTTTACCCATGCTCGATCGAATTCTTTCCTGTGGACGCTCTCTGGTCGTCCTGACTCCGATGGTCCTGGCAATGGCCGCCTGCTATCTCGCCAAGGAATTCTATCCACTGTCCTCGTTTCCGATGTATTCGAAATTCGATGATCGGACCTATCTCGCCTATGTGAAGTCGGCTGAGGGAAATCCGCTCGCCACCGTGCCCACATTCCACTTGGTCGCGTCTGCTGAATTGAAGAAGGCCTATGGCAACGAATTGGAGAAGTTGAAAAAGCAATACAAGGGATCTCATTTCGACTGGTCGGTCGAACAGAAGCGCGCTGCGGGCGAAGCCACGCTCGCATATTTGCGGGACACCCGATCACCCGAGGCCTTTAAGGACGACAAACTTGCCGGATTACAACTCGTCGACCTCCGCATTTTTCTGGTGAATGGGAAACTGACTACCTCGGAAGAGGTGGTTGCTCAACTGCCCGTTCGGTAGTGCTTTCCCGATCGCGACTTCTTTCTTTCCCCAGTATGAAATCTTTCTTTGGTGCCCTCTTTTCGAATCAACTCGGTCGCATCCGCTATTCCAGCATGGAGTGGGCCGTGATGCGAATCGGATTTGCTGTCACTGCTTGGTTCGCCACTTGGCACACGTGGCGCCCTTGGGCCGTGGGCATTCGGGATGATTATGATTTCGAGCGAGCCAACGGTATCCCGGGAGTTTTCGATCTAAGCTGGATCGGGCAGCCAATCCCCACCTATGTCCTTGCTGGCCTGATGCTTGGGCTGCTGATCGCCTATGCCGCGGGGCGGTGGATGCTGATTTCGACTTTGCTTTTGTTTCTCATTCACGCCGTCGTTGGTGGCATTCACAGTTCGCCGGAAGGGGCTCATCACGCCACCCAAGTCGTGGGGCTGGTCTTGTTGGGACAGTTTGCCTGGTATGCTTGGGAGAAATGGCGCCCCAAGCGCTTCGCGGAGGGCGGGCTCGATTCCAACAGTGGAGCCATCTTCTGGTCTCAGCAGATGATTTGTGCTGGTTACGTCATTTCCGCGACCAGTAAATGGATCAATTCCGGCGGCGGTATCATTCCCGGTGCCAAGTGGGTTGCTCAGTTGCCGAACATCGCCGTTCAATTCGAAAAAAATCGTCTGCAGGCATACTACGACAACCTTCAGGAGCCCGTCAGCGATGGGATTAATCAATCTGCGATCCATCTCCTCGCGACCCAGCCCGCTCTGGTGATGGCGTTTCTGGCCTTCGGGTTCTACGTCGAGTTGCTGGCTTTCCTCACTCTATTCAATCGCACCGCCGCCTTGTTGGTGGGCTTGGGCTTGATGGCACTCCACGCCGCCATCTTCGCCATCATGAATCTGCCTTTCTACTACTTCGAAGCGGTCGATCTTCTCTTCTTCGTCAATTTCCCGTTCTGGATTGCTCTCTTGATGGGAAAACGAATCAGTGAAGTGGCCCCGGAAAACGGAGC
>JAGROX010000163.1:0-2497 GCA_020440025.1 Verrucomicrobiia bacterium
TGCCTGCCAAATTGCTCGGCCGCGACCTGATCCGCCGAGACGCTGTTGAACATGCTCTGCCCCGGCTGCGCGTAGCGATTCGCGCCCGTAAGCCACCAGGTGCTGCCCGCATGACCCTCGACGGAGTATTTGTTCCAGAGTCCCTGCACGATGGTGAAGTCCGCCTTGTGACGCTCCAGAGGCTTGAGTCCGAGCGGGAGTGCATAGTCCGATCCCGGCTGGTTGATGTCGGGATACCAGGTCTCATTCGTCACTCCCCAACCGAAACCCATGAAGATCATCCGTTTCGGCGGCGTGACCACCGGAGCCGCCGATGCGAATCGCTGGAAACCGAGGGACTCCAATACCGGCAGGGCAATCAGCGCGGTACTGGATTGCAGAAAGTGACGACGGTTGGTTCTCATGATGATGGGTAACGAACGCTCTACTTGGAGTGAAAGGCTTTGCTGCTGATGAGTGCGTGTAGAAATTCCCGAATGGCGAGATCCTTCTCCCCTGCCCGGGCCTGCATCGTTTCGATCAAGTCCTGATCGCCAAATCCGACCGGTCGACCCAGAGCATACTCGATCAGGGCCTCGCTGAAACCCCGCGCAAAGCCGTCTGACTTCGATGCCAGAATGTCCCGCAACTCAAAGTAGCTGGCAAACTGCGGTCCTTTGTAAAGCGCTCCAGATGGATCGATCTCCCAGGTCTTTTTCAGATCCGGAACCGGTCGACCTTCGTCATCTTTGACCTGATAAGTGTCCTCGGTGCGCCAGGCACCTACCGCATCGAAATTCTCGAGCCCCAGCCCGATGGGATCGATCTTGCGATGACAACTGGCGCATTGGGCCTCCTCCTGATGTGCCAGCAGTCTCTCCTGCGTGGTCAACGCCTGACCGGCCAATCGCGCGATCTGCGGAATGTTCGCGGGAGCCGGAGGCGGTGGATCGTGCAACAGCTTTCGCAATACCCACGCGCCGCGCTCGACCGGATTCGTGCGTTCACCATTGCCACCCATCAGGCTGACCGCCGCCATGCCGAGCAAGCCTCCTCGCGGCGACTCTGCCGGTAGTGACACCTTGCGAAACTCGTCCCCGGTGACATCGGGAATCCCATAGTACTCGGCAAGAATGCTGTCGATCACCACATAATCAGATTTCAGCAAATCACTCACGCTTCGATTTTCTTTCAAAAGATAAGCCATCGTTTCATAGATCTCGTTCCGCGCCGCCACCTTGGTGCTGTTGTCGAAACGCGGGTGCTTCTCCAGATCCACCTGAAAGAAATCCAGTCGATCGAGCCCGAGCCACTGGTAGGTGAAGGCATCGACAAATCCTGCCGAGCGACCATCATCCAGCAGGCGGGTCGTTTGGGCAGCCAGCACCTCCGGCTTTGCCAATTCTCCGCTGACCGCAAGATCGCGCAAAGCCTTGTCCGGTGGTGCCCCCCAAAGGAAGTAGGACAGCCGCGTCGCCAACTCCGGCCCGCTCAACGGACGGTGGGTCAGCTCCGTCGAGGGCTCGGCCAGGTAGAGAAACATTGGCGACGCCAGCACGATGGCCAGGGTGTCTTTCAGAGCCGCGCTGGGTTTCTCTCCGGCCTTCCTCCGGGTTTCGTATTTCTGTATCAGGCCATCGATGTATTCCTCCGACGGTTCCCGACCGCGAAACGCTTCGCTCGCAAATTGCGCAAAGGTCTCGCGCAAGGCTTCGGGCGACGGGACCGCCGTGTCCTTGTCGTCGAGCGACACCCGCAGGGCCGCGATTCCCGGCGGCTTCGCTTGATCGGACTTCTCGGGAATGCGCTCAATTTCGACCCAGTCGATCCACAACGCGAAAGTCTGCCCGATGCCGTTCGCCTCCCGACCTGCGTTCGCCTTGCGACGCGTCTGGAGATAGTGATCCGCCGTGGCCTTTTCCCGGAGGAAAAGCGTCCGATTCTCCCGCAGCTTGTTTCCCCGCGTCATCGATAGAGGAACTTCTACTATCTGCGGAGCCTCCATCGTTCCCGTGATCTCGTGGGCACTCAACGCCTGGCTGTTTCGCGGATTGATCCCAAACTCGATGAAGCGCCGATCCGGGGTGCCATCACCCGTCACTGCCGCTCGAAAGCGCACCACATAGTTTCCCACCGGCCAGGAAAACGGCGTCAGAAAGGTGAACGTGCCATTGTCGAGAACCGAGGGATGCTCATTCGGAATCGCCAGATACATCCCCGTATCGATCGCCGGCTGTTGGAGATAATACTGATGGTAGGGATGATGATATGAGCGCAGCGCCTGGTTCGCTTTGTCGGCGCTGTTCTCCTTTGACTCAAAGCCGAAAGACTCCGGTGAAGGCGCTCCGGAAATCTTTGCCCAGGAACGGCGGAAGAGATCATCATTCTTCGCCTCCTTGCGAATCTCGGCCACGATGGCCGCATTCTCCGGGCGGGCCGCAGCTTCCTCGACACCTTTGGCCCACTTGGCGGCACGCGCCATCGCATCGATCTGCCAATCGACGAACTCGGCCACCTT
>JAGROX010000163.1:2522-25866 GCA_020440025.1 Verrucomicrobiia bacterium
TTTTGCTCCACCGTGGCCGCCGCCTGCCACTCGAATGCCTCGTCCAGCGCTTCGCGCCCGAGAGCGAGATACTGCTCAAACTGGTTGCCCGACATGAAAAGATTGGAACCCACGGTATCGAAATGCCCCGCCCCGGTGTCCGCCGGCAGCTCGTTCACATTGATCTCCACCCCCAGCAGCTCACGCAGGGTGTTTCGATACTCACGCCGATTCAGTCGACGCATCGTGATGACGCCTTTCTGATCACTGAGGTTGCGCCGCACCGCGACCATCACATTCGAGAGGTCATCGAGAAAATCCGTCTTCACTCCATTCGGCAACGGCTTCTCATCCTCAGGCGGCATCTCTCCGGAATTCAGCGCCTCCAGCACCTTCTGCCACCGCTCCGCCCCCTCGCTGCTGTCGATCGCGAAAGGCAGATCATCGACCCGGAACTTTCCTTTCTGCTTTTCTTCCCCGTGACACTTTTGGCAATGCTCTTTCAGCATCGCCCGATGCCCTGCCTCCATTTCCACGCTCGGCTCCTCCGCCGACAACGAGGCACTGGAATGAGCCAGCAGCAAAAGACAGGAGAGCAGGGTGATTGAGCTTCGACCGTTCATTGATAGTTCATCCGACAAAACCCCGTCCCTACCGCCGAACCGTTGCTTGCGCAAACGCACCCTGCCACGGCTTCGCGCCAAGGCATTGACACCCATCTTGGCCGAAAGATCGTTTCACCTATGATGACTCGCACCCTCCTTTCCTGCCTCGCGATCCTGGCCACGGGATCGCTGCCCTTGTCCGCTGCCGACTACGCTCCCATTCCCCGCATCCTGCCAGCGCCGGCCACGGTCACCCTCGAT
The DNA here is from genome assembly GCA_020440025.1 of Verrucomicrobiia bacterium. GTDB lineage: Bacteria > Verrucomicrobiota > Verrucomicrobiia > Verrucomicrobiales > DEV007 > JAEUHH01. The sequence goes on from JAGROX010000163.1 coordinate 3,368, forward strand.
GCCGCCGTCACCGCTCCCCTGCTGGCGGAAGCCGCCGACCTCGATCAACGACTCGCCCCGCTTCGAACGGCAAAACCCGACCTCGCCGCCGATGTCGATGTCTTCATCAAAGCGGTTCGCTATGCCTTAGAGATCGGAGAATTCTGGAACGACAAGGACATCGACAAAGTCCGCCAACTGCTCGACGAGGGAGCCAAGCGCCTCGCCGCCCTGGAAAAAGGCGACGCCTATTGGACCCAGCAACGCGGCTCGGTCGTTCGCGGGTTTTACTCCGCCATCGATGGCTCCCCGCAGCCTTATGGCATGGAAATCCCCGAGGGGCTCACCCTGCCCGATCCCGCCTCGGTGAAAGCAGGCGATGCCGTGCCTCCGCTCTGGATCTGGCTTCACGGACGCGGCGACAAGGAGACCGATCTGCATTTCATCGCCGGACGCATGACCCGCAAAGGGCAGTTTCAACCCGAGGACGCCATCGTGATTCATCCGCTCGGACGCCAGTGCATCGGTTGGAAAGGCCCCGGCGAAACGGATGCTCTCGAATGCGCCGACGCGGCGGCCAAAGCTCTCTATGGGCCTCAGGGAAACCCCAAGTTCGCCATGATGGGCTTCTCCATGGGCGGCGGCGGTTCGTGGCAGCTCGGTGCCCACTACCCTTGGAAATGGTCCGTGGTTCATGCCGGTGCCGGATTTGTCGATGTCGCGCGATTCACCAAGATGCCGCAGGACCAGTATCCGTCCTGGCAGGTGCAGACGCTCTGGGGCGTCTACAATGTGCCCGACTATGTGCGAAATTTGTTCAACCTGCCCGTGCTGGCCTACAGCGGTGAAATCGACAAGCAGCGCGATGCGGCCGAGTTCATGAGCGAAACCTTCGAAGCCGAGGGCAAAAAACTCCGCCACATCATCGGGCCGGAGATGCCCCACAAATACGATCCCGAATCCATCAAGATCGTCACCGCTTTTGTCCAGAAAGCCCTGCGCGGCGAGGAAACCAGCGCCAACGAACCCGGTCACTATTCTCTCCAAACCCGCACCCTGCGCTACCATCGGGCGCGCTACATCACCGCCAACGGCCTGGAGGAACACTGGCAGGATTCACGCGTTGAACTGCACTTCGATGGGGCGTTCGCAAACAATGCGTCCTATCGGATCGAGACCAAAAACATCAACGACCTGACCATCGGCGAGGCGGGCACCGCGCTCAAAGTCGGCGCCAAGATCACCATCGACGGCACCGAACTTTCCAATCCCGAGGCCAGAAATGGCTTCCGCCTCGTCAAATCCGACGGAAAGTGGACCGTGGCCACCGGAGACAATGCCTCTTCCGGCCTTCGCAAAACGCCCGGACGTCAGGGACCCGTGGACGACGCCTTCATGGAACCCTTCCTCGTCGTGCTGCCCGACGGTGCCGGCCAACATCCCGCCGTCGATCAGTGGGTGAACTTCGAACTCGATCACTTCCTCCGCCGCTGGCGCGAAGTCTTCCGCGGCGAAGCGCGCCTCAAGCACGCCGCCGACGTGACCGCCGACGACATCGCCCGTTATCACCTCGTCTGCTGGGGCGATGCCACCTCCAATGCTCTCATCGCCAAAGCCCTGCCCAAGCTGCCCCTCGAATGGGACGGTACCCAGGTCGCCGTCGGCCAGCAGTCCGCCTCCGCCGCCACCCACGTGCCCATCCTCATCTATCCCAATCCTCTGGATACCCCCCAAGCCGGAGCCGCCCCGCACTACCTCGTCCTGAACAGCGGCCCCACCTTTCGCGAGATCGACGACCGCAACAACTCACAGCAAAATCCCAAGCTGCCCGACTGGGCCATCATCGATGTCACCGTGGCCCCCGACGACAAGGCACCCGGCGGCATCGTCGCTGCCGATTTCTTCGACGAAGCCTGGCAGGTCAAGCCCGCCAAGTAGAAGGACCGGACAAAAAAAGCCCCCGGGCAAAAACACCCGGGGGCTGATAAGAAGATCTTCGGTCAAAGCCAGACCGAAAAAAAGCGGTCTCGCCGAGATCGATTACTTGATCGATCCGCTGAGACCTTCCTTGTTCAGAGCTGCGGCGAGCTCGGCGGTGCTGAAGTCACCTTCGACGGTGAAAGAATCAGCGCCCTTTTCAGCGGTGTGAGACTTGGCTCCAGCCACGGCACTCACCGCTTTCTCCACTGCCTTGACACATTTGCCGCAGCAAAGGTGCACGCCGCCGACCGTGGCAGATTTCACCTTGGCGTCGGTCACTTCCGGAGCCGTGGCGCCTTCACCGAAATAACCGGCCGCGACGAGGGCATCCGCTGCCTTCTTCGCGTCGTCCTCGGTCTTCGCCGTGATCTTGACCGTCGTGCCGTCGATCTCGGAGGTAGCCCCCGCCTTGGTCACCGCACCGTCGATGCCTTTGGCGCACCCCTTGCAGCAGTTGTGCACGCCCGAGATGGTGATGGTCGACTCCGCCTGAGCGGAAACCGTGAAAGCCGCCAGAGCGGCCCCAATGAGAAGAGAAGTCAGAGATTTCATCGCCGCGAAGATACCGCCGAAATCCGGCGAACGTTGCGGAATCTTGCGGACGCTTTCGCGTGATGGCTGGGAATCTGCTCTGAGCTTCTGGGTCAACGTTTGAGGAATCTCAGCCCGATCAGAGAGCGAGACTTCGGAAGGAGGGTAAGGATTCTAATCGGGGAAGTCAATCAACTCGGAGCGTGATCGGGCTTGAGATCTCCGGCTTGTTCGCTCGGTTGGTTTCTGGGAGCGCCTCCTGAAAAATCCATGCATACATCATGAGGCAGAAAAAGATTCCATAGAAGAGACGGCGGATTCTAGTGCGGAAGGCTGAGGTCTTTGCCTGGCGATCCGCATCATGGTTCGGTAAATCATGAGTCGATCCAGATGCGCAAAGAAATCCCCAAGCCAAGATCATAATCTGCTCGCCCTGCTTGGTGAGAAATCGATCGGAAGGATCGAGGAAGTGTGTAGCGATCCAAGCAACTAAAATTCCGATTACAAATCCGATCCAAAGTGAATGCGGCCAAGTGAGGTATTTCAGCGCGAATCTCTTTCCATCCATTTTTAGAGCGAACAGTCTTTATTCGTATGACCGCCCCGAGTGATATCAACCGGGTCGGTCAGCGCCGAGATTCTCCGAAAAGCCCCGTTCTGACAAGGAATTTCCGGGAAAAGGGGCGTCTATCAGGCAGGTCCGATCCGGTGTTTTGGGGGCGGGACTCTCTTCTGGATATCATCCCTTCGACCGGACGATTCCGGGGCGCGAGAAAAGCGACAAGGGCTCCGCACGGGGGCGGTCGTCAATTTCGGATTTTTGGATCTGCCGAAACCGGTCGGAAGATGGAGACAGAAACTCAAGATCTGACGACTGCCCCTTGCGGCGCTCGCTACCCGATTCGCTGCTGTTGCTTCACTTGCCTCGCGTAATCCATAGCAAATCGTTTGTGCCAGACCGAAAAATGGAGTCATGGAGTCCGCCGACGGCCAGTGGCTCAGGTGGTCCAAAGGAAACGACGTCGATTCGCTGATCTCCGACCTTCTTTCTCCGTCCGTTCCAACCCTCATCTTTCGGCCGATTCCTGAAGAATGCCTCTGCCGTCGTTTGCTCATCGACCGTCATTTTCTTTTGAGAAGGGTCGATTCCGTGCTGCCGTACATCCGACTTGGCGAGATCGACGGCGACGAGTTTGAGAAGCAGAAAGGAACGGAAGTGAGACTGCGCGATCTGGCAGCGGGCTTGGGTGCCCAGTTCCGCTTCGCGATTCACTGGGACATTTTGACTCTCAAAGTCCGGGGTGCCTTTCCGCTGCTATGGAAGCCCGCCCCCCATGCTGCCGACCCTATCCTTTCGATTCGCTCCAGCGACTCGAAGGCCTCTTTTGCCAAAAAATCGGCATTTTCAACCACTCGGATCCCATTTTCGCCACGAACATTGCCTTCTAATCGATTAGAAGCCTGTTCTTGCCACGAACATTGCCTTCTAATCGATTAGAAGCCTGTTTTCGCCACGACTATGGCCTTCTAATCGTTTCGAAGCCCGTTTTTGCCACGAACATGGCCTTCTAATCGTTTCGAAGCCCGTTTTTGCCACGAACATGACCTTCTAATCGTTTCGATGCCCGTTTTTGCCACGAACATAACCTTCTAATCGTTTGGATGCCCGTTTTTGCCACGAATATGACCTTCTAATCGATGGGATGCCCGTTTTTGCCACGACGGAGATGGCGGGACGCGAAATAACGGCGGCTCACCCGCGTCTGATGGCACCGATTGGCCGAAGCGGCGGGTGACTCAACCCTCTTGAGTCGGCGACCTAACCCTGTTGATTACGTGAGCAGACGGCAAGTATTCTGGCCGTCGCGGGCTTCTTTGAAGCTGCTCCAGACGTCGCCGCACCCAAATCCAACCCCGTCGGCAGGTGTCAATTTTGAACAAGTCTACTCCCGCGTGGGCGGCAACGACAGCGGCAGCAAACTGTCAGTGATTCTGGAAGCCACCTGAGCAGGCAACCGCAGTCTGGGCTCCACGGTCGATGACGATCGCTTCATGGCCCAACTGACCATGAGCGACAAATCGGTACTGGTGGTCGAAAGTGAGTGAGTTGAATGGGTTCGACTCGGGCCGATTCCATTACTTCGGCGCACCAACAATATTGGGATTGTTACTTGCCTTGAGAGCGCATCGGATCTTACCCTGAATGGTATCCCACCGCTACCTATCATGAAATCACCACCATGCTGCGTGATCCCTGGCCTATCGCCCGCTTTTTTCGGGATTCTAACGTTGGCGTTCCCTTTCGCAGCTTTCGCTGACGGTGGAACCGCATCGGTTCCGAATGAACTGTCACCAACTGATTGGTCCTCGATCCAGCAAGCTCATGCTCGGGCCCAATACGCGATCATCCCGAATGAAGAGAACGGCTTCTCGGCCTTAAATCCGAGCCAAGACTGGCAGATCGATTTCGACGAAGACGGATTCCTGGCACGCCCTCGACAGGCGGATTGGGAATGGGGATTGAAATTGACCCAATATGCGATCGGTGAATTCCAGTCAGAGTTGACGGGCAGTACTGAGACAACATGGTCGGAGAACAATCGATTGTCACGTCAGCATGACTCGATCCTGGAGGAGTGGTTTATCAACGATCGACGAGGTCTCGAACAAGGATGGACGCTCCACCAACGCCCCGCTGGCGCTGGGGCGAAAGACGGCTCGGTGACCCTGGCACTTGAGGTCCGAGGCAATCTCCACCTCGGAGAGAGCGCCACCGAGAACATCATCTCCTTTTCGGATTCCAAAGGCGACACCGTGCTGACTTACAGCGGACTGAAGGCTTGGGATGCCGAGGGACGAAATCTGCCAGCAAGCTTTATCGCCCATCCAACGGGCGTTCGCATTGAGGTGGATGAAAGGAACGCTGTCTATCCGATAACGATCGATCCGATCGCCCAGCAGGCTTACTTGAAAGCGTCGAACGCGGAGCGCTTGGATTTGTTCGGTCAATCCGTCTCGATCTCCGGCGAAACAGTGGCGGTGGGAGCCATTTTGGAGGATAGCGCGGCACGAGGGGCGAACGGCGACGAATCGGACAATAGTGCTCCCAACTCTGGTGCGGTTTATGTCTTTTCCCGGATCAACGACCAGTGGGTTCAGCAGGCTTATCTCAAGGCATCGAATCCAGGGGACAATGACAATTTTGGACTATCGGTTTCGCTTTCTGGTAACGTCCTGGTGGTGGGAGCTCCCTACGAGGGCAGCGACGCCCGAACGGTCAATGGTGATCAGAGAAACGACAATGCTTTCAACTCCGGAGCCGCCTATGTCTTTGTCCGATCGCGGGGAAGGTGGAGACAACAGGCCTATCTGAAAGCATCAAACAGCGAGTCGGGCGATGAGTTCGGCACGTCAGTAGCAGTATCCGGAAACACGATTCTGGTAGGCGCCCCCAAAGAGAGCAGCAGCAGCCGAGAGGTAAATGGAGACCAGGCGGACAACGGATCCAATCGCGCCGGTGCCGCCTACGTCTATGTTCGCCGGGGCTCGCGATGGATTCAGCAGGCTTATCTCAAATCGCTCAACGCAGCCACCAGTGACCAGTTCGGCGCAGCGGTCGCCTTGTCGGGAGACACCGCTGTGATCGGCGCGCCCTACGAAGACAGCGATGCGATCGGGGTGAATGGCAATCCGGCCGACAACAACAAACCCGACTCTGGTGCCGCCTACGTTTTTTCACGATCCAGGGGTGTGTGGACTCAGACAGACTATATCAAGCCCCTCAATACAGGGGCAGGAGATCGTTTTGGCGAATCGCTGGCGGTGTCGGGAGACACCATTGTCATCGGTGCCTCCTGGGAAGACAGCAATGAGTCGGGGATCAATGAACCGGGTTTCAACAATGGCGCAACGGACTCAGGCGCAGCCTACATTTTTGTTCGCACTCTGCCGTCCTGGGTTCAGCAAGCCTATGTGAAAGCGTCCTTTCCTGATGACAATGATCGTTTCGGATTTTCGGTCGGCATTTCCGAATCGGGAGACACCGTCGTGGTGGGTGAGATTCGGGACGACAGTGATTCGACGGGAATTGGCGGCGGCCAGTCAAACGGCAGCGCCACTGACTCGGGAGCAGCCTTCGTCTATCGACGATCACGAGGCATCTGGACGCGCCAGACCTTTTTGAAAGCATCAAATACCGGGCTCGACGATCAATTCGGATATTCGGTCGCGGTTTCGGGTGACACCGTGGTGGTCGGTGCCAAAAATGAGGACAGCGACGCGACGGGAATCGATGGCGATCAGGGGAACAACAGCGCCGACAACTCCGGTGCCTGCTATCTCTTCAGCGGTTTGGGGCGTGAGTTGATTTCTTTGAGCAAAACCGGAGACGTCGTGCCGGGGCCTGATGATCTGCTCTTTGGAAAACCAGGTGCCGCAGCGGTGGGCGATCTGGGAGATGTTCTTTTCGAACAGACTGTCAGCGGACGCGATGCGCGAGGTGGACTCAACCGGGGGATGTTCATCGCCGATGATGATGGCGTTGTCGTTCCGGTGATCACCAATGGAGTCGAGTTCGGAGGGGCGAATGGTTTCACCTCTCCAAATCGCATCCGCTCGCTCACCCTGCCCTCAATCAATCAGAGCCTTCTGGGAGGCTTGTTCCAACTGACCGTGGGGGGACGCGGGTTCAACGGAAGGAACAACCGAGCACTCGTGAAAAACTTGGGCGGTACTTCGCCATTGAGACTGACGGGAGTCCCCAATCCTGACATCGAAGCCAGCCCCATCATTGCCACATTCACCGAGGTTTTGCAGAGTTTCGACCAAGACCTCATCGTCGCACCGTATCGATTCGATCGGAAACAGCCGGGAGTTTTCGCCTACAATGACACCGGGCTTTTGCCACTGGATCACAACGGCGACCTTTACGTCACCGCCTATCCTTACGAAAGCTACCCTGCCTATGAAGGGGGCACTTTCGGTCAATTCACCGGTCGGGCGGCGGCGGGATTCTCGAGCGGATACATTGATTTTGCCGCCTACCGGCTGCCTGATTCTGGTGGCAGAGCTCAACAGGGGCTCTTCTATATTCACCTCGACGGCTCAGAGGAGCGTCTCACCGCAGCACAGGGAGACGCCCCCTCAGGACTGTCGACCGGAAAATTTCGAACGTTTTTCGGATTTTGTCAGCCAACCTTCAATACCCTCTTCCTCGCGTCGCTGAGCAACACCCCCCCAGCAACCAACGAGGTGCTCTGGAGGGGAATCGGTGCCTCGGGGGATGAGGTTCTGAGGAAAGGCACCGAGATTGACGCCTCAGAATTGCCGGGTGCCCTCGTTGCGCGGATCGTTCGATTTTGGGCAGTTGGTGCTGAACAATCCGTCATCCAAGTTTTGCTGAAAGGACGTGGAGTCACCGCCGCCAATCGTTCGGCTTTGATTCTGCAGCAGGAAGACGGCGAATTTCTCGTGCTGATGCGCTCGGGCACACCCGCTCCTGGCTTCGGTTCCAATGCCATCACCGTCGGAGTCATGCAGAGAATCGATGTGAATCCCGTGACTGGTGCGTATGCCATTCTGGGAACGATCCGCGGCGTAGCTGGAAACGCGAATCAGGTTCTGTGGGCCGGACGGGTCGGGTTGGGCGATGATAGCTTGAAGCGTCATCTACGACTTCCGGGGCCTCGACTGCGGAAGGGCGATACTTACACTTCAAACGGAACAGATCGAGGAGTGATTCGCAGTATTTCTCTGAATCCCGCGCCAGATCCCACGGGAGCAGGTGGGCGAGGACTCGGACAAGTCATCGGCCCCAATGACCATATCATTGTGACCCTGACCACAAATCGCCGAGTTCGCGAATTGATCAAAGTGGAGCCATGAGAGCAGGGCGCCCGCCAAAATTCACAGCGTGAACGCGATCTGCAGGGTGGCAAATATCTTTAAAAAACTGGCTTGCGCCCTCACAAATTCCGGCTACTTTCACCGCCGCTATGGCACGTTCAGGAGGAAAAGCTAAAACACGTAAATCGGTCGCAAAACGGTTCAAAATCACCGGAACTGGCCGCATTCTTCGTCGTAAACAAGGAAAACGTCACCTGAATCGTCGCAAGAACGCCAAACGTTTGCGCCGTCTTGGGCAATCGACGTTGGTTGCTAAGTGCGACGAAGCAGCGATCAAGGCAAACATGCCTTTTGCCTGATTCGGTTCCCCTGACTAAGATTTTCGGCGTTCCGACTCATGTCGGTCTGTTCGACCCTGCATCCAGCTGACTGATGCCGCGGCTTGTCTCACCACGAGCCTACCGTCATCTGACCGAACGAGTGAGTCGGCGGATCTTAAACGAAAACAACAACTCGTCCGGAGGATAGAAAAAAATGCCACGCGCCACCAACGCACCAGCCAGCCGCAAGCGACGCAGTCGCATGCTTAAGAAAGCCAAGGGTTTCCGCGGCGCTCGTTCCAAACTGTATCGCACCGCCAAGGATGCCGTCTACAAGGCGCAGACCTGGGCTTACCGCGACCGCAAAAACCGTAAGCGTAATTTCCGCCGTCTCTGGATTCAGCGTATCAGCGCTGCTGTCCGTGAACTGGGAATGACCTACTCCCGCTTCACCGAAGGCCTCACTGCCGCCGGTATCGAACTCGACCGCAAGGTATTGGCCGATATCGCCGTGCACGATCCGGAAGCCTTCGGCGCCATCGTCGAGCAGGCAAAAGCCGGCCTCGACGCCAAGACAACTTCGGCGAAGTCCGCGTAAGCGAGATTGCTGCCCGCGGTTTGATTTGCCTTTCAATTAGGGCGAATCGAACGCATCCGTTGAAAAGCCGGACTCGCCTTCCTGGGCGATCTCCGGTTTTTTCGCGTCTCTCCCGTGACTTGCCAAGTTTCCCTTTTTCTCCTCTTTTCTCCCATGCTTACTGAACTCGATCAGATCCAAACGGACGCGCTTGCCGAAATCATCGGGATCGACTCCGACTCCGCTCTTGAGGATACCCGAGTGCGCTACCTCGGGAAAAAGGGCCGCCTCACCGCCGCCAGCGCCGGAATGCGCGATGTCTCCAAGGAGGACAAGCCCGCCGTCGGTCAAAAGCTCAACGAGGTCCGCAACGCCATCACTTCGGCTCTGGAAGAGAAATCGGCGGCTCTCATCGCGATTCGCGATGCCGCTGCTTTTTCCGGCATCGATGTGACCTTGCCGGGTCGCCCGCTCCCAAAAGGCTCGCTCCATCCCCTCTCCCATGTGCTCGACAACGCGGTCAGTGTGCTCCGGCGCATGGGATTTGCCATTGCCGACGGCCCCGAGATCGAAACCGAGTGGCACTGTTTCGATGCCCTCAACACGCCCGCTGATCATCCGGCGCGGAACGAGAGCGACACTTTTTACTTTGAAAACGGCAAGCTGCTTCGGACTCACACCTCCAGTGTCCAGATTCGGACCATGGAAACCGAGGCTCCACCCATTCGCATCATCGCCCCCGGCTCCGCGTTCCGTCGTGATGAGATCGATGCCACTCATCTCAGCGCCTTTCATCAACTCGAAGGCCTCTACGTGGATGAGAAAGTGACACTCGCCGATCTCAAGGGAACCCTGGAGTTCTTCTTTCGCGAGATGTTCGGCAGCGCGACCGAGTTGCGGTTCCGCCCTCACTTCTTCCCCTTCACCGAGCCGTCCTTCGAGGTCGACCTGAAATTCCATGCCACCGGACGGGAATCAAAATGGATCGAAATCGCCGGATGCGGCATGGTTGATCCGAATGTGTTCCAGTCCATCGGTCAGACTCGGGGTGATGCCGCCTACGACCCCGAGAAAATCAGCGGTTTCGCCTTTGGGATGGGCCTGGATCGTCTCGCCATGATCACCTATGGCATTCCCGACCTTCGATTGTTGATCGAGAACGATGTCCGATTTTTGAGCCAATTCAGTTAGAAAGTTGACGGTTATGGTTTTTATGGTAATTTTGAAATTACCATGATCAATATCATCTTAGGAATTGGCTTTCTCACCGCGACCTATCTCGGATATTTCAGCGTACTCGGCTCCAGTCTGGGTGGCTATGTCGTCGCCGGCATCAGTATCGCACTGGGTGTTCGGAAGGTGATCATCAAGGCAAAGCGCAAGAAAAGAGCGCAAGCCTGGGGGCAGGCCTACTGAGCCAATCGGCCCCGTTTCTCATTTTGGGGACCAGCTCACCGCTCTCGCGGGAGTTCCGCTCCCTGTGTGTTTCCGGACGATTCCGTGCTTGAACGGTCTGCCATTTCTGGCAGCATCGTCGGCACTATGTGGAATATCGTGATCGGAATCATCTTCGTCATCGGCGGCCTCAGCGGCAAGATGGCGCTCATCGGCACCAACAGCGGTGGCCTACTCGCACTGCTGGGAGCCGGCCTCATCGCTTGGGGAATTGTGCAGAAGGTTCGCACCCCGCGTTGAACGGGCCTGCGTCGCCACGTTTCTTCACCTAACAGGGTATCCTCGGCGACCCAACAGGGTTGAATCACCCAGCGCCTTCATTTTTTCACCTGTAAACCAAATCTTCTCATGACCCCATCCAAACTTTCTCGCCGTCATTTTCTCAATCGCAGTTCCCTGACAGCCGCCGCGGCGGTGGCGGCTCCGGCGATCAATCTGATCACCAGTCGCAAATCCTTCTCTGCCGGGGACTCAGGCACCATCGTCGGCGAGGGCGAACATCGCTACGAGGTGCTGCACAACTGGGCCAAGCTCCCGGATCAGTTCACCTGGCAGATCACCCACAACGTGGCAGTCGACAAGACAGGCCACCTTTACGTCATTCACGAGGGCAATCACGATTTGGGGGATCACCCGGCGATCTTCGTGTTCGATCCCGAGGGCAATTACGTGCGTTCTTTCGGTCAGCAGTTTCAAGGCGGCGGACACGGTCTCGAAGTTCGCGAGGAAAACGGTCAGGAGTTTCTCTACGTGACCGGCTACCAGATGCTGAAATTTTTCGCCAAACTCACCCTCACCGGCGAAGTGGTGTGGCAGAAATTCGCGCCCATGGCATCCGGCGTTTACGCGGAAGGCGAAGATACCAAGCCCGAGAAAGTCTGGGGCAGAGATCGCTTCATGCCGACAAATTTCGCCTTCCTCCCCGACGGCGGCTACTACGTCGCGGATGGCTACGGCGCATGGTATGTCCATCGCTATGACAAGGACGGCAACTGGGTCGCCAAATTCGGCGGTGCCGGAAAGGAGGATGGTCAGTTCAATACCCCGCACGGTCTCTGGATCGATGATCGCGAGGGCCAGGAACCCTCAGTCGTCGTCGCCGACCGAGCCAACAAGCGCCTTCAGTGGTTTTCCTTCGACGGAGAACACCGGAAGACGCTGGACGGCTTCATTCTGCCCGCCAACATCGATCGGCGTGGAGACCTGCTCCTGGTGCCCGATCTGAGCGCTCGCGTGACCTTGCTCGACAAGGACGACAAGTTGATTCACCTCGGCGAAGATCCAGAGTGGAGGAAGATGGTGACCGCCGACAAGAACAAGATGCGCACCCAGCCAGATCAATGGGTCTCGGGCAAATTCGTGCATCCGCACGACGCCTGTTTCGATGCTGATGGCAATATCTTCGTGGCCGAGTGGGTGGCGACGGGACGCATCACCAAATTGCGAAAAGTGAGCTGAAACCGACGCGGTTTTCTCCGCTTCAGAAAATCGACCCTCGCCTTGATTTGCGGCCGGTTCGCCGCAAGTTGTGCGCCCCTATCTGAATGAAGGGTTTTTCCCATGAATGTTTCTCTCAACTGGCTCCGTGACCACGTCGATTTCGACGCCTATTCCACCCAGGAACTCGATGATCTTCTGACCTTTGCCGGCATCGAAGTCGAGGGCGTGGAATCTCGCGGCGTCGATATCGATCATCTCGTCGTCGGCCAGATCCTGTCATCGGAGAAACACCCGGGCGCCGACAAACTCTCGGTCTGTCAGGTCGATGACGGATCAGGACCGGATTCGCCTCGCCAGATCGTCTGCGGAGCCAAGAATTACCAGGTCGGTGACAAGGTGCCGGTGGCCTTGCCGGGATGCCAGCTGTCTCCCGATTTTCAGATCAAGGTCGGGCAACTTCGCGGTGTCGATTCTCATGGCATGATGTGCTCCGGCAGCGAACTGGGTCTGGAGAAGGAAAGCGACGGACTCCTCATTCTCGATCCGTCTGCGAAACCGGGCACTCCCATCCGAGATCTCTTCGGTCAGGACACGATTTTTGAATTGGAGATCACCCCCAATCGCCCCGATTGCCTGAGCCATCTGGGAGTCGCCCGTGAATTGGCGGCGCTCGCGAAGCAACCGCTGAAAGGAGTCGCCCATCATGGCAACTCCACCACCGCGACCAAGGTAGCCAAGGATGAGGAGATCCAGATCTCCGCACCGGAGAGTGGCCCTTTTTACAGCGGACGCTGGATTCGCGGGGTGAAAGTCGCCGAATCTCCCGCTTGGCTGAAGGAGCGGCTCGAAAGCATCGGACTGCGCCCCATCAACAACGTCGTCGACATTACCAACTATGTGCTCATGGAAATGGGCCAACCGCTTCACGCCTTTGACCTGGCCAAGCTCGACGGTGGGATTCAGGTGCGACTCGCCGAGGCGGGTGAGGAGTTCCTCGCACTCGACGGCGAAACCTACTCTCTGGAAGCGACCGACCTGGTCATTGCCGATGCGAAAAAGGCCGTCGCCATCGGTGGGGTCATGGGCGGCGAAGATTCGGGCGTGACGGAAACGACGACTGACATCCTCCTCGAAGCGGCCTACTTCACGCCCACGGCGATTCGCCGGACGGCACGACGATTGAATCTGCACTCGGATTCGAGTTACCGTTTCGAACGCGGGGTCGACCCGGCTCAAGTCATCGGTGCCTCAGATCTTGCGACCAAACTCATTCTGGAAATCGCCGGCGGAACCGCCGATCCCGAAATTGTCGTCTGTGGCAAGATTCCTGCCGCTCCTCCGGCGGTGACACTGGATCGCGATGCCTGCCGTCGACTGATTGGTCACACGATTACCGACACTGAAATCGACGGCATTCTCACCGGCCTCGGGCTGATCAATGATGGCGGAGACACCTGGCAGATTCCGACTTTCCGCTACGATCTGGAGCGGCCCGTCGATCTGATGGAGGAAGTGGCCCGCGTCTATGGACTGGACAACGTACCCGGCTCCACCGTCGCTCGCTTTCTCCCCTCTTCGAAAGCTGATGCCGCCTACGATTTCACCCGAAAACTTCAGACTCAGCTCGCTGGCATCGGTTTTCACGAAACTCGCAATCTAAAGCTGATCTCTGGTGCCCAACTGGAAGATGATCGCGCGACTACCCACCGGGGTATGTCGCCGATTCGATTGAAGAATCCGTTGAATGACGAGCAGGACTACCTTCGCCCTGGTCTGGTGCCTGGGCTCCTCGCCACAGCGGCGCGAAATGTCCGCTTCGGTCACGCTGATCTCCGCCTCTTCGAATGCGGGCGCGTTTTCACAGCCACACCGAAGGGTGATGCCGTCGAGCACGAACATCTCGCACTCCTGATGACGGGGACCCGCTCGGACCGGAGCTGGATCGACAGCAAACCGGGAAACCTCGATCTTTTCGATCTGCGCGGCGTGCTGGAGAACCTGATCCCTGGCGTTTTGCTGGTTCCTGTCGATGGCGAAGAGTCCCGCCTGCTCGGTGCCGTCAGTATCGAAGCCGGTGCCGGGAAGAAACCCATCAAACTCGGGCTTGCGGGAATCGTGCCCCCTGCCCGCGCCCGCGATCTCGATATCAACGCCCCGATATTGGTGGCCGAAGTCAATCTCAAGAAGCTCGACACCGTCATGACGGGTGCCACCCACTTCCAGGATTTACCACGTTTCCCCGCCACCACTCGCGACGTGGCCATGCTGGTTCCCGCCGAATTGCCCAACGGAGCCATCGAAGGATTCCTCGCCAGTCGCGATGAAACTCTGCTGACCGGCTATCGACTTTTCGACGTGTTCACCGACCCGACCGGCGAGAAATTGGCGGCAGATCGGAAGTCGCTCGCCTACTCGCTGACCTACCGGGCTTCGGACCGTACCTTGGAGAGCGCAGAGATCGATTCCGCTCACGGAAAAATTCTTGATTCCCTTAAACGCGAATTTTCGATAGAGTTTCGCTGATGGAACAATTGGCACGAATTTCGCAGAGAGAAATTACGTCCAAACCATGTCGCGGATCGTAAAATCGCGACAACTGATCTTTGAAAGAATTTCCTGCTGTGTTCGACCACTCCGACAACTAACAGGTCCGGACCGTTGATACGTTATTGGGGGCTTTAGCTGAGCGGCGGCTGTCAGGCCTTCCTGGAAGGCAAAAGTCGTCCGGCGGCTCCCTCCCTGTTGAGAAACGGGAACGTGACCTATCCTCGGAGCCGGCATGAGCGGGTAACTATAAAAAAGGCGTCTCGACCAACATTTGGTTCGGGGCGCCTTTTTTTCTTTGGCTGATCGAGGCCCTGCCTCGGACGGAATCATGAATTCAGGAAAGCTTCCAATCCCCACGCATTTCCTGATCGACGAGTTTGTTGGCCTCGGCATCGTCGACAAACTGTTCGGCCTTGGGATCCCAGTTCAGTTCACGGCGGAGCTGATAGGCGATGTTGGTCAGATGACAAAGACTGGCGGAGCGGTGTCCGACTTCCTCGTGGCAGATGCATTTGCCTCGGCTGGCAATGTTTTCCAGCCAGTTCGCCATGTGACTGTATCCGTTGCGACCACCGGTATTCTCCAGCTTGGTGTCATTTTCGCCGATTGGCTTTTTCTCCCGCAGATCGACCGGGATGGTATCGAGACGACTGCGATCGACCGACACGATGCCGTCAGTCCCGATCCAGGTGGTCCCCCCGGGCCCGCCGTGGAACATCTCCACGCCATTGGCGTAGACGAGCCTCATCCCCCGCTTTGCGGTCTCATCCTGCGGCGGCACCAGACGGACCGGACCGGTGTCATCGGTGCCAAGGCCCCACTGGGCAATGTCGTAGTGGTGCGCACCAAAGTCTGCCACGCTGCCACCAGCAAATTCGCGATAGAGACGCCAGGCGGGAAAGTGATTGTGAACGCCCTCGGGGCAGAGAATCTGGTTGTAGGGACGCTCCTGTGCCGGTCCCAGCCACAGATCCCAGTTGGTGCCCTCCGGAATTTTTTCCTCGGCCAGATCACAGGGCCGATTGGGATCACCGATTCCGACGTTCACCGAGATCAATTGTCCCAGCTTGCCATTGCGAACCAACTCGGCAGCGATGCGGAACTTGCCATCGTATTCACTGCGCTGCTGACTGCCCGTCTGGAAAACGACCTTGTTGGCTTGCACGGCATTCACCATGGCCCGTCCTTCAGCGATGGTGCGGGAGATCGGCTTTTCGCAGTAGATGTCCTTACCCGCCTTGGCGGCGGCGACCACGGGAATGGCGTGCCAGTGATCCGGTGTCACCACCATGACGGCATCGATGTCCTCGCGGGCAATGACTTCGCGAAAATCCTCATAGGTCTTCACGCCGTCATAGTCCGGCTGGTTGTTGAGTTTGGCGTAAAAGTCGTTTGCGATCTTCTTTCCATTCTCACGACGGGCGGCGACCACGTCGCACATGGCCACCATCTGGGTCTGGGGAAATTTCATCGCCTTGGAAAAGTCGCTGACTCCCTGCTTGCCGACTCCGATCACCCCGATGTTGATGCGATCATTGGCGGCCGCCTTGGCGTTGGAAAGCGTGACCGATCCGGCAACGGTGGTCAGGAGAGTGGTAGCGGTGGATTGACGAAGAAAATCGCGGCGTTGCATGGGATGGGGATGGTTTTTGAATGAACTCGAGTAAACGTACGACAGTTCATCGGAAAGGAATGCGAGCCACTATCAGGCTCAAACTTCCTCAAAGTCCGACAAAAGGACTATCGACTGAACTGGCAGTGCCAATCAAGCGCTTCCCCTGACGCAATGAGGGGACATCGAACTCCCGAAAACCATTCCGGAGAAAGTTGGCTGCTACGCTTCGACCGCCGCCATCACTGATTGCGTGATCTGGTGAAACGCGCCACTGATGGCATTCTCTTCCGCATTCTCCAACGCGACCGGTTGCCCTTTATCGGCTCGATCACGCGTGGCAATGTCGATCGGGATCTGTCCCAGCAATGGCACTCCGAGCCGGGCGGCTTCCACCTTTCCTCCACCTTCACCAAAAATCGGATAGCGTGTGCCGTGGTCACATTCGAACCACGCCATGTTCTCGACGATGCCGAGAATGGAGACGTTCACTTTCTGAAACATGGTGACGGCCTTGCGGGCATCGATCAATGCCACCTCTTGCGGCGTGGTCACGATCACTGCTCCATCCAACGACACCGTTTGAACGATCGTCAGTTGGATGTCACCGGTTCCCGGAGGCAGATCGAGCACCAAGTAGTCGAGATCGCCCCAGGCACATTGACGCAAAAACTGCTGCACGTAGCGGGTCGCCAACGGACCACGCACAATGGCGGGGGCGTCGTCTCCAAGCATGAAACCCATCGAGATCACCTTGATGCCATGCGCATCGATCGGCAGGATTTCGTTCTTGTCGTTGGCCATGAGCTGGGCTTTTGAGCCAAACATCAGAGCCATGCTGGGTCCGTAGAGATCACAATCACAGAGGCCAACCTTCGCGCCGGTTTTCGCGAGGGAAACGGCGAGATTGGCAGCGATCGTGGATTTTCCCACGCCGCCTTTGCCACTGGCTACAGCGATGATTTTCTTGATGCCGGGAATGCTCGACGTTCCCAGCCCCTGTCCGGCTCCGCCTCCTGCTGCGGGTTCCGGCGGATCCTTGATGTCGAACTCGACATTCACATTGCCGATTCCCTCGATGGCATCCAACACCGCTCTGGCGTCGCGATAGATCTGATCCGGAATCGCCGCGTCCTTGGTAGCCAGAGAGAGTTTTACGGTCACATCACTGCCTTCGATCCAGATCTGTTTGATCAAGCCGAATGAGGCAATGTCGCGGCTGAAGCCGGGATATTTGACTTCCTTGAGCTTTTCCCGGATGAGGTCTTCGGTCAACATGGCTGGTGATTCGTGGTGATGGAATGTATGAGAGGGACGGAGAGGTATCCCTTAGGCCAATACGCGCAGAAATCCAGCCGGGAGGCGCAAACTGTTCATCACCATTCATGAATCACGAACCGACCAGGCTGATGCAACGGGAAGCGGAGCGGCTTTTTGGTGCCGAATCCGCCGAATCCCTCCAGTTTCTCGACGCCCTGATGTCGGCTCCGGATTTCGCCCCCTGCGTGCTGTGGACTGGCGAAACGGACGCCTTGAATGATTTTCGGCAGCATCGACCGCTCGCTGAATCCGATCCGCGACTGGACTGGCTACCAGACTTTGCTCTCCGACTCGCCATCGGCGGCGAGTCCCCGGGGCGCGATCCCCTTCACGATGCGGGTGCCTTCTACAGCTTGGATTTTTCCTCGGTCTGGGCAGCATCCGCTCTCTTGACCATTCCCCAAGGCCCACGCTGCGTTCTCGATCTGTGCGCGTCTCCCGGGGGCAAAAGCGTCTTTGCATCGCTTGCCCTGAAACCGGAATTTCTCTTGAGCAATGAAGTCATTGGCAAACGTCTCGCCGTGCTCCGCCACAACCTGGCGCGCTGTGGCATCGCCCATGCCTTCACCCAACGGCTCGATCCCCGGGACCTCGCCAAACTCGCTCCCGGCGCCTTTGAGGTGGTCATCGTCGACGCCCCGTGCTCTGGTCAGTCACTGCTCGCCAAAGGCATTGAAAACCCGGGCGCCTTTCATCCTTCGACCGTCAAAGGCAATGCCAAGCGGCAAGTCGGCATTCTCTCCACCGCCGCCGAATGTGTGACTCCAGGCGGCCACCTGCTCTACGCCACCTGCACCTTCGCCGAGCGAGAGAACGAAAGAGTCATCGCACGATTTCTGGATCGCCATCCGGACTTCTCTGCCCAGCCGGTGCCCCACCTCGAACCGTGGCGATCAACGCTCGCCGAGTTTCCCGCCTACCGGCTCTATCCTCATTCGGGGCTCGGCGCGGGCGCGTTCACCTGCCTCTTGAGACGGGACGGACTCCCTTCTGCAGGAACACCAACCGAGCTGGACCCTTCCCTGATCGCCTACCCGGTGGCTCAATAGCTCTTCCGCATGTGACTGGGTAGGATGTTCAGCTCGTCCCGATACTTGGCCACTGTGCGTCGGGCAATGCTGACGCCCTGCTCCTTCAACGCCACCACGATCGCCTGATCGCTGAGCGGCTTCTTGTGGTCTTCTCCCTCCACCAGTTCCCGTAGCGCCTTTTTCACACTCGTGTTGCTGAGCGATTCCCCGGAATCCGTCTGGTATCCCGTGGTGAAAAAATACTTCATCTCAAACACCCCGTTGGGCGTGGCAATGTATTTGCCCGAGACCGCCCGACTCACCGTGGTCTCGTGAACACCGACCACATCGGCGATCTGAGACATCGTCATCGGATGCAGGTGCGCCGAGCCGCGCTCCAGGAAATCTGACTGACGCTCCACGATCTGCTTGGCGATCATTTCGATCGTTTGCTGACGCTGATGAATGCTGCGAATGAGAAATTTTCCCGCCCTGATCTTGTCCCGGATATAGCTGCGCACATCGCGCCCACTGGCCGCCTGGCCCATGAGATCCTTGTAGGAATTGCTGATGCGAAGGCGCGGCACCTGATCATTGATCAGGCTCACCACCCACTCCCCGTCGATTTTCTCAACCACCACATCCGGCGTCACGTATGAATTTGTCCCACTACTGAAACGACTCCCCGGCTTGGGATCCAGCGTCGCGATGAACTCGGCAGCCTTGGTGATCTGCTCGGGCGTCACGCTGACCTTCTTCGCGATAAGGGGATAGCGCTTCTTGGCGAGGTCATCCAGATGATGATCAACGATGCGATATTCCAAACTATGACGCTTTCCCAGCCGATCCAGTTGGATCAGCAAACACTCACGCAAATCTTCAGCGCCGACGCCGACCGGGTCGAAAGTCGTGATCAATGCCTTGGCCGCCTCCAACTCGGGAAGCGGAATACCGAGATCGAAACAGAGGTCTTCGATCTTGGCGTGAAAAAATCCGTTCTCGTCGGTGTTGCCGATGAGCATTTCCGCCACTTTGCGAACTTGTGGGTCGGCTTCGGCGAAACCCAGTTGCGCAATGAGATGCTCCTGGAGCGTCTCAGGCACCACCAGCGAGTCGAGCATGAACTGATGCCGATCTTCCGCATCGTCGCGTCGTGGAGCCACTTGGCGCGACTGAGCCATGTATTCGCGCCATTCCTCGTCCATCGCCGACAACTCGGCGAACTCCTCGTCGAAACCATCGTCCTCGTTGTCCTTGGTCGTCTCTTCGAGAGACACATCCGTCGATTCATCCTCCAGCACCGGATTCTCCTCCAGCTCCTGCCGGACCAAATGACGCAGCTCCATCGTCGCCGCCTGCAGCACCTGCAGGCTTTGCTGCATCTGCGGAGCGATGGTCTGATGGAGTCCGAGTCCTTGGGATTGTTCGAATCGCTGTTCCGACATGGGGGAGGACAGAGGGAAAATGGTCCGTTCTGTTCGGCACCTTAGCAGAAAATACACCAACGCACCCCTAAATTTTCATATTTCGTTCTCGCGTCACTCGATGACTGCCAATCCGGGCTTTTCTCCGGCGGCAAAAAACGCCAAGGGTTTCCCTTTGGGATCGGTCGCCAGCCAGAGGTGTCCGGCGAAAGTCGATTGCTCCCAACTCCTTCCCGGATCGGCCTGACCGTATTCCTTTTTCTCGCCGTCAAAATCGATCCAAAACAGGCGAATGCTGTCTCCGATGCGATTGTCCACCCTCAAGCTCACCCCGCTCCCCGCCGATTGACGAGGTGACCGCTGCTCCCCTTTTCCGAGAGATGCCAGAGGCAACAGGGGCAGGCGGTCCAGACCATCACCCTTCTGAATCGCCTCGTAGGCGACCACCAGGCGTTTCGGCCAGGAAAAAACAGGAGCTTTCCCTGGATCATAACCGGCGAGATGACCGGCCTCATCCCGATCCTTCGGCTTACGATACCGCCAGGCAGGCTCCCCGAACACTTCCGTCACCAGCGCAGCGAGATCCGGATCGTAGGCCTTCAGTTCCTCCCTCGTGTTGACGTGATTGTGATCGTGGTCATTCTCCCGATTGCAGTCGAACCAGGATTGCACCGCTTCGGCCCAGTATTCCGAGGGATTGGTGCCGGCATACTTCCCTTTCCAGAGCCCTTTCAGTTTGGCCTTGGCAAAGGTCGATTCCAGACGTTTTTGAAAAGTGGGATCCACCACCACAAGTCCCTGTTGATGAATCGTGTGGGCAAACTCGTGAATGAGGATGTTCTCCGCCGCATAGGGATCGCCGGCGTAATCGAGCAGGTTCTCTTCTCCGCAAGAAACCGCCGGATGTTCCGGGCTGGAACCCAGACCTCGAGCCCGCTTGTCCCAGAAGTCCGATGGGCTCAGATGCGAGTGCTCCGGCACCATGGTGGTGAACTCGTCCGGAGCCATGATGACAAAGCGCACGCCTGATCTCGTGATGGCCGCGAGAAGATCGGGGCGTTCGCCTAACATGCGCTCGATCAAATAGCCCGCCTCCTTCAGCGCGAAATCCGAAACCTTTCCCGAAGACACCACCGGAAATCCCTGAACACCAAAATACTTCTGATAGAATGGATCCAGCCCCAATCGATTCACCTCCGATTTCGGAGGCTTCACCACCTCAGCCGCCGACCCGAGCTCGGCGAAAAGGTTGAAAAGAAGAAGCGTGACCAACAGAGGAAAGACTCTCATGCGCTTGAGCAAACCGCGAAATCATCGCCGATTCAACCCCCTTGGCTCCCAAACCGTTGCCTCAAAACGAAAGGACACCGAAGAGCGGGCTGATTAGGCGACTTTCGGAGTGTCCGCAGCTCCCACCAAGTTCAACACACGTTGCCCACTTATAAAGGTCACCGCCAACCTTCATCGAAGATCCCAAGCAGTGCTTTACTGCACCAATAGTCAACCATCACTGCCTGCCACCTATCGGCAGACCTGCCGCCATCACGTGACCCCTCCGGGACGGTTTTCGCTTTTGCTCCGGCGAGAATCGCGAAAGCATGGCGGTCATGACCCGCAAATTTACCTCAACGCTCCTCCGTCTCCCCGCTTGGCTCGTCGCCGCCTGCCTTCTGTCGTCCGCCGTCGCGCGCGGGCAGGATCAGACCGCCGCCGCCGCCGCCGACCGACCGCTCCGCATCATCGCCTTCGGCGCGCACCCGGACGATCCGGAGTTCCAGATCGGAGGCTGTGCCCTCAAGTGGGCGAAGCTCGGGCATCAGGTAAAACTGGTCGCCTGCACCAACGGCGACATCGGGCATTGGGAAATGTCCGGGGGCGAGCTCGCCAAACGCCGCACCGCGGAAGTCCAGGAAGCCGCCCGCCGCATGGGCACCGAGGTCGAGGTGCTCGACATCCACGATGGCGAGTTGCTGCCCACGCTGGAGAACCGCAAGACCATCACCCGCCTGATCCGGGAATGGGACGCCGACCTCGTCTTTTCTCACCGGCCCTACGACTACCACCCCGACCACCGCAACGTGGGCCTGCTCGTTCAGGACGCCGCCTTTATGGTCATGGTGCCGAATTTCTGTCCCGACACCCCGCACCTGAAGAAAAATCCCGCCTTCTTCTTTTTCCCCGACAACTTCACCAGGCCCTACCCGTTCACCCCCACGCTGGCGGTCTCCATCGACGATGTCTTCGACGAAAAAGTGAAGGCGATCGACGCGCTCGAGTCCCAGGTCTACGAGGGTGGCGCCTTGGGGAATCCGGAGACGCGGGCCAAGCGATTCGGCGACGATCCAGAGCGGCGCCTCCACGCCCTCACCCGCAGTTGGTCGAATCGGCACGCAAACATCGCCAACAAGCACCGGACCTCTTTGATCGAGTGGTATGGCGAGGAAAAAGGCAACGCGGTGA
>JAGROX010000164.1:0-1520 GCA_020440025.1 Verrucomicrobiia bacterium
AGGTGAGTGGCGGTGTGATGACTCTCGATGGCGCGACGGCGCTCGGGATCGACCTTCAGCGTGACAGTATCGGTCTCGGTGGCGGGTTTACGCTCGACCTGAACGATGAGGGCATTGCCGACGCTGGTGGTGCCGAGTACGGGAATGTTTTCGTCGCCCGCGATGAGGGTGCCGGTGTCGCCCATCTGGCCGCCTTTTTCGACGTAGAGCGGGCTTTTCTCGACGATGGCGAAGACGCCCTCGGCATTTTCCAGCCACTCGCCGACGGTGGTTTCGATCTCATCCGCGTCGTAGCCGACGAACTCCGAGGTGATGTCGGTATCGATATTGACGGCAGAAATCACTTCGGAGTGCTGGCCTTTTTCGCCGGTCTTGCGGTGTTCCTCCACGAGGCGCTCGACTTCTTCGGTGTCGGTTTTCAGACTGCGCTCATCGAGCAGCAGGCCGGTGAGGTCGGTGGGAAAGCCAAAGGTCTCCCAGAGTTTCACCACTGTGTCAGCGGGGAACGCTTCGCCGGGCGCCAGTTTCGCGGCGGCGTCGTCGAACATCTTGAGGCCGCGGTCGAGGGTGCGATTGAACTGTGTTTCCTCGGCTTCGAGGACCTTGGTGATTTTTTCCTGCCGGGTTTTCAGCTCGGGAAAGACATCGCTCATCTGCTCGACCAGGGTCGGCACCAGCGACGCGAGGACCTGCTGATCGGCGCTGAATCCGAGCACGCGACCGAAGCGCACCGCGCGGCGCAGGATGTTGCGGACCACGTAGTTGCGACCGCCATTGCCGGGTTCGATGCCATCGGCGATGGAAAAGCTGACGGTGCGCAGGTGATCGCCGATGACGCGGAAAGCGACGTCGATCTGTTCCTGCTCGCTGAGATTGTCCCGATGACCGCCCACGGGCACGGTGGCGGTGTATTTTTTGCCGGTCAGCTCGGTGAGCTTGTCGAAAATCGGGGTGAAGACGTCGGTGTCGTAGTTGGACACTAGCGTCGAGAAATCGGTGAGTCCCTTGGTTCCCTGAATAATGGAGCAGATGCGCTCGAAGCCCATTCCGGTGTCGACATGACAGGCGGGCAGCGGGCGGAAAGTGCCGTCGGACTCGGCATTGAACTGGATGAACACGAGGTTCCAGACCTCGATGCAGCGGGAGTCGTCGCCATTCACCAGCGAGCCCTTGGTATCGCCGTCGGGCGTGAGGTCGACGTGAAGTTCCGAGCACGGACCGCAGGGACCTGTCTCGCCCATCATCCAGAAATTGTCCTTCTTGTTGCCGTTGACGATGTGAATCTTCGGATCGAGCCCGGCCTTCTCAAAGATCGCCGCCCAGAGATCGTAGGCCTCCTGATCGAAATCGGCGGGATCGCCTTCGCCTGGCTGGTAGACCGTGGCGTAAAGGCGGTTGGCCGGGAGTTTCCAGACTTCCGTGAGCAGTTCCCAGGCCCAGGTGATCGCTTCCGCCTTGAAATAGTTGCCGAAGCTCCAGTTCCCCAGCATCTCGAACATCGTGTGGTGATAGGTGTCGTA
>JAGROX010000164.1:1578-9919 GCA_020440025.1 Verrucomicrobiia bacterium
GTGTCGGCGGCGCGCGGCGGATCGTAGGGAGCGGACTCCGAACCGAGGAAATACGGCACGAACTGGTTCATCCCCGCGTTGGTGAACAGCAGGTTCGGCGACGTGGGCATCAGAGAGGCTGACGGCACGATGGTGTGCTGTTTCGAGCGGAAAAAATCGAGGAAGGATTGCCGGATTTCGCGTGAGGTCATTGCGCGGTAAGTGATACCCCGACAACGCGGAACGGCAAGCAGAAGGACGGCGGCGATTTGACCGAGGTTTCAGCGGTTCAGGATCGCCTCGGTCATCCGCATCGCCTCGACATTGGGCTTCACCTCATGAACGCGGTGCAGCGGAACGCCGAGCTCTCGTGCGAAGGAGGTCAGGGCCACGGTGGGCCAGGCGCGGTCTTCGAGTTGGTCGGATCCGATCACCTTGCCGATGAAGGATTTTCTTGAAACGCCGAGCAGGAGGGGACGACCGGCGACTTCGAGCTGATCGAGATGCCGAATCAGGGTCAGGTTGTGCTCAAGGGTTTTGCCAAAACCGATGCCGGGATCGAAGACGATGGCCTCGGCGGCGATACCTGCTGCGAGGGCGGCGGTCAGTTGGGTTTCGAAAAAGGCGCGGACTTCGGCAATGACATCCTCGTAGTGCGGGGCTTGTTGCATGGTGCGCGGGGTGCCCTGCATGTGCATGATGATGACTCCGGCGCGGGTCGCGGCGGCGACCTCGGCCATGCGGGGATCGCCGCGCAGTCCGGTGACGTCGTTGATGATCGCGGCTCCGGCGTCGCAGGCGGCCTCGGCGACTCGCGCCTTGGCGGTATCGATGGAAATCAAAACATCGGGACGCTGTCGATGGAGGGCTTCGATCACTGGAACGACGCGGGTGAGCTCGTCCTCTTCGCTGACTTCGGCGGCGCCCGGTCGGGTGGATTCGCCACCGACATCGATGATGGCCGCGCCGTCATCGAGCATTTTGCAGGCATGGTCGAGAGCTGCCTCGACATCGATAAACTCGCCGCCATCCGAAAATGAATCAGGCGTGACGTTGAGGATGCCCATGATTTCGCCCCGCTGCGAAAGATCGAGCGCACGACCATGGCCGCATTGCCAGAGCCTTTGGGGCGGGAGATCGGAGTTCATGTGGGGCAACAGTCTGGCAGCGGAAAGGAGGCGCAACTGGAAATCGGGAAAGCCCCCCTTGAGTGGGATCATCAAATCGCGTAACTTGCTGGTCTTGTGGCAACAATTTCTCAAATTACTCAGACCGAAGGCATGGAACAAACTCGGACGAAAAGGTGGGTCGATGATCGCGTCATGACCTTGGCGGGATGGGTGGTGGTTTTTTCACTGAGCCTTTCCATCTCGGCTCAGGCGCAATTTCACGCCAAGACCGAGAATGGTCAGACGGTGGTGACCCGTCCCAATCCCACGGTGGCGGCGGCGAGCAATCCCAATGGAGGGCAGAATGTCCACGGAGCTCCCGTGGCCTATCGAGGGGATGCGCAGAATGCGGCTTTCATTGATACCGGAGCGGTGGAAGGGGCCAAACTGGGCTATTCCGACTTTCGCAACGCGGTGGTCTGGGGTCGGGCGATTTTTCATCCGGACGATTCTTATACCGAATCAAAGCAGGATGCGGGAACCAATTCCCTGACTCAGGAAACCAAGAGCGCGGGTGGGGTGTTGCTCCAGCGTCGCCTGATCAGTCTGGATGCCAAGGGGCGGCCTTCGGAAGTCCTCATCTATGACGGACGCGGCGAATACAAGTACCGCGGTCAGATCCTCTACGACAATCTGGGACGCTTTCAGGAAGAGCAGATCTACGACACCAACGGCCAATTGCTCCGAAATCGAATTCAGAAATACGATGTCAGCGGCAAAGCCGAGCGCCTGCTGGTGGTGGACGATCAGAACAAGATTCCTGGAGATCTGAAATTGGTGATCACTCGGGAAGACGGTGTCGATGAAGAGACCGCTCAAAGGAACATGAAAGAGTTTCAGCGCCAGGCTGAGGAACGCCGCAAAGACGACAAGACGAGTGAATCGAATGGCGCCGATGGGGCGAAGAAGCCCGGCCTGATCAAGCGCTTTTTCGGGAAGGGCTGAGAGGCGGCTGACCTTTCGGGTTCCGAGGATCTGACACCATCATGTCGAGTCGACTCTCTCCGGTTCACCTCCTCCTGATCTTGCTTGCCGGAGCGTTCGCGGTTTCAGGCTGGTTCTACGGCTGGCACTGGAAACGGGTGGCCACAGGTGCGGAACCGACGCAGGAAGAAGCGCTGATCATTCAACTGCAGGATCAACTCGATCTGATGCGTGCAGAAAACGATCGGCTTACCGGTCAATTAAGGGAGACCCCTAGCCAATCTGAGCCCGTAGTTTTGCCGGAACCGGATCTGCCGGAATGAGATGGTGCGAGACGAGGAGGCGGAGAAAAAAGATCCATCTCTGAAATCGGTTCCGTCTGGCTTGTCTAATTGGGTCGAGTTAGTTATTTTGAAGTCATCACTCCCTTTCTTGTATTCAGTTTTCGTTCAACCAACGCATGGAAATCGCCCGTCAGTATTATTTCTCAGGACGCGTCCAAGGCGTCGGATTTCGCTACAGCATCAAGCGCCTCGCCACGGGCTTTGAAGTCTTGGGTTGGGTGAGAAATCTCGACGATGGCCGTGTCGAAATGCAGGTGATGGGTGACGAAGCGGAGTTGAAGGAGTTCATCGATGAGATTCACGACAGCCCGCTCGGGCATCACATTCAGGAGCAGGAAGAAAGAAGCATTCCGCTGCTCGATGATGTGTCCGGTTTTTCGATCCAGTAGAGTTTCCGTTCACGCAGTCTCATGAGTGTTCCCGCCGTCGAAGTTCGAAATCTGACCAAGGTCTTTCCGCTTTCGCTGCGGAAGGAGTACCTCGTGGCGGTCGAGGATCTTTCGCTCACGGTGAATGCCGGGGAGGTCTATGGGCTGATCGGACCCAATGGCTCGGGGAAATCGACCACAATGAAGGTGGTGCTCGGGCTCATGGCACCCACGACGGGTTCGACCAAGGTTTTCGGCATCGAAAGCCGCGATGTTCGCAGCCGCAATCAGATCGGTTTTCTTCCCGAGAATCCCTATTTTTACAAACACCTGACCGCTTGGGAGACGCTCAAATTTTACGGCAAACTCTGTGGCATGCGCGGGAAGGAGCTGAAGGATCGCGCCGGGGAATTGCTGGCGCTGGTGGATCTCGAAGGCGCGCGTGATCGACGGCTGTCGGGTTATTCCAAGGGCATGTTGCAACGCATTGGATTGGCTCAAGCCCTGATTCAGCGGCCAAAACTGGTGGTGCTCGATGAGCCGACCGCCGGGGTCGATCCCATCGGCTCGCGGCAGATTCGGGATCTCATTTTCAAACTCAAGGACGATGGGATTTCGGTGTTTCTCTGTTCCCATTTGCTGGAGCAGGTGCAGGAAGTCTGCGACCAAGTCGGCATCATTGCCAACGGTCGAATGTGGCGCGAGGGATCGCTCCATGACCTGATTGCGATCGAAGACCAGACCGAGTTGGTGCTGCGGGATGCCTCTCCCGAATTGCTCGACAAAATCAAAGCCCTGATCGAGTCCGAAGCGGGAGGATGTGCCGAACTGATTCGTAGCGGTCATCCCCGCACCACGCTGGAGACGCTTTTCCTCGATATTGTCCGGGAAAGCCGAGAAGCGCAGGACCTAAAGGATCGGGAAAAGCTTGCCGCCAAGGAAGCGAAAAAACAGAAGCCGTCATCGAAATGAGCGATTCCGTCGAAACCCTTCCTCGAGTGCCCCTGTTTTCGCCGGGACGAATCTGGGTGCTGGCATCCAGCACTTTCACCCAGTTGGTACGGATGCGGACGTTCTACTTCCTCATCGTTTTCGCCATTCTGGTGGCTGCGGCCAGCAATCTGGACCTGCTCTACACGCCGGCGCAGAAGCTGCGAATCCTCAAGGACGCGTCCTTCGGCGCGATGTCGATTTTTTCCTGGCTCTTTGCCATTGCCGCTACTGCGGTGCTGATTCCGCGTGATCTCGAGGACCGGACGCTTTACACCATTCTGTCAAAGCCGGTGCCTCGTCTCGAGTATCTGCTCGGCAAGTTGGGCGGGGTGATGTTGACCATCGGCGTAGCGCTGGTGGTGATGCAGGTGCTGTTCACCGGCTTCCTCTTTTTCCGCGAAGTCACCGTGCTGGCCAGCGAGCGGCAGTATCTGGAAAGCCAAGGGGAAATGTCGGCAGCGGATATCCAAGTTCAGCTCGATCTGATCCGGGCGCAGGGCGTGCAGTGGCAGTTGCTCTATGCGCTGGTCGCCATCTTCCTCAAAGCATCGGTGGTGGCGGCGTTGACGATGTTGGTGTCGACCTTTGCCTCCAGCACCCTGTTCACGATGATTGTTAGCTCCATCGTTTTCATGGTGGGCCATTTCCACAAACTCGCGGCCGGATATTGGCTGGAGGAATTTGGCGACAGCCTCTTCACCAAGCTGATCATCAAGCCCATCGTGATGATCATTCCCGACTTTCGTGTCTTTAACGTGGCCGAAAATGTGGTCGGCGGGGAACCGGTATCCGCTGCCATCATGCTGTCCCTGACGGGGCTGGCAGCCCTCTACGTGGCCGTTTATTCGGCGGTAGCCCTATATCTTTTCATTGATAAGGAATTCTGATCGCCTCCGTAGCCACTTCAAAAAACACCGCTTCTCCGTCCCGATGAAACTCAATCGAATCGTGAAAAAAGCGCTCACCGCGCTGGCGATTCTGCTGTTGTTCGGTCTGGCAAAATCGCCTTTCGAGAACGGGCTGTCCCGGAAACTTCAGGAGGCGAAACTGATCGCGCCGATTCCCGCCGGTGGACTGGGAGGTCTGATCGGTCAGTCGACCTTTCTGGCCGTGCTTGGCGGTTTGCGGCCATTGGTTGGCATTTACACCACACTCCATGCCTTCGATGCCTGGTCGTTCAAAGAGTGGGACACCGTCGAGCGCGACTACGCCATCATCACGACCCTTCTCCCCGATGACATCGACTCCTGGAAAACCGGAGCCTGGCACATGGCCTACAATGCGGCGGCTTCTGAGCTGTATGATGAATCGGTCCCTCCGACGGTGAGAAAACGCAATGGGCGGGCGTGGATCATCAAGGGCGTCGAGTATCTGAAAAAGGGGATCGAGCAAAATCCGCGATCGGCGGTCTTGCAGCACGAACTCGGTGACATCTACCGACAGCAGCTAGAGGAACCCTGCCTCGCAGCCAAACACTATAAACTTTCCATGGAGGGGGACTACCCCAAGTCGTTTGCCCAACGATTCTACGCCTACTCACTGGCGCGCTGCCCCGGGCGAGAGCGGGAAGCTTATGATTTGCTCATGAGGATCTACCATGATCCTGAGGAGAAACGCACGCCCTCGGTGATCAAACGGATTTTGGAATTGGAAGAAAAACTCAACATTCCTGCAGCGAATCGCATTCCCGATCCCGACCCGGATCTCGAGATTTTGCGACGCTATCCCAATGCCAAGCTAGACTGAGCGCCTGAGAAAAAGGCCGCCCGGCAAGATTGCGGAACCCGTCATTTGTGCTTTGTTTGTCGCTTGCCCCGAAGCTCGGAGCGAAAAACCACCCCTAGCTGCCCATTGAAGAATCAAATCGTTCCAAGCTTGCCCTGCCACCTTCTGTGACGCAGAATAGAGGTTAGCGGACATTGAGATTCTTGACCTGTCGAGCGGATGAAATACGCGATTTTCGGAGACATCCACGCCAACCTTGAGGCTCTCGAGGCGGTCATGCTCGACGCTGCTGCAAATGACTGCACCGATTTTGTCTGCATCGGTGATATTGTCGGCTACAACGCCAATCCCGCCGAATGTCTCAACCTGGTGAGGGATCTCGGATGCCCGGTGGTCAAGGGCAACCACGACGAGGAAGCGTCTCAAGATACGCCTCTTGAAGGATTGAATCCGCTGGCCAAGCACGCCCTGGAGTGGACTCGCAAGAGCCTTTCCGAAGAGGACCGCTCGTGGCTCGCCGGCTTGAAGCTCGTTCGCCAGGTGCGCGACTTCACCATCGTTCACGCCACACTCGATACTCCCGGCAACTGGGGCTACGTGACCAACAAGTTCGACGCCATGGCGAGCTTCAGTTACCAGTTTACCCCGGTCTGTTTTTACGGTCACACCCACACCCCGCGAATCTATGTGAAGGGCGACTCGGTGGAAGCGATCGAGGAACAGGAGACCAGGATCAATCTCGGGAAAAAATATTTCATTAATGTGGGCAGTACTGGTCAGCCTCGCGATGGCGACTGGCGTGCGGCTTACACGATTTACGATGTCGAGAATCAGTTCGTGCAGATTCGACGTCTCGAGTATGACATCGCCACCACCCAGCAGAAGATCATCGATGCCGGGCTGCCCGAAATGCTGGCGAACCGTCTGGCGGTGGGAAAGTAGCAAAGAAAACCGTCATCTCGGTTCCCGAGATCGGCGGACATCTCAATACGATGCCGGATCCCTCACGTTTCGATCTGGCTGGCGCTCGCACCGCTCTGGTGATTAAGCCGAGTTCTCTCGGTGATGTCATTCATACCCTTCCCGCAGTGACGCGGCTCCATCAGGCCCGGCCCGATCTCCAGATCGACTGGGTGGTGAATACCGAGTGGTCTCCGCTTTTGGCAGGAAACCCAACCCTGCGAAACGTCATTCCCATGCCGCGCCGCGAATGGCGGGGGTGGCGAGATTTGCCCAAGGCAAAACGTTGGGCACAGGAAACCCTCGGTGCACTGCGCCCCGATCTGGTCCTCGATTTTCAAGGGCTGCTCCGCAGCGGACTCCTCACCAAGGCGACTGGTGGTGGTTATGCGGTTGGATTTCGACAGGCACGCGAAGGGGCGTCGTTGTTTTATGATCAAAAGGTCCCCATTCCCCAGTGGGATCGGACTCACGCCGTCGATCGCTATCTGGCCCTGGTTGAAGCCATCGGCGTCGACCCGCTGAGCGAGGAGGACAGGCAACGCTGCGACCCCGCTGATCTTTTTCCCTTACCGGAAGGCGATCCCGTGGACTTGCCCGAAGGAATCGGCGACTTCGTGCTCCTTCATCCCTTTTCCCGAGGTCGGGGAAAATCGATGAGCTTTGCCGAAGTTGCGGATTTTTGCGGGCGTCTTGGCGAAATCCCCGTCGTCCTCGTTGGCGCCGGGATGGATTGGACCGGTGAGGAAAAGCCGCCAAATATCTTCGATCTGCTCGATCAGACCTCGCTGACGCAGCTCATCTGGCTGATGCGTCGTGCGGGCTTCGTAGTCAGCGTCGACTCTGGCCCTATGCATCTGGCTGCAGCCATCACCGGCAATCTGCTTTCACTCCACACCTGGACCGATCCGCTCATGGTGGGACCATGGCGAAAAGATGCCTGGGTCTGGCGCGAGGGATTCCTCGGTGAGGTGGGCTCCATCGCTCCCGGTCAAATGCCTGAGAACCGGGGCGACCGAGATCGGTTTGCCCATGGCATCCTCCCCGGTG
The DNA here is from genome assembly GCA_020440025.1 of Verrucomicrobiia bacterium. Classification (GTDB taxonomy): domain Bacteria; phylum Verrucomicrobiota; class Verrucomicrobiia; order Verrucomicrobiales; family DEV007; genus JAEUHH01. Next base: position 9,091 of record JAGROX010000164.1, read on the forward strand.
ATGCCGGAGAGACCGTCGCAGATTTCGTGAAATCGCGAATGAATGGCGACGCGTAAACGCCTCTCCTACTTCAATTCAGGAAGCAGCTTGGCCACTCGTTCCTTCATTTCCTTGCCGGGCTTGAACTTCACCACGGCACGGGCAGGAATCGGCACCGCCGCTTCGGGTTTGTTGGGATTTCGGCCCACTTTCGGCTTGGTCTGACGGACCTGGAAGGCACCGAAGTTGCGAAGCACCACCTCGTCGTTGTTGGCGAGGCTAGCGGTGATGTCTTCGATGAAATGCTGCACGACGTCGAACACTTGTTGCTGCGTCATGCCGGTTTCGTTGCTGATCCTGACGACCAGGTCTCTTTTTGTGATAGTTGCCATGAGACGGGATGGGTTATGCGGTTTGCCGGCTGTAATTCTAAATCCTGGTTCCTCCAGAACATGTTGTTTCTGCGTTCTCTAGCAGATTTCGAGCCAGTTTTGCAGGTTCCTGACTAACGTCTCCATTCTCCCTTAAGTTGCAAGGGCTTCTTTGTGAAGGATTCGGGAGTTGACAGGCTAGTCTTGAGAAATTTTGGCCAAAATCTCATTGGCGGTCTTAAAGTGCATTTTTGCCACTTTGCCGAGGCCTTCAGCACCATGGCGCTGGGCGATTTCGCGACCCACTTCCTTCACTTGAGCGGAGGCTCCCTTGGGCAACTCGAAGCCGAGGTTGTCCCGGGCATCGCGGAGCCAGTCGATGAATGCCTCGCGCGCCAGGATTGAGGCGGCGGCAACCGCCACATCGCTTTCTGCCTTGGTTCGCTGTTGAAGCTCGATCCCGCGGCCCTTTTCCATCA
>JAGROX010000023.1 GCA_020440025.1 Verrucomicrobiia bacterium
GACGGATGGCGAGATTGATCTCGGGATGGTGCGAAAGACGGCCGTCACCAAACCGCTGAAAAGTGTCGGGAGTTGGGAATACGGCTACCGGCTCTTCATCCCCAAAAAGATGAGGGCCAAGCTCTCCGGGAAGCTGAAGATCGATGAACTTGCCTCACTGCCTCTAGCGGTGATGGAGGGTGAAGGGCAATTTCGACGGCAGTTGACAGCATTGGCCAAGGATCAAGCTGTCGACCTCGATCTTCGACTGGAGTGCAGTTCCTATTCTCAGATCGCCGCAGCGGTCCAAAGCCGAGCCTATTGCGGTTTCCTGCCTCAATTCGCCTCGAAGTATCTCGATGAAGAGAGCTTCTCCAGTTTCGAAGTGTCCGGTTTCGAGGGCCTCCGCCGGGAATTGGCCATCGCCTGGAATCCAAAGAAGGAGCAACTGCGTCCGATCGTGGGGCGGGTGGTGACGTTGTTTCGGAAGTCGTAGTTTACTCGGATCAGAGCTAGGAAGTGATTACCTGCCCTCTGGGTTCGAGGATCTCGAAACGCCATTTCATTGGCATACGCTCGAATTTCTTGCTGTTTTCAAGAGTCGCCAGTTGGCCGACGTGGAGGCCCAGAGTCAAGTATTCCAGATCCTGAACATCGTGCTCCAGATTCTCGCGGCTGATCAAATTCTTGGGATTCCCATACTTGCGAAGGACCACAAGTCCTTGAAGTGCCAAGGCCTGGAGATGTCGGAAATGGATCCATCGCTCATTGAGCTTCGAGGCGTGAGGATAACCCATCTCCTCGGCGATCCTTCGCACACGATAGCGAGCGCGAAGCGTTGTGCAGAACGCCGCAAACTGGTCCGGAGTGCCCGAACACGATTGCAATTCCTCGTTCGAAAATCCAGGAACACCGGTCTTCGCAACTTCGATCCAGAAATCCACACGAGGCTCCACTGACTCTTTCTCGTGGCGCTCCAATACGATGTGCTCTTCGGACTGGAGACGGAAGTCTTCTTCCGCCACCGCCGGATTGATCCCCATGACCTTTCGATCCAACGAAACCATCGGCTTTCCAGTTTCGCGTTCCTGCTGCAAGAGACGCGGGAGGTGAACGCGCTGGAATTCCGGAAATCCTTGCGCAGTCATTCGACGCTTCCTGTCTTCGGTCGTGAAAAGCTCGTAGTAAAAGGCAGTTGGGATCAAGAAATGGTAGCCCCGGCTCAACTGGATCAGCCTCTCGATCCCGATGGATTGCGCAAAGCTCTTGTCGATGACCAAGGGTCTCATGCCAAATGAATAGCCCCGTTTCAGAAATGGAGCAATTGAATCAGCTTGATCTCACAGTCATGTATAATGCACTCTACATGCTTTATTAAGCCCGCATACGTTTTACGGTTTGGGCATGATGACTCCCGCACTTTCCAGCCGCCTAGCCAAACTCACGCCCCGACCTGTCCAGCACTGCCGCAATCTCGCGATCTTCCCGCTGACGGGCGACACGCTGCCCGACCCCGAGCACATCCTGCTCGCGGATGCCTTGGCACAGGGTTTCCTCACAGTCGAAGAAGTCAGCAAGGGTGGCTCCGTTCGCTTTGGGCAGGACAGCGGCGAAAAGACAGACAGCACCCCGGAAGCCAAAGGAACCAGCCGTCGGCAACGCCGTAAGCACAACACCTGCGGTCAGGAGAAAGGTCGAGCGACCATTGCAAAGCCGAAGGGAGGCGCGCCGATGCTGATGGATTCCAAACCCGAGACCTCGGTTTACGCTTTTGAAGAGAAATGACGATCGTTCCGATTGCGAGGGCCGCATAAACTGAGATACCTTTTTTAGAGACAGGGAGGATACCGATGAACCAGAAAGGACGAATTCATCAATACGAGGTCTGGGCACAATTGCTATTAGCCGAGCACTGCCAAAAACAGATTGCGGATTTCTTCGTCAACGATCTCGGAATCCACCGTGACCACGTGGCGCGTCGAATGCACCTGACCGTCTATCATGCCAGGCGACCGATGCCGGGATTAGTGCCAGCCCTCGAAAATATCAACGTCGTCGTGCCTGCCGAAGAGACCCGCTTCATGGTCATGGCACCAGGAGGAGAAAATCCGCGAAAGGGCCTCGACCCCTCGAAAAGAAAGGTTGGGATCCGGCTCCACAAGCAGTGTGCAGCCATGCCACAGGTTTTGAAACTTCGGGAGCGATTGCTCGCGCATGAGACGGAATCCGTTCTTGGCTCGAGATCCCCAAGCAGCAACAAAAGCAATGCGTTTGGAGCAAGAAGTTTTCAACCTCATCTGACCCTCCTCTACGCTGGGAGTGGTATCGGAAGAGACCTTACCGGACCCGGAAAAGCATTCCGCGAGGCGATTGATTCGCTGACGTTCGATCGATTTCTCATCGAAATCGCTGAGCGCAATCAAACTTGAAGCAGTTCATTCTCATGAAAACGTTGACTGACAAGGACATCAACGCGGAGATCCGCTCCGCAATCTCAAGCGCTATCGAAGAGGAGACCGAGCCCTTCAATCTTTCAGGAAGAGGCCATGAACCGAGAGTTACTCTCTGTTTGCGTCTCGCCGCAATCATCAGAGGAGTGGAAATCCCTTGTGTCTACATTTCAGGATATGGCGCCAACTGCCACTACCCGGAAAGAGTCTTCAGGCGTGCCGCAAAGACCTTGAAACGGAAGCTCGGCTGGGAACCCATTCAGTTCCTGAGCTGGGAATCAAAGGCATACCGGGCAGATCGAGATTCTTGAGGGAAGCTGAAGGCATTCCATTCCCTTTTCGACCTCTTCACTTTCTGGGGCTCGATCGAACTCGTTTTGTCTCTGTCTGAGAAGTGATTCAGAAGCTTCCCAATCATGACTGAATAGTCCTAATAGATGTAATTTGCATGCTTTTCCCGCTCGCGTTCTACGCGAGAGTGGGGCCAATGATTAGCAGACCGACAAGCAAACACGGTTTTCAAGGTTTCGTCGAACGCGTCGACTGGACCTTCGCCAAGAGCATCCCGAACTGGCCTCATTTCTATGTCGTCGAAGAAGAACTCGGAGATCCGGAATGCTACGCTGCTGCCCGCCTCTTCATTTGGGACAACGGCTACGATGGCCACTTTTTCGACCTCGTGGTCCGCTACTTCGATCTTGCGGGCTGGACCTACTGGTCGTCGCCGTTGGCCAAGCCTTTCGAAGAGCAATACATGATCAATCGCTGCCGGACGGAATACACCTGGGACGCACTGGCCAAGGTCGGGGAGTTGCCGCCCGAGGGGTTCGAGGGAAAGATCCTGTCACTGGCTCCGGTCCTGGAGGATCCAGATTTCCAGGCACTCGTGAGCAATGGAGACGCAGGCGGAGATATCGAGAAGCGGCGCAAAATCGCTCGCCGCCACCGAAAGCTGTTTCACGCCCTGCCCTACCTGCGGGGTGAGGCTTCCATCCGAAAACAATGTGGCTCCGCAGAACGGTGCCAGCTTGAAGCTATCTTGGCCGTGCATGAAGACGCTGAGACTTCCACCGAACCCCCTGACACGATGCGCCATCTCTCCAAGTCCAAGATCATCGCTTATCGCCAGTGCCCGAAACGGCTCTGGCTCGAAGTCCATCACCCCGAGCTCCGTGATGACTCCGGTGCGCAGGCGGAGTTCGCGATCGGAAACGAGGTGGGCGATGTCGCCCGCCAAGTGTATGACGAAAGTGGGAACGGTGTCTTTCTCGACCTCAATGAGATCGGGTTTGCCGAGATCTTTGCGCGGAGCACCGAATTGCTCACCGAAGGTCAGGTGCCTGTGTTCGAGGCGGGATTCCGCGGCGGAGGCGGACTCGCCTTTGCGGACGTCATGCTGCCGGAGGGTTCTTTGCCTTCTCCGCGCTGGCACATGATCGAGGTAAAGTCCTCAACCTCGGTGAAGGACTACCACCGTGACGATGTCGCAGTGCAGAGTTGCATTGCCACGGCGGCCGGGATCGAACTCGCTTCCGTAGCACTTGCTCACATCGACAACACCTTCGTCTACTCAGGTGACGGAAACTACCAAGGGCTGTTCCATGAGGAGGATCTCACTGAGGAAGCTCTCGCTCGGCGGGAGGAAGCCGCCGCATGGATACAGGAAGCGCAGGAGGTTGCGGCCCGCCGAGAAGAGCCAGCCATCGACACCGGAGCCCACTGTTCCGATCCGTTCGACTGCCCTTTTCTAGCCTACTGCAATCGAGACAAGCCTGAGGTCGAGTATCCGCTCACTTCCCTTCCTCGTTTCCGTGCTACCGCCCGGGAACATCTTGAATCCGAGGGCGTGGTCGATCTTCGCTATGTCCCTGACGATGCACTGAACGCCCTACAACGACGGGTCAAGGCGGCCTCTGTTTCCGGGAAGGCCTGGTTCGATCGAGAGGGTGCCAAGGCTGACCTAGCTCCACACGGGTTCCCAGCATTGTTTCTGGATTTCGAGACAGTTTCGTTTCCCGTGCCGGTATGGGCGGGGACGCGGCCCTATCAGCAACTGCCGTTTCAATACAGCCTGCACCAGGTCGATGCGTCAGGGGCACTGAACCATGAGGCCTTCCTGGATCTCACCGGAGAAGATCCCGGAGAAGCCTTTGCTCGAACCCTTGTCGACCAGTGTGGTGACACCGGTCCCGTCTTCGTCTACAACGCCAGCTTCGAGCGAGGTGTCATGAACAGACTGGCGGAGCGTTTCCCCGAGCACGCAGCCGGACTAGAAGAGATAATCAACCGGCTTGTCGATCTTCTGCCGGTCGCCCGAAACCGCTACTACCACCCCGATCAGCACGGCAGCTGGAGCATCAAGGCCGTGCTGCCCTGTCTGGTGCCGGATCTTTCCTACGGAGACCTCGAAGGAGTGGCGGACGGAACCATGGCTTCGGCAGCGTTTCGCGAGGCAATTTCGCCTTCAACGACGGAGGAGCGGCGCCGGCAAATCGAGAGAGAGCTGTTGGCATACTGCCAATTGGATACGCTCGCGATGGTGCGGATGTGGGAGGAGTTTCACGGTGGCCGGGATTCGAGATTCGATCAAGGCTGAGCTTGAGCCAGGCTTCGGAGGAGGCTCACCCCGCACAAATCTCGGTAAGGCTCTCCTCAATTTCCCGCCAAGGCCGGTCGAGGTCGACACTGACCACGCGAACCGGATGGCCATTGAGCCTCAACCGGTAGTCAAGCCGGTGATCGACAGCGGGATAGAGCAGCACTCCGCTGGCCTCTTCCCACCCGGGATCAGCTGCTTTGTTTCTCAGGTAGGAAGTCAGCTGATACAGATGACTGGAGTGCATTCGCTTCCGATCGTGTCGGGAAACCAGAGCCTCCCGGTAGAACTTGCAGTCGAGGATCAGCTTCGAATCGGGATGTTCGATGGTGACGTCGGTGAACATCATCGGCAAAACCTCGGCGGCGTCAGCGTCCCATTCACCGTCCCATTGGATGGTCATCGCGGAAACCTTGGACGCGGGAAATTGGAAATCCGCGAAGTTACGCACGAAATTCTCGAAGATCCGCGGCATGGCTTTTTCATCTTCAAGGATCTCGTGAAAGCGATACCCACCCTCGCGTTCTGAAGGGGTCAACGCCCGATGAATGAGACGGCACACTGCGAGTGGCAGTCGGTAGGAGCGATTATTGCGGTGGAGGCGAACGCGACGGAAGAGCGCATCCTCAACCCGAATCGGCGTGATGTTGCCCAAGTGCTCTCGGGCGACTTGGATCTCCTGCCGGACAGAGCCACCCAGCACTCCGAGGCGGAGCAGGCGGTCGCAGGTGCTGCGCAGCAACTGGTTTGGCAGACAATCAGCATTCAAGTCGTCGAAGCGGCAGATCATCTTTGCCTGCCGATCCACCATTTCCCGACGGCTCTGTGCGACGAGAATACGCCCTTTCAATCGAGGTGTGGGCTCGGTCTGTTCTGTGTATTCGCGGGTCAAGCCACGATGTATCAAACGGCGAATCGAGCGAGCCAATACCTTTGCCAACAGATGCAGGGAATCTGGGCAGTCGTCGTCACCGATTCTCGCTTCATCCGTCTCGGGGACCTGTTCGCAGGCATAGCTCAGCAGATAATAGAGATTCTCGATCGGAATCTTTCTGCGGGAGCTTGCAGATTCAGTCATGGATCGTTCGATGGATCAGACGCCCAGGAGGCTGCGAGCCTTTTCCAATCCCTTGGGGTCATCAGCCCAGTATTCCTCGATAAGAGGAAGAATCTCGAACTCAAGGATTTCACGGAACCAAGCATCGCCATCGCTGATGTTGCGGGTGGGAGTATAAAAGCTATGACCGATCCGGTAGCCGCGGCCGAGGTTGGTGGCGTCCTCTTCGATCATTTGGTTCAGAGTGCCCATTACGGACCGGATCTGGCCTATCAGCTGGGGAGAAACACCACGACGCTCCAGTGCCACAGAAAAGACAGGTGACTCGAAGCCCGGCTCCATCTCCACGAAGGCAAATCGGCGCCGCAGCGCATAATCAACCAGTGACAACGAGCGGTCTGCGGTATTCATGGTGCCGATCAGGTAAACATTCGACGGAACGTGAAAGGGCTCGCTCTTGGCATCTCCGTATGCCAATCGAATGGCATGATCCTCACCTCGCTTGTCGGGTTCGATCAACAGCATCAGTTCACCAAAGATCTTGGAAAGATTGCCACGATTGATTTCGTCGATGACAAAAACGTGGGGTTCTTCAGGCATCTGGGCAGCCGAACGGCAGAAGTCGAAAAAGACTCCATTGTGCAGCAAAAATCGCCC
>JAGROX010000500.1 GCA_020440025.1 Verrucomicrobiia bacterium
GGATGGGGAACCTTGAGCGCGGAATTTTCACGCAGTCGTCGATAGACATTCTCCACGTCCACGATGGCATCATCCACCACCATCCCGATGGCCACCGCCAGCCCTCCCAGAGTCATCGAGTTCACGCTGATATCGAAACCCTTGAAAACCAGCATGGTGATCCCGAACGAGAGCGGCATCGCCATCAGAGTGATGAAGGTGGTCCGCAGGTTCAGCAGGAAAAGGAAAAGAACGATCGTCACCATGATGGCTCCGTCGCGAATCGCTTCGGTGAGATTGCCGATGGCATGATCGATGAAATCTTTCTGCTGAAACAGGAGAGTGGTTTCAATGCCTTGTGGAAAGGTTCCTTCCAATTCTCCCAGCGCCGCCTTGATCTCCTCGGTGAGACGACGGGTGTCGAATCCTGGCGACTTCGTAATCGACATGATGACCCCGTAGGTCGGCGATTTCTCCGGGCTTCGACTTACGGTGGCGTCGCCCCGCATCGGTTCGATTCCCCACGCGACCTGGGCGACATCGCTGATGGCGATGGAGCGGTCATTGACCATTTTGATGACGGTGCTGGCAATGTCATTCAAGTCCACCGTCATCGCCAGATTCCGCACCATGATCTCGGTTGGCCCGGTATTGAGAAATCCTCCGGTCGAATTTCCGGAAGCCTCGGAAGCCGCCTCCTCGAGCTCCTCATAGCTCACGCCGTTGGCCTCCATCTTGAACGGATCCGGCTGAATCTCGATCTGCTTCACCCCGCCGCCCATGTTGAGAATCTCGGCAATGCCGGAGACACTCTGAAGTCGGCGCTTGATGGTCCAATCGGCGAGCGAGCGAACTTCGCGCGGCGGGAGATATCCGGGTTCGCCCTCCTTGATGGTTGATCGGACGCCGACGAGCAAGATTTCCCCCATCAGGGAGGCGACCGGAGTCATGAACGGCTGAACCCCGTCCGGCAGAAGCTCGCGGGCACTTTGCAGGCGCTCTTGCACCAGCAAACGGGCACGATAGATGTCGGTGTCCCAGTCAAATTCGACATAGACCAGCGAGAGGGCGACATCGGAATTCGAACGAAGCCGGGTGAGTCCCGCCACCCCCATGAGCGCGCTCTCGATCGGTTGGGTCACGCGAACTTCCACCTCCTCCGGCGCCAGTCCGGGCGATTCCGTCAGGATAATGACCGTCGGCTTCGTCAGATCTGGCAACACCTCGACCGGCAACTCGGTCGCCGTCCGCAATCCCATCACCAGAAGGATGATCGAGATCCCGATAACAATCGCTCGATTGGCGAGCGACCAATGAATCAGTTTGTTCAGCATGATGAGTTACGCCGCCTCCTTCCGGGGATGGATTTCGTCATCCGGGGCATTCCCTTTTCGGATGAATGACGAGAGGATCAGCAGGACCAGAAGAACGATGCTTGCGATCCTCCACAAAGGACTCACTCCCCCGCTGCTCTCAGTTGATCCCCCGCTCTTCTCGGCTTCCATGGCCTTTTTCATTTCCGGAGTCAGCTCCGATCCGTCGGCCGCATGCTCATGGCCGTGGGCCGCATCGAGGGCTTCCTTCAGGGACACGCTGCTGGCACCGGCAAAGGAAAGCGAATAGGCCCCTCGCGTCACCACATCGTCAGCTGGAAACAATCCGGAAATGATCTCGACATAGCGGTCGTTCATTTCGCCCACCTGAACCGGCGTGCTGACGAAGGCATTCGGCAGATCAAAATCCTTCACGTAAACAAAGCGATTGCTCGCTTCTCCCTGCAAGGCGGAACGCGGCACGCTCATCACATTGCTACGCTGGCTGATGACAATGGAAAATTCCGCTCTCATGTCCGCTCTCAGCAGGCCATTGGTATTCGGCAGTCGAAAGATGGCATCGATGGTGCCACTCTCCTTGTCAGCGGAAATGCCGAACCGCAGCAATTCGCCTTCGAACTTCTCGTTCGGCAGGGCCGCCACCACGATGTGCGCTTTCGCTCCCGGCATCATCCGCCCAGCCTCGTGCTCGGGTACCCGCGCCACCGCGTAGACCTCGG
>JAGROX010000165.1 GCA_020440025.1 Verrucomicrobiia bacterium
AATCGGGAATCGATGAAAAAACCCTCGTTTTTTTCCTCAGCGACAATGGTGGCCCCACCCGCGAACTCACCTCCAGCAACTCGCTTATGCAGAATAAAAAAGGCAATCTTTATGAGGGAGGACTGCGAATTCCTTTTCTGGTGCAATGGCCGGGCACCATTCCCGGTGGAAAAATCTACCAGCAGCCCGTGTTGTCGCTCGATATCTTCGCCACCGCCATCGCCCAGGCAAATATCACGACTCCGAAGAAACAAGCTCTCGATGGGGTAAACCTCCTTCCCTTTCTGACCGGTGAAGAAACGGGACGCCCCCACGAAGAGCTTTTCTGGAGAGTCGGCAACAAAGGGGCCCTCCGAGCCGGGGATTGGAAACTGGTTCGCAATCCCGGACGCGACGAGGGAGACGCCTGGCAGCTCTATCGAATCAACGAAGATATCGCCGAGTCCGACGACCAAGCCGCCAAGGAACCTGAGAAACTCAGCGACCTCATCGAACGATGGGAGGCCCGCAACAGCGAGATGGTCGAGCCCCTTTGGCGGTAGCTCCTTCTGCCCTCAGATCTCCGGAATCGCCTCGTCGGCACCGATGTCTTCACCTTCCCAGTTCGCTTTGCCGTTCTCGTAGATCAGAATGCGGGAGGCACTGCCGGGAGCCGGTTTGCGATTGGCGGGTGGAATGAATTTACGGTGCTCAGCGATGATGTCGGCATACTTCGGATCACCCGCGAGATTCTTCCACTCGTTGGGATCACTCTTCATGTCGTAGAGTTCCTCCGAGCCATCCGCGTAGATGATGTAGCGCCAGTTCTCGGAACGAATGCCGTGGTTGTCGTGATTGTGGGTCGTGATCGCCGGGAATTCGCGCGGCGCATTCGCATCCCTCAGCTGGGGCATCAGGCTGTGCCCCTCCAAGCCTTCACGGGGCGGCAAGCCGCAGAGATCGATCAGGGTTGGGTAGATGTCGAGCAGCTCCGCCGGCTTCCCGCAAAGCTGTCCCGGCGTCACGCCCGGTCCGGCAAAAATCAGCGGCACGCGAGTTCCATCATCCCAGAGCGTGTTCTTGCCAGTGATGGCTTTTTCACCGATGTGCCATCCATGATCGGACCAGAGCACCACCACGGTGTTCTCCTGAAACCCATTCTTGTCGAGGGCATCCAGGATCCGCTTCACCTGTGAATCGACGAAACTGGTGCAAGCTAGATAGGAACGCGTCAGGTTCATCCACTGATGGTCGTCCTCAAGAAATTTCAGACGCGGCTCGGGAAGCTTCCAGTGCAGATACCACGAAAAGCGGGGGGTATCGTCGCGGTCTCCTCGCAGGATCAGCGGTAGTTTCGTCTCGCTCTCGGGATGAAGATCGAACCACTTCTGTGTCGCGTAACAGGGCACATGCGGCAGGAAAAATCCGGCAGCGAGGAAGAACGGCTCATCCTTGGGCATGGTGTCGAGTTTCTCCACCGCCCAGCTCGCGACCTTCCAGTCTCCCTTGTCCTCGTCTTTGTGGGGAAACACGCCCCAGTCGACCAACTTGTGTGGTTGGGGGGTGTTGACGAGTTTTTCCTTCGGAAACGGCGCTCCCGACGCACCAGGGCCGATCTCATCCCACTCCACCCCGATGTCGCCCTTCGCCCGACCGTATCCACCATGATAGATTTTCCCGGTGTAGTAACTACGGTAGCCGCTCTCCATGAAATGCTGGGGCAACGTCACCTTGTCTTTGAACTCTTCCAGCGTCCGAAACCAGGGAGCCAGTCCGTAGACGCCGGTGTCCGACGGACGAATGCCGAGCATCAGGGAAGTCCGCGACGGATTGCACAGCGGTGACTGGCAATGGGCATTGGTAAATCCGGTGCCGCGGGCCGCCAGGGCATCGATATTCGGGGTCTTGGCGTTGGGATGTCCCCCGAGATAACCGATCCAGTCATTCTGATCATCAATGGCGAGGAAGAGCACATTGGGCTTTTCCGCGGCAGGCGCGGGGGAAACACAGAGCGACCAGGCGAGCAGCCCGGCGAGAGCAAGAGCGGAGATTTTCATGGCAATGCTTCTACCATCGAATCGCCCGCCCGCGCAACGGCAGGCTTGCGCCTGAGTAACCGATTTCGGAACAACACACTTCAACCTGTCACCCGGCCTTCTCCTCTCCAACGCGGCGCAATAATCGATTTTCCCGCTTCGGCCTAGCGCGGAAAAGTGACGAGAGCAGAGCGTTTCACCCTGAAAACCAAAAAATTGGTTTTTCTGATTGCGCATCGATGAAAAACCAAATATTTGGTTTTAACTGCAATGAACCTCGAAGAACTCAGTCGTCGAGAACGACAAATCATGGAAGTGCTCTTCCGCGAATCGGAAGGCACGGTGGCTTCGATTCGCGACGGAATGCCCGATCCTCCTTCGCTCAATGCCGTGCGAACTCTGATTCAAATCCTCGAGGAGAAGGGCCACCTCTCACGCAGAAAGTCGGGGCGGGAGTTCATCTATTCGCCAAAGACCAATCGTCGAAGCGTCGGCATCGACGCCCTTCGTCGTGTCATCAACACGTTTTTTCAGGGTTCGGTGGACGAGGCGCTCGCGGCACACCTCGCCTCTCGGGATACCCAAATCGATCAAGAAACCTGGGCACGCCTCAACGCTCTCATTGAAGAAACCCAACGCGAGGAAGAAAAGCCATGACACCACCTTTGGAGATGAACATACTGGAGTGGATCATCCGAAGTTCGCTGCTTGTCGCCGCGATCTGGCTGGCGCTGTTCCTGGTGCGAAACCGACTTTCTGCCGCTTCGCGATTCGCCATCTGGATGCTTGCCTTGTGGTCCGTTGTCCTCGTAGCCGGGGCCATGCTCGCCTTTCCCCAATGGAGGCTGTTGCCGAACTTGCGGGAACCTGCGATCTATTTCCACGCCACCAACACGGACGTTGCTCCCGAACGATCGAGCGAATCCGGCACTTCGTCAATGCAGGATGAGCTACCGACGAAAACCCATCCGATTGAACCCGTCCATACCGTCCCCTGGTGGATCCTCGCTTGGGCCGGGGGCTCGACATTGTTGGCGTGCCGGATTGGTTTCAGCCTTGTGAAGCTCACCCTTCTTCGCCGACGCGCCGCGTCATTGATTCCAGATCTCGAACCCCTATCCGAAAATCCGCCGGCATTTCCTCGCAAGATCGACATCCTCGCCGGTCCCGTCCGCTCGATTCCCATGGTGTGGGGAATCTTTCGACCGTGTATCAGCCTGCCACCATCCGCGAAAACCTGGCCACCGCAAACCTTGCTAGCCGTGCTGTTTCACGAAGCAGCCCACGCCAAACGGCGCGATCCTCTTTGGTTGCTCCTTACCGAACTCGTCTTCCTTCTGTGCTGGCCAAATCCAGCCGTCTGGTTGGTGGTCAGCCATGTGAGAAGGGAATGTGAGAGAGCTGCCGATGATCTCGCGATGGCAGACTCTGGAATCCGACGAAGTCACTACGCGACGGCCTTAGCCCGGGTGGTCAAAGAATTTGCGGATTTACCCTCTCGGCATCGGCGCCCGCACGTGGTGGCGCTGGCCATGGCGTCAAGATCCAGCCGATCCTTCGAAAGCCGCATCCTGGCGGTTCTCGACGGAAAACGAAACCGGTACCGTCCCACCTGGCCTTTTCATGTGAGCATGATGGCGTTGTTCTCACTCGCCACCCTCTTCACCGCCTTGGCGGCCCCGGCAAAAAAGTCGGATGAGGCGTCGAGCCTCACGGTGGTACTCGATCCGGGGCACGGTGGTCATGACAACGGAGCCTGGGCTCGATCCCCGATCAATGAATCCTCCATCGCCGAGAAGACACTCAATCTCATGCTCTCCGACCGAATCGGATTCGTCCTCGAAAAATCCGGCAAAGCCGAGGTCGCCATGACCCGCCGGTCCGACGAGTATCTTGATCTCGCCACTCGCGCAGAATTTGGCGAAAGGATCCGGGGAGAGTCTGAGGGGAAGACCGTCTTTTTGTCCATCCACCACAATTCGAGCAACCAGCAGAACCGATCAGGGGTGCAGATTTTCGCTCCCCGGGGAGAATTCTCGGAGGCGATCGAGAGCCGGCGCATGGCGCAGTCGATCAAGAAGGAATTGGAGACCGAATTCGAAGAACTCGGGATCGAAATTCTGGAATCCTCCAATACTCTCCTCCGCCAGTCTTCGATGCCCCGTCTGATTGTAGAAGCCGGGTATCTGTCCAACCAGGCGGAATTGCGAAGGCTACTCGACACGAAATCTCGCGAAGCCTTCGCGGCAGCCGTCTCCCGAGGCATTCTTTCCTTTGCCAACTCGCGATCCGCAACTGCAACAGAAAACCAGAATTCCGAAACACGGTTGACGGAAGGTTTCGATTGGCCGGTTGGCGCCCCAAACATGGAGGGATTTTACGTAACCCGCCAAGCCGTTTTTCCCCGACATCCGGGGGCTGATTTCAATGGTCGTGGTGGCGGGAACTCAGATCTGGGAGCGCCGGTCCAGAGCATAGGCGTTGGAAAAGTCGTGCTGGCGAGAGACCTGGAAAAAGGCTGGGGCAACGTCGTGGTCACACGGCACTCCTATCGTGATCGAGAGACCGGAGACATCAGAACCATCGACGCGCTCTATGCGCACTTGAATGAAATACAGGTCACCGAAGGAGAGCAGGTGAAACGCGGACAGCAAGTCGGAACGATAGGAAGAGGCCCGCGAGACATGTACTACGCACACCTCCATTTCGAAATTCGGAAGAACACCGAATGGGATCCCAGGAGCATCCATCTCTTTCCCAGGGACCAGGGAAATTATCACGATCCCGTCCACTTTATTTCCGAGAACCGCCCTCAAGCACAAAGTGAGGGCAGCGTCACCGCTCCTCCGACAGCATCGGAGATCGATTGATACTATTCCGACTCGCGCCGTCGCATCTGCCTTCACCGTCCACAAGAAAAAACCCGACAGGGTATGGTGCGTGACCATACCCTGTCGGGTCTGAAACGATTGAGTTGAGGATCCCTGCGATCAGTGACAGCCGCAGCCTTCGCCGCAACTGCCGCCCTCACCTTCTTCCTCTTCGTGGGAATGACCACCGGAATGAACGTGCCCGTGAGCAAGTTCTTCGGGTTCAGCTTCGCGAATCGCGACGACGTCCACTTCGAAGTGGAGCGTTTCACCAGCAAGGGGATGATTGCCGTTCAGCTTCACAGAGTCTTCCGCGACTTCCATCACGGTGAACATGCGCATGCCACCCGAAGTCTCGGCGCTGAAACGCATGCCGGGAGCGATGTCTTCGACGGGCAAATGCTCGCGAGGCACGTCTACGAGGAGGTCATCCTCGGGAAGACCGTAGCCTTCTTCCGGAGAGACGGAAACCTTGACGGAGTCGCCTTCTGCTTTGCCAGCAAGGGCTTTCTCCAGCCCGGCAACCAGGTTGCCGTGGCCGTGGAGGTATTCGAGGGGCTCACGTCCTTCGCTGGTATCGACGACGTCGCCGCCATCGTTGGTGAGCTTGTAATGAATCTTGGCGACTTTGTCTTTTTCGATGGTCGGCATGATGGTTCTTGGGATCAGGGTTGAGTCAGTTGAAGAGAAGTGTCTAGCAATTCGTGGAAAAGACGAGGGCGGCTCCGAAGTGATTCGAAGCCGCCCTGTCATGTAAAAGAATCGAGGGTCGCTCGATGGGGTCGGTCACAAGTGAACCGATGAGCGAGGCTCACCAGTCGTTGCCACCACCACCACGACGATCTCCGCGGTCTCCGCGATCACGGTCGCGGTAGCCACCGCCACCGCCACGGCGATCTCCGCCGCCGCCGCCGCCACGGTATCCACCACCGCCGCCGCCACCACCACCGCCGCGGTATCCACCGCCGCCGCCACCACCACCGCCACGGTATCCGCCGCCGCCGCCACCACCGCTCTCACGGCGCTCTTCGGCTTCGTTGACGCGGAGGGGACGACCACCACAATCGACGCCATTCAGGGCTTCCATCGCTGCGGTGCCGGACTCACGGTCGGCAAGGGTCACAAAAGCGAAACCGCGCTGGCGGCCGGTTTCGCGGTCAAGGGGATAAAAGAAGTCTGCCAGGGGTTCCCAAGGTGCGAACAGGGTGCGAAGTTCAACTTCAGACACCTCGTACGGAATATTGCCTACGTAGAGTTTCACGGATTGCTTAGTTTTCTTAGTTTGCTTGAAGAGTCTGTGCCGAACTTTTTCGGAAGTGGATGAAATCCAGAATCAAGCCCCAAGAAAATCAGGGAAACCCTCACTGGCGACCTAGTGCCGAATACGGAAGCGGAACAAACTTTATTGGATGAAACGGCCCAAAAAGGGTGAGGGGCCGCAGTAACGCAACCATTCTCGTGCCAAAAAACGCCCACGCAAGCGCTATTCTCGGGTGATCAGGGTAGACCTTTTCCGGACGGTCCCGCCCGGCGGCGCAGCCGATTCCGCTGAAGATTCGTGGAAACCGGCTTTTCGATGCTTTCCTCGCCCTCCTCAAGCGAATGTTCCTCGGGTTTTTCATCGGCGATGACTTCCGTCAGATCGAGGTCTGCCTCCTTTTCTCCTTCGGGCCCCCGCCAGTCGTGGGCATACATTTCGAAAACGCGGGAGCCACTTTCTCCTTCCAGATCGAGCCGGAGCCAGCCGTCGCGATTTACGAAATAGAGGTCCCCGGTTCCCGCTTCATATTCGAATTCCTTCAGGGTTCCCAGACTGAGCTCGGTCGCGCTGCGTTTCAGCTGATTCCAATCTTCGGGCAGGCTGTTGATGACATCATTCATCTTGGAAAAATCGATCCGTCCGGGAGACAGAGTGCGGATCTCTCCCCACGTTTCACCAAATACCAGTCCGCGGCCCTCAGACACGAGCTTGGCATCGATCTTCCCGTCCATGATGAAACTCTCAGGCGCGACGATCTCGGTGATGGGACCCATGTTGAGATTGGAACCCGAGAGCCAGGCATCCCATCGGCCCACGTCGTCCAGGTAAAAGTTGAACTCCCCTTCCACATATCCTTGGTAGGCATCCCCTCCGAATTTTCCGTAGACGCCATTGGTGTCGAAGGTCAGCGACAGATAGAGCCCGTCCGCTTCATACTGCTTCCAGACGGCACGCTGGAGGGAAAAGGTCTGCACCAGATTGTTGTCCACCTGCTGCACCGGCACATTGAACGCGATTTCCCCCTTGAGCCCGTACATATCGAGTTGGAAATCGGGGAACTGATAGACGTACTGCTGCTCCAGCGGAATCTGCAGTTTCAAGGCAATCTCGCCGTTCTCCATGTTGGTACTGGCATTGAAGGGAAAGGGTACGATGCCGATGGGTCGACCGGTCGGGGCGATGATGATTTTGCCAAAGTGGGCGTCGATATGCCGAATCTCCCAGTCGGGGTCAGCCTCCGCATCCGGGGCGGCGACGGGATCGACAGCTTCCGCCACCGGGGCACCTCCTACCTCGAACCCGGCCCCTTCATTCTGTTTTCGGTAATTCCGCTGATAATCGATCCACCAAAACAGGCCCTGACCGACATAGATGGAAGGATTCAACAAGTCGACTTGATCGATCCGCTGGTTCACCAGACCAGCAAAGGAGAACTCGACAAAGATGGTGGGCAGAAACGCCACCGTAATGAACGAGTCGTAGGGATCGCGAATTTCGATCCCTGACAGTTCAACTTTTTGCGTTTGGTCCTGACCCAACAGGCCCTCCTGACTCAAGGGAATATCAGTGAGCTTGGTTTCAATGGCAAACTCGAGGCCTTCGATCTGGGGAATCAAAGATTCGAACCTCACTTGGCTCTCGGTGACGACAAACTCTCCCACCTTCCAAGCTCCGTCCGAGTCCGTGGCATCGGCCTTCTTGGGAGCCACTCCTTCTTTCTCGGGCTCTGGCTTCAGCGCTTTCGCAGGATCGGCGGATTTATCACCTCCCTCGGTAGTCGCATCATCCACCGCCGCTCCGTCCACGATCTCCTGCACTCCCTTACCCAATTGAAATTCACCCCCCTTGACTTCGATCCGCTCGACCCGGCGATCGCGTTGCACTCCCTCGGCGGTGAAATCGATGGTGAGATCGCGGACAAAAGCGATGTCTTTCTGCCGTTCCGCCCCCCTTCGTGCAAATTCGGTTTTCTCATCCGCGGCGCCGGGGGCAGCAGCCGGATCCGCATCTTGTGGAAAGAGTCCACCGAGAGGTTCCGGGGCAGGTTCCGGGGGAGCGTCTGCGACCGGTTCACTCTCAAGTTCGGCAGCGAACATTCCATTCATGGCCTGCTCCTTCTGACTCCGAACCCTCAATTGTCCGAAATGAAACCGGTAGGGATGGGTCTCGGCTTCGGGATCACTTTTTTCGCCATTCGCGATGCTGAATTTCCCCTGAAGTTTTGGTAATTGCCCGCCCAGCGCTCTGCTGTCCAAGCGGATGATCCCATCCTCGACCCGCAGCTCATCGACCACGAAAGGCTTTACTTCGGACGCCGGTGTCGTGGTGACGGGGGGGGCGGTCGGAGATTCACTGCCCGGACCGTCGGATGACACCGGTGCCTGAAAATCTCCGACCCAAGCCGGGAGTCGTTGATCGGTCAGATCCAGTCGCGGTCGCTCCACGTGGAAGGCGTCGACGCGGTGATCTCGAAGAAGTTTTTCCCACTGGAAACGAGTCTCCAATCGATCAATCGCCACCAGACCTTCCTCCAATTCCGTCGTGGGCAGGCCGTCCCCTTCGGTTTCTCCCACCCGCAGATTTTTCAGGAGCAGATGTTGAGGGCGCTCGCCAGAGGCGATGACCGCAGCATTCTCCTCCAGCATGTCCGATGACAAGTCGGTCAGGGTGAGTTCCCAATCAAAGGAAGCCGAGGGAATATCACGCTCTTCCCACTGCCAGTCTTGGGCCTTCAGATTTCCGTCCACCACCGAGAAAGATCCGATGGAGAACACCCGGTCTTCTGCCGATTCGCCACTTTCGGTCGGCGCCGACGTGGTCGGAGTTACCGCTTTCTCTTCACTGGATTCTTCCGTCGTACGGAACCTTGCCATCGAACCTGGACTCAGGAAAAACTGTGGTTGGGTGATTTCGATCGATTCCAGCCTGAGATCAGACATAAACGCCGCCGGATCAAAGCCCACCGCCAAACGCTTAATGCTCGCCGTCGGCACGTTGTCTTTTTTGGCCACTGCCCATCCATCAAGCACGATGTCCTCCACGGCGAATACAAGCGGCTTCCCGGATGTGATCTCTCCTCCCGCCAATTGCAGATCCCGCCAATCGATCGAGGTGGCAAATGAGGTGGTCGGCAGCAGCAACCGACCGTCTTGACCGTCAAAGCCGCTCAACGAGATTTCGGCATCGGAAAAACGAAAGGCATCCACCCATAGCTCGAACGGTTCTTGGTTTGCCAAAGCGGGCGGTGCCACCGAGGCCGGAGATTTCTGTGGTTCGCTCGCACGAACGGGAGCCACCTTTACGTCGGTCGCCTCGATCTGAGGCATCCACTCGGGAGAGAGCTTCAACTTTGGCGTATCGACCGCAAATTCCGCGATCTCCACCCCGCCAAGATCACTGCGGACCCGCCCCTTGATCTCAATGCTATCAATCGTCCCCAACACCGCATCTTCACCCACTCGAAGCGTTGTCAGCCTCAGGGAAAGGGGCTCGCGATTGATCCACTCCTCATCGCCAAAATTGATCGCCGGAATGCTCAGATCCCAGTTCGCCGCCAGCTTGGGACCTTTCGAGGTATCGACCTTCAGCTTGCCGCCGGTCACCTCGATTCGATCCGCCACTTGCCCGAGAAAAGCGAGGTCCGGCATCGGAGCCGCGATGTCCTCCGCCCCGGAGTCAGTCGCGGGCGCCTTCCCGCCCAACACTTCCAGACTGGCGTCATCGATGTGAATCTCCGGACTGCGTAGCGTGATGGTTCGGAACTTTCGTTTCTGACGGAGTTCTTCCAGATCATAGGTCAGGTCGATGCCTTCCAGATTCACCCAGGGAACGGAATCGTCTTCGCCGAAGCCTTTGGGAGGCAAAATCCGAACCGCCTCCATGTGAACTTCACCGCGTTTTGATACATCTACCTTTCCCAGCTCCACCCGATACGGTTCGGCAAAGCGCGCCACCACCGCATTGGCCAATCCGGTCAGGTTTTGCCACGCGATCAGCGCCACCACACTGACGATGAGAATCACCACGATCGAGAGCGCCACGAACCAGCCCACCAACTTCAGCAGCCATCGCCCCAGCCAGCGACGACGCACTTTGTCAGCTTTCGCCACTTTTCTGTCGGACTCGTCGGGCATCTCTCGCGGCAGCAGATCTCTCCCTTCAGTATAGCGGAGATTCTCCATCGACCAAGCGGTCGGATCTTGGCACGGTACCTCAGTCCTTTCCAGTCCACTCCAGCTGATAAAAGACATGCTCCGACTCGATTCCGGGCCAGACCTTCACCAGTCGGAAGTGGGCCGGGTCATCCAGCCAGGTATAGCCATCCGCCAGCGAAGCCCGATTGTACCCCTCGTAGCCGTAGGTCATCACGAGCCTGGCACCACGCTCTTTCGCTTCGGCGATCAATTGTTGGAGATCAGCCAAGGTAATCACATCGCGGATCTCCGGAAAATACACCGGGAACATCTCCAGACCGTGACCGTAACAGCCAAAAATGACCGGCTGGTCACTCTCGTCCTGGATCGCTTCGAAGGCGCCGGTCAGATCCCGAATCGGTGCGTAAGGCCGGGACATCAGCACGCCCCACTGCGGCATCACCAGCCAACCAAGCAAACCCAGAGTGCTTGCCGCCACCAACACCCGTAATCGACGGTTCCCCTGCTGCCAGTCTCCCGCCATTCCGATCAAAAGAGCCAACGGCACTAGCAGGAAAATCAAAAACCGAGGGTAGAAGAAAGTCTGCGTCACTCCGAAAAAAGCCAACAAGCCGACGCCCGCCAGCAAGACCGCGCCCAGCATCAGGAATCCTCGCTTCTGCGCTCGCCAAAGTCGCCACGCCCCAATGACCAGAGCGGCGGCGATCACTGCAAGTGCTGGCCAGAGGAAGCTTCCGGCGCGTCCCGTCAAATCAACCAGGCCATCCGCTCCAGTCGTTTTGGGCAACACCCAGGGCATTCCCGTGAACCAATCGCCGAGGAGTTCACTCAGCAGGCGACCATCCAGTCCGTGACCGGGATGGTTCTCTTTCACCTCGGTATACCAACCCCGCATCTGCAAAAGGTTCGGCGCGAAAAGTTGAAGGAACACCATGCCACCCGCGACATTGACCAAAAGCCATCGCCAACAGGCCGAGCGTCTGTCGCCAGCATTCGACCATGATTGAAAAATCAGCAGGCCTCCGATGACAAAAAACGCCATCGCCACCACGGCGGCATGGGGAAACGCCCATACCAACAAGGCCTGATTCAACCCGATCGCCCACCACAACCACCATCGCGATCGTCCTTCACGGAACAGCAGGGTCAACCACACCAACCCCATCGCCGTCCACAGCACCACCCAGGTGTAGCCGCGCAGATCGATGCCGTATCGAATGTGCCAGGGATGCATCGCCAGCACCAGCGCCGCGATCAATCCCGCCAGCGGTCGTCCCCAGAGCGCCCCCAACAAGCCGACCGCCGCGATGGATGCCAACGCCGCGAGCCAGTTGGGGAATCGGATCGCAAACTCGCTGAAGGCGTTCGGTTTCTCCGGATGCGTGACCGCTTTCCAAACCAGATAACTCAGCCTGGCCGGAAAAGTCGCCGCCGGATGATTCGACGGCCGCGTGTAGTGCCACAGGGCACGCTGCCAGGTGGCTTCGCCAAAATAGCGATCCTCCAAGGGGTCTGTCGGTTCGCCGAGGTAGTAGCCCACGACGCCGAACTTCACGCCCCAGAGTTCATCGTGCCAAAGACCGCGATGCGCCAGATTCCATCGCATTACCCCGCCCAGCACCACGATGGCCAGCAGGGCCACGACAAAACCCCGCCCCATTTTCGCGACGGCGAATCCTCTCCCCGACGCGATATCGGAAAGCCGACGCGCCCAGAGTTTCACCGTTGCCAGCAATCCCGCCGTCAGCAGCAGGTTGACCAGCGCCGCCCACCACAAGCCGGTCGCGAAATCAGCTTCGGGACGAGGCTTCTTTCCCACCGCGATCCGCTCCGCCGACTCCTTGGCCGCCTCCCATGGCGTTTGCGCCACGAACAGAAAAACGAGCAATCCAGCAGCAATAAACCCCAGACCAATCACCCAAGGTCGTCGAGAGGTCTGCGGCGCGCTCATCGTTTCATCAGGAAATCGACTACTCCACAATGAACCAGGGATTCAACAGATCCTCTTTGTTGTATTGCAGCGGTTGGCGGGTCTCCCAATTGAGCACCTGCTTCCCAGCCTCACGCGCCACCGCATCGGCAGCGCCGGTGTCCCACTCCATCGTCGGCCCCAATCGCGGATACACATGAGCGGCTCCCTCGGCGACGAGACACAATTTCAGAGAACTGCCCGATGAATGGAATTCCACCGCCTTACCTTCTGCTTCGAGCCCGGCGACGAAGACTTTCACCTCATCCGACATGTGCGAGCGACTCGCCACTACGACCACCGAATCCGCCTCGGTATAATGCGGACCGCCGCTCAGTTTCTGAGGATCGCCCCCGTCGACCGAAAGCCAGGCACCTTGTCCTCGCGCCGCCCAATAGAGCCGATCCACCACCGGTTGAAAGACCACGCCGGCCACCGGTTCGCCATTTTCCACCAGGGCGATGTTCACGGTGAACTCGCCATTGCGCTTCACAAATTCCTTGGTGCCATCGAGCGGATCAACCAACCAGAATCGATCCCAGTCTTTTCGCTCCGCGTAAGGCAAGGTGCGGGTTTCCTCGGAAATCACCGGAATGTCCGGATACCGCTCCTCCAGAGCCGCGATGATGACTTCATTCGATCGGCGATCCGCTTCCGTCAGAGGCGAGTTGTCGTCTTTCACATCCACATCAAAAGCCGTGCCATAGACTTCGAGAATGGCATCGCCGGCTCGACGAGCGGTGGCATTGAGAAAATCCAGGTCGAGATCAAACGCGGGCAGAGACATGATGATGGGTGAAGGGAAATTGGTGAACCGGAAACAGCGAAACGGGACTCAACAGGGTATGGTCTGGGAGTCAACCCTGTTGAATGAGCATCGGCCTCGACCAATCCTCGGGCGAAAACGCCTCAAGTGAGGCCTTCGAGCTGACTTTTCACCCACTCGAAGGCTTGCACCGCCTGCTGGTCCTGAGGATTGGCGGAAATGTAGGCCTCCCACTGGGAGCGAGCGGTCTCGAAATAACGCTTTGCCGCATCCTTGTCGCCGGACTGATTGCTGGCATAGCCGAGTTGCCCCTGAGCCTGGGCGTAGAGGCGGCGATACTCGGGATTGGTGCTGTCGACTGCCAGCAGTTGCTCGATCAGCGAATTGGCTGAGCGCAGGGTGTCGCGGGACTCGGTGTGATTGCCGCGATCGGATTGCAGATTGGCGAGACTGCATTTTCGCTCGGCCAGCGCGTAGCGCAATTCCACCGCCGCGCCGGGACCGCCATCGGAAACCAAGCCTTGGAGAAGATCGATCGCTTTGGTTTCCCACTCGATCGCCGAGGCCGCTTGATTCCCATCCCGCTGCTTGGCGGCTAGAGCGCCGTAACAATCGGAGAGGGCGGTGAAGACATTGATCCGGTGGCGATTCTCCGGTTTTTGGGCCAGTTCTCCCAATACTTTGGAAGCGGCGGTAAGTTTCTCCACATTGTCCTCGGACAGGGCCACTTCCACCAGGGTGATGGCAAAGCCGAGTTGGTAGTCGTCGACCGCCGCATTGAGTTCGATGGCGTCGGCATACATCTCCGAGGCTTCGATGTAGGCAGCGGTCGCCCCTTCAGTGTCTCCGCTGATCCGCATCAGATCTCCCGTGGCCGCGCCCGCTCGGGCCAGACCACCGACGACTCGATGATCCTTGGGCAGGTGAGGTTGCAGGGACAACAGGATGCGAATCGCCTCATTCAATTGAGCTTTTGCCTGGTCGTATTGCCCCATGCGACGATGCAATTCGGACTGGAGCATGCGGACATTGGCAATGGAGATGGCCGGATCGGGATCGTTCGAATTCGCTTCGAAAACCTGCAGCCAGTAGTCGACCGCACCATCCAGAGCCAGTAACCCAGCCTCCGGTTGCTTGCGCTCTCTCGCGATCTCAGCCAGTCGCGTATTCACCAACGCCAAGGCTCGGATGATGTCGGGGCGTGGTTTTTGGGAAGCGGTCTTCGATTGTTCGAGCCTGACTTTAGCTGTCACGAAATCGGACTCGGCCCGGGGATAGTCGCCGAGCTCAAAGTGAATCTCTCCGAGGAAGCGCGCCGCTTTGGCCGACGATTCCAGGAAATCCGGAGCGTCGCCGTAGATGTGCAACAACTGCTCGTAATAGGTGGCCGCCTGCGCCAGCGCCTTCTCTCGCTTGCCGGCAAAACCGGGCACGTCGCTATCGCGATTCTCCAGCACCAGTTCGAAAAAATGGTCACCGTTGTCCTGCGATGCCATCAACAACTCACGGGCCTCGCGCATCTGCTCGATCATCTGCTCCCGCAAATGCTCGCGCATCTCTTCGCTTTGCTCTTTGACCGCCTCCAGTTGCAGTTCTGTCTGGGCTTTTTCCTCCGCAGTGCTGGCCACGGTGGTTTGCAGGCGTTCGACGTGTTGTTTCACGCCTTTTTGGGCCTCGTCGCGCTCGGATTCCGCGTTCTTCCACTCGGCAAAGAAATACGCCGCCGTCGCCGCCCCGCAGAGCGAGATCAAGGCCGCGCCAGCTGCGGCCCTCTGCCAACGTCGCGCCCGTTTCAGCACCCGGTGTCGACCTTCGGTCGCCTGTCGCTCGGCTTCAACGAGAGCGAGGTGGTGATCGCAGTCGGCAAAGGCCGCCACCACATCCCGCATGTCGGGAAAGCGTTCCCGGGGATCGACCGAAAGACAGCGCTCGATGACTTCGCGGCGCTTGCTTTCGGCTTCTGAAGTTGCGGGATTCGGCCAGATGATGCGCTCTTCCTCCACGATCCAGTCAACGTAGCGCTCCGGTTGATCGAGCACGGTGCCAAAGGCGGCCGCCGGCACGTGACTGAATCCCTGATTCTCCCGGAGATAGGCCTGATACTGCTGCTCCAACCGCGGGAACCGCCCGGTGAGCAGGAGGAAAGCAATGACACCGAAGGCATAGACGTCCCAACGTTTGCCCGCCCCATGAGACGGATCACCATTGTCCAACTGCTCGGGACTGGCATAGAAGCCGAGATCGCCCATCTCCAAATACTGTAAGCCGGTCAAATAGCCTTGGCCCCAATCCGCGATTTTCACCTGCCACTGTTCCGGGCTGGTATCGCTGAGAAAAATGTTCGCCGGTTTCAGCCCGCCATGGATCACTTCCAATCGATGCGAAAACGCCAGCGCCTCCGCCATCTGATCGATCAACACCAACGCGTCCGGGGCCTGAACCTCGCCGATCAATGAATCGAGCGATCGCCCCTGCCACTCGCCCGTGCGGGGATCGCGATCCCCAAAAAACGGCGTGATGTAATAGTAAGGATACTCTGAGAAATTGTAACCGTAGACTTCGGCGACGCCCGGGTGGCGCTCCTTGCCCGACAGCGCCTTGATGCAGCTGGAGACCATTCCGGGATTGATCGACTGCGCTTTGAGAAACTTCACCACTCGAGTCTCCCGCCCCTCGTAGGTACACCGAACCGCTACGCCACAGGCGCCTTCACCGATCAGTTCGTCGTACTGATAACCTGGCAGATTGGGGAGCTTCATTCCCGGGAAAACACTCGATTCACACCTATCACAGACCGCATTGAGGATGAGGTCAAGCCTCCCCGATCGCCGCGGCGGCGATCATCTCCCAATCTTCATCAATCCGGTCGGGACTGCCAACCGGTTTTCCTGCCCGATGATACCAATATCCCGCATTTCCCAAATCGCCCTCGACGAGGTGCAAATGCGCGTGAATCCAAGATCCCATCGCTGACGGCATGTCCTGCGCGATATTGTGAGCCTCCTCCCAACGCCCTTTTCGGGCACACCACAGCGCCCGCAGGGCATCGGACAGATCGTCGGGAGGAGCCGAGTCGGATTCCACCGACTGTTTGAGGGATTCGAGCGTCATGAGCGCGTAGTCTACCGCCCCCTCACGCCCGTCGCAACCCCACCCTGCAAGAGAAGAAACCCGAAGCTTTTCAAAAAGGCCATCTTCGGCGATTCTGGCCCACTATGAGCACCGCCACCCCTCCCGCGATCCGCACGACTACTGTCGGTTCCTACTCCCAGATCGACTGGTTGCTGCAGTCCTCCGGCACCGAGCAGTCTGTCCTCGATGCCACCACCGTCGTCATTGATGCCCAACGACGTGCCGGAATCGACCTGCCGACCGATGGCGAACTCTATCGCTTTGACCCCAGTCATCCGGACACCAACGGCATGATCGAATTCTTCACCAGCCAACTCGGCGGCATCGATTCTCAGGTCGGTGTCAGCGATGCCCACCGCTTTCGGGAAAAACACGATTTCTCCTGGCGTCAGAAACCTGCCGGAGTCGTCCGTGAGGCTCTCTCCGAGGGCACTCTCGATCTCACCGCTGCCTGCGCCCGGTCAAAATCCGTCGCCGGAGGACCGCTCAAGTTCACCCTTACCAGTCCCTACATGCTGGCGCGCACCTTGCTCGATGATCACTACGGCGACTTCGACTCCCTCTGCCTCGCCATCGGTCAGACTCTCGCCGAGCAGGTCAGCGATCTCGACTGCGACTGTGTCCAGATCGACGAGGCCAACATTCCCGGCAGCCCGGAAGGCGCGCCCGTGGCCGCCGCCGCCATGAATTTGATTCTCGATCGCATCAACGTGGAAAAAGCCGTCCACTTCTGCTTCGGCAACTACGGCGGCCAGACCATCCAGAGCGGCGAATGGGCCACCCTGGTCGAGTTCCTCAATTCCCTCCACACCGATCACCTCGTCCTCGAACTGGCCCACCGGCCCGCCAACGATCTCGAGGCGCTCCGAGACATCGACCCGCGCATCAAGCTCGGCATCGGCGTCATCGATATCAAGGTGAACCACATCGAATCCCCTTTCGAAGTCGCCAAACGACTCGAACACGCCGCCCAGGTGCTCGGTGTTGAACGTATCGGCTGGGCGCATCCCGATTGCGGCTTCTGGATGCTGAAACGTTCCATCGCGGAGCGAAAAATCGATGCATTGGTCAAGGGCCGTGACCTCTTTCTCGGCGGAAACTGATCGATCACCGCCTCTCCCCTGCTCCCTCCCTTCTTCCACATGAGTCACCTCCTGCTCCGCGTCTGCCCTTTCTGCTTCACTGACAACAGCAGCGAAAAACGACTCCCCCTAGGTCCCAAAAAGTGGCCGCTGAAAACCTGTGGCTCCTGCGGATTCACCTATCTCGAACGCGCCGCCGCCTACGTCGAGATGGAGGAAAACCTCGCGTGGGAAAAGACCTCCCAGCAGGAAACCGAACGCCGAGCTGTCGAGGAGCCCACCATCTCTGCCGTCAGCACCGCCGCGAAAAAGTTCCGCGCCGAAAAGATCAAGCGCGACAAACTCGGCGACCTCATCAACCAACAGGTCAGCGGCGAAGGTGCTGTCGTCGACATCGGCTGCGCCAACGGACGTGCCCTCAAAGCCCTGTCCGATCGCTTTCCTGTCGCCGGGGTCGAGATTTCCAAAGCCCTCGCTGCCAAAGCGCGCAAGAACGTGCCTCAGGCCAACATTGTTCAGGCCGATGCCGTTTCCGGGCTGCGTCAGTTGGAGGAAAACTCCTGCGCCTGCGTCATCATGAGTTCCTTTCTCGAGCACGAGATCGAACCCCGGCTCCTGCTCGCCGAAACCCTCCGCGTCCTCCGTCCCGGCGGCGTCTCCATCATCAAAGTGCCCAACTACGGCTGCCTCAATCGGCGTTTCCGCAAAAAGAAATGGTGTGGCTTCCGTTTCCCGGATCACGTGAACTACTTCACTCCGCGCAGCATCGTCGCCATGGCCACCACCACCGGTTTCGACCTCCGCCGCTTCCGGCTCCAGGATCACCATCCCTTCAGCGACAACCTCTGGATCGTCATCGCCAAGCCGGAGTCACCGAGGCCAGCGACCTCCGAGGCGCGGGCTTGTTCGCGACCGGAGTCGATCTAGAGGATGCGCCAGCGGCTGAAGTATTCCGTTTAGGAAACGGGCAAAAATCTAATTTTCCCAATAAAATACCGCGGCAGCCTCCTGCCACGTATCAATATCGGAAATTATCTATCTCTTGGGCTTCTTTCGCTCACCCACCTTCGCCGCAAACTTTGAAAGGCCTTGTTTAGAGCGATTCCTTTTTGAAGATGATTCCTGAGATTTACCATCATCCAAGCTACTTGAGAACAGCCCACTCTTTAGACTTGAAATGGCAGATCCAGCTAGAACTAGACCTGCAACAAACAGATAGATATGTAGAGCGGGTAGTTTGTTTCCGATTTCTGGGAACGGTGCGCAAAGCAAGAGAAGGAAACTGCCAGGCAAGGATCCTGACGACAACCCGGTTTTGACCAGAGATTCCGTGCTATCAAATCCCCGAATATAGCAATGAAGCCCTACCCCTAAGATTGCGAAAGCACCCGTCATGAAGGCAAGTCCACTCTGAAATGACGAAAATGGGTAATTGAGTCCCAAAGACGCAATTTGAAGGCAAAGCTCTGAAGAGAGGTGCATAACCACTCTTAAATATTAGCTTTTCCCAATTGTTGCAATCCAATTCTGTAAAATGTCCAACATCGAAACGCCACCCCAAGTGAGTGCCTGAGCCAAGGCTGACAATACGAGAAAACCTCCCCAAACCAGCATAGCCTTCTCCAACGTTGTCAATCGATTCACGACCGATTTTTTCGCTTGGAAGGTTGAACGCTCGCAGACCCGAGCTTCAAGTTCCTTGAATTCAGGTTTTGCTTTAAGCGAACGTTTTGGCAGAGACACTGCTGGCATGAAATCAGGATCTCCTAATTTCTTAGAAATGTCAAGATATGTTAGATAATTGCTCTGTGATCTGGAAGCCCAATAAATCAGATCACATGCAATTATCGAATCGATGAAGCTGGCTCAACGCCCCTTTACCCTAATACCCCCGCCGCGGCTTTCGCGAAGTAGGTCAGGATCATGTCGGCGCCGGCGCGCTTGATGCCAGTGAGGGACTCGAGCATTACTTTTTCTTCATCGATCCAGCCATCGGCGGCGGCGGATTTGATCATGAGGTATTCCCCGCTGACCTGATAGGCGGCGATGGGCAGGTCGACTTCTTCGCGAATGGCGCGGATGATGTCGAGATAGGGGCCGGCCGGTTTCACCATCAGAATGTCGGCGCCTTCGGCAACATCCTGCTCGGCTTCGCGCAGGGCTTCGCGCCAGTTGGCGGGGTCCATCTGGTAGGTCTTCTTGTCGCCCGCCTTGGGTGCGGAATCGAGCGCACCGCGGAACGGTCCGTAATAGGCCGAGGCATACTTGGCGGTGTAACTGAGAATGGAAACGTCCTCGTAGTCGGCCTCGTCCAACGATTCGCGAATGGCACCGACCCGGCCATCCATCATGTCGCTGGGCGATACGATGTCGGCCCCGGCCTGAGCATGACACAGCGCCTGACGACAGAGCACGGACACGGTTTCGTCATTGAGAATCTTCAGGTCACCGGTCACGGGATCCTTTTTCACGATACCGTCGTGTCCATCGGAGTTGTAGGGATCGAGCGCCACATCGGTGATGACGACGATGTCGGGAAACGCCGCCTTCACCGCGCGGATCGCCCGGGGGACGAGCCCATCGGGATGATAACACTGCTCGGCGCCGGGCGTTTTCAACGACTCGGCAATCGCCGGAAAAAACACCACCGCCCGCACGCCGACGGCATAGGCCTCGCCCACTTCCCGAACCAACCCTTCGAGACTCCAGCGATGGCAACCCGGCATCGACGCAATCGGCTCGTCGATCTCGCCCTCCTGAATGAAAAGCGGATAGATCAAATCCGCCGGTGTCAGCACCGTCTCGCGAACCAGACCGCGAAGCGCCGGAGATTTACGATTCCGCCGAGGGCGGATGGGGAGATTCAGTTTTTCGGACATGGGAAAAATGTGGCGAAGGCAAAAGGATGATTCATCAGGTCCAAGCGAGCCTGACCTCCACGCGATCTTCGCGGTTCATCCCGAGAAGTGCAACGGTGGTCCTCCCAATATCGGTCACTCCAGAGATCAACGGGCCATTCCATTCGAAGTGTTCGCTCCAACGAGAACGCCTTGGATGAAACAATTCGGTGATCCTCCCGGTTTCCGGATCGATCCCGGTCAAGTTGGGCCCCTTGCTCAAATTGCAGTCGATACACGCCAAAGCCAGATTCTCAAGCTGATCATCACCACCGTGCTGCCGGGGGCGAATGTGCTCAATCTGCAATCGAGCAAACGGTGACTGTTCCTGAGTCAGTCGGCAATACTCACATTCATCGCCAACCCGAACTCTGACCGCTTCTCGGATCTCTGCCTTCATTCCGCCGCGATCACTCAGGAAACACAACGGCGTCGAACCCGGGCTCTCAGCACTGAGAGAAACCGATTGGCGCGGGCATAGCCTTCATATTCGGCGCGTTCATCGTCAGTCAGGTCTCCTGAGGTGGATCGCTGGGCCAGCCACTCGATTCGCTCCTGCAGGACGTCGTCCGCGTGATAGTCGGCAATCCTCTGCGCCTGATCCGGAGTCAGGAGATCGAAAAGAGGATCGATTCCGCGATTGAACGCGTCTGCCAAAATTGTCGAATCCATGGTGAACAGCCTAGTTGATTTCGCCCCTCGCGGCAAGGTCAGTCACTGCCTCACTTCGGAACCAGTTCGTAACCATCTTTCGCATCATTCACCACCCAACCCAAGGCGCCAAGTTCGTCGCGCAGGGCATCGGCGGTGGCCCAGTCTTTGGCTGACTTGGCGGAGAAACGTTTGTCGGCCAATGCGCGTATGTCATCGGGAATGGCGACCTCGCCCCCAACTTCGGGCAGGGCCAGTCCGAGGGCCTCAATGACATGACGGAATCCGCGCCACTGACGCGCCGCCTCCTCCGAAGTGAGCGTCTCGGGCTTGACCTCTTTGATGGCGGAAAACAGGTGACCGAGGGCGTCGGGCGTGTTGAGATCATTGAGCAGACCGTCAAAGGCGGCGGCAAACGCACCCTGCTCTTCTCGCGGCAGACCGCGGAGGTCATCATACCCTGTTGAGTCATCGACCTGACCCTGTTGCTTCAGGGCCGCCTCGAATTTCGCGAGCCGCTCCAGGGCGTGATGGGCACCAGCGAGAGCGGGAAATGTTTCGTTCCCCTCCTGATCGCGGGCCACGAAGTTGAGCGATTGCCGGTAGTGGGCGGAGATCAGCACATAGCGAACATCGGCCCCGGTGAACCCCGCCGCTTCGATCTGATCGAGGGTGTAGAAATTGCCCAAGCTCTTGGACATTTTCCCTCCGTCGACGAGCAGGTGAGTCAGGTGAAACCAGTGGTCAGCCATCTGGCAACCGTTGGCGGCTTCGCTCTGGGCGATTTCATTTTCGTGATGGGGAAAGATGAGATCGACCCCGCCGGAGTGGAGATCGAAGGTATCACCCAAGTATTCGCGGCACATCGCGGAGCACTCCAGGTGCCAGCCGGGCCGCCCCTGCCCCCAAGGACTTTCCCAAAAGTTTTCGCCATCCTCCGGCTTGCGAGCTTTCCAGAGCACGAAATCGGCGACGGAATCTTTCTCGTATTCGTCATCGGACACGGCAGCCCCGTAACGGAGTTCGCGCTTGTCGAGATGGGACAAGCGTCCGTACTCAGCGAAGCTACTGACCCGAAAAT
>JAGROX010000166.1 GCA_020440025.1 Verrucomicrobiia bacterium
GATGAGGTCGATTTGGGTTTAGCCATGAGGTAAGCCAGAGTGAAATGGATAGGGGAAACAACCAATCTCGTGGAGGCCGAGATCCCGGGGTCGGGGAAATCTAGCACAGCTGATTCATCAGGGCTTCCCGAATCCCGTCGAATGGTGTTCACTCTATCCGTGGCATCTTCTCTCAAATCCCGCGCATTTCTCTACTCGGAACTGGCCAAGTTTGCCCGGGCGGGATTCGGTATCGACAAGGCCTGCGAATCGATCATTGGCCAGCCGGGTTCGGATCGCACCGCGCGGGAAATTTGTGGAGCCATTCTCAAGGGTACCCGCGCCGGAAAATCGATGGCCGATTCCCTGGCCGATAGTCGCTACCCGGTCTCGAGTCTCGAGGTCGCCATGGTCGATGCGGCTGAGCGGGGTGGAAAACTCGAAACCGGCTTTCGTCATCTGGCCGAACATTTTCGGCAGGACGCCGAGGCACGGCGCCGCATTCGGAGAGCCCTGATCTATCCTTTGTTCCTCCTTCACTTTGCGTTGCTCGTCGGCATCGGCATCACCGCTCTGCTCCAGACGGTCGGAGCGGGACTCACGGGAACCGGTTCCGGCGACTGGCGGGACTCGGTTTATCCGGCCCTGATTTGGGTTGGAGTTGGCTATGCGGTGGCTATCGCTTTCATCACGCTGTGGCGCAGTTTGTCGAAATCCGCGGAACATTCCGCACCCATCGATGCTCTCATTCAAAAGGTGCCGCTGGCGGGCCCAGTGCGACGCTCGCGAAGCCTCGCCCGGTTCTGTGAAGTCCTTCACATTTACCTTCTCTCCGGTCAGCGAATGGATCTGGCTTGGAAACGTGCCGGAGAAGCATCGCAGAGTGGACAGTTGCGCCGTTATGCCCTCGCTTCGGCCAAGAAACTAGGTGCCGGCGAGTCGGTCGGTGATGTGGTGGCCGACGCACGCGGCGCGCTCCCGGGAGACCTCGTGCGCGGCCTTGCCTCGGCCGATTTGGCGGGTGCTCTCGATCAGGAAACGGATCAGTGGGCCGGCTATTATCGGGACGCTTCCGCGGAAAGCGTGGAACGACTGGCCGAGTGGGCACCGAAGCTGTTTTACTGGCTCGTCCTTGGCATCGCCGCCTGGATGATCATTCGGGTGGCCCTGAGCTATAGCGACATTCTCCGAGATATCGTGAACATGGGAGGATAGTCACTTTTTCAAAAAAGGTTCAAATTACCACTGGACACCTGAACAGTGTTCGCTATCATAGTAGAAATTCAGTTTTCAAACGATGGTCGAACTGCTATCTCCAAATGGTTCGGAAGAACTTCCGAAACAACCCGTCACTGCCGACGATGTCGAAACTGCGGACAAACTCCGTGACGCCGACTCTGGAGATCAACCGATCGGCACTCACACTTCCTCTCAAACGTCACGCTCTCAAACCATGGCCACATCCACCAAATCCAAAGAAGACACCAAAGCGAAATCAAACGGCGGCAGCACCGATGCCGAACGCAACCGACTGGTTGAAGCCCGTGGCAAAAATCTCGATCTCGCCATTTCCCAGATTCAAAAAGACTATGGTGAAACAGCCATCATGCGTCTCGGAGGGGAGAGCCGGGTCGATGTCGATGCCATTCCTACCGGGAACCTTCTAATCGACCGCGCCCTCGGGGTGGGTGGCTTCCCACGGGGACGAATTGTCGAAGTGTTTGGTCCGGAATCTTCAGGTAAAACGACTCTCACCCTGACGGTGATTGCCCAAGCTCAGAAAGCTGGTGGTCTCGCTGCTTTTGTCGATGTGGAGCACGCCCTCGATCCCCAGTACGCCAAAACGCTCGGTGTGAATCTTGATGAATTGCTGGTGTCACAACCGAGCTCCGGTGAAGAGGCCCTTCGCATCGTGGAGACCCTGGTTCGGTCCAACGCGCTCGATGTCATTGTTCTCGATTCCGTGGCTGCACTCGTGACGAAACAGGAACTCGATGGCGAAATCGGCGATGCTACCGTCGGTGCCCAGGCGCGTCTCATGAGTGCTGCGCTTCGGAAGTTGACCTCGATGATTTCGAAGGCCCGCACGGTCTGCATTTTCACCAACCAGATTCGTGAAAAAGTGGGCGTCATGTTCGGCAGTCCCGAAACGACTCCGGGAGGTCGCGCGCTGAAATTTTACAGCTCTGTCCGTTGCGACATTCGTCGTATTGGCTCGATCAAGAGTTCCGATGGCACCGTTACTGGGAACCGTACCAAACTGAAGCTGGTCAAAAACAAGGTCGCTCCGCCCTACACGGAAGCAGAATTCGACATCATGTATAACGAAGGCATTTCCAGCTCGGGATCGCTGCTCGACCTCGCCATCGACTACGATATTCTCCAGAAGCGCGGATCATGGTTCAGCTATAAAGGAAGCCAGCTCGCCCAAGGGCGTGACGGTGCCAAGGAAGCGCTAAAGGCCGATGAATCTCTCTATGGTGAGATTGAGGAAGCGGTGAAAGCTCGCATGGCGGAAGACCGGAAGAAATAGGGCGGTGAAAACGCTTCGTCTCTATGGGGCGTGATCAAGCCGCCGATCTTCAAGTCGACCGGATCACCTGACGGCAACCGCGCCTTGGTTCATTTTAAGATATCAGACTGATGCGACAGGCGGAAACCCTGATGGATTTGGTGGCCACTTCACCTCAATTTGCGATGCCCACCGATGCCTCATTGATGCCGGAACTGGAAGGGATCGATCTCAAGACGCTCACCTACGAGACGGCTGAGA
>JAGROX010000167.1:0-5073 GCA_020440025.1 Verrucomicrobiia bacterium
TTTTCGTAATATTCACATCAGTCAAACCCGAGACGCACTCATGAAAATCCAGACACTCTCCAACTCGAAAATGGCCCGGTTGAATCAGCGGGGCATGGGAGCTTTCGAACTGCTTTTCCTAGTAGTCGGAGCGTGGCTTGCCTATTCCGTGGTCTCCGGTGGATGGAATCACCTGACCGCTGGTGGCTGGGATCATGAGCGTCTCGAGCAAGTCGCCGCCAAAATGGTCAGAACCGCCAATTACGCCCAACAGGCGGGCGTCAAGCTTGTCGATCCCTCAGATCTGGAGGTGACCATTCAGCGACTGGCAGAGGGCGAAACGGCCAAATCCGGTCCCTTCGCCGGACAGTTCTACGGCGTGCGTGATCTGGACGAGAAAGGCAGGGAACGGGTCAAAGATTTTCTCAAAATTGAAGACGGAACTCTGGCGATGACCACTGAGGTCGATCGCCGCTGGAATTAATGCTCCTCCGCTTCAAAGCCCTGCCCTTTTTCCTTCCGCCAAAGATTCCTGAAACCAGTAGCTGCAGCAGTCGACCTTTCTTTTTCAGCTAACACTTTGTGCGGAACGGGGCGGCCCGATGTCCGACGGCGGGAGTCACCTCCCAAAGTCCCAGGCATCGGGCCGTTTCGCATGCTGGTTGGCCATTCGTTTGACCAACCAGCGATGAAGCAAGAATCGGGGAAAATCAGCCCTCCGCTGGAGCGAGAACAGGTTCACCGAGATGAGCTTCCGCAGACGGGGTGGTGTCTGCTTCGAGATCGCCAAGAGCGAACTGAATGCCGTCGAGCAGGTGCTGCATCACGGCAGGATTCCAGAACGTGTCGTCGCGGTGACCGAGGTTGGTGAAAAACAGGCGGCCCTCACCGATCTTGCGGCACCAGGAAACAGCGACATCGACCTTCTCCGGGCTCGTGGTGAGTTGGGCTTTGGTTTTCTCGTTGTCGAGCGGTTTGCGATTGGCCTCTTTGCTCATGTCGAGGCTCAGCAACACGCGCAGACGCTCGCGTCCCTGAAAGCTCTCCGGCTTGTACCAGTAGATCTCATCGGTGTGCCAGAAACCCTTGCCGCCAAAAGCCGCATTGAGCGGGTGCTTGGGATCTTCGTTTTTGAATGCCCATTTTCCACCGGCTCCCCAGGGGTGACCGTTGAAAATGCCGCCGATCATGGCGACGCCCTCGTCCCAACCGCCAAAGTTGTCAGCTGCCGCGTGAATGCCGACGATGCCGCCGCCGCCGTTCACAAAATCGAGGATCGCCTTTTGCTGGGCCGCATCTGGCTTCAGGTGGGTGGTGTTGTTGAAAAGGAGGACGTCATACTTGGCGAGATTCTCCGCAGTGAACACGTCGTAGGTGTCGACCAGATCGATGGAATAGGCACCGGTCTTCTCTGCCATCTGCGAGAGCGCTTCATTGCCAAAAGGAATCGAAGTGTGGATGAATCCCTCGCAGCGATACATCGCGAGAATCTTCCGCGCTTTGGCTGGCTTGGCGGTGGCTTTGGAGGGAACCGCTTCGGCGATCAGTTTTTTCTGTTCGTCGTTGGGGCCTTTGAATTTTTCGGCCTTCTTTTCCTCCCAGGTTTGGGGTTCGGCTTTCTTTTCCTGCTGGGCAAGCAATGCCGTGCCGACGAGGGCGGCGCCAGCTACCAAGGAGGTGAGGAGGCGGAGGGGAGATTTTGGGGATGGTTTCATGGCAGTGATGTTTTCGTTTTCTTTGAGAATGGGGAAATACGGCAATGGCTCCCTTCTGTCGATTCCGGAATTGCGGGAAGATGCGAAATGGCAACTTCGGCGGCATCGCGCCAAGGTCATGGGTTCACTCGGCAGGACGAATCTGATACCTCTGTGATTCAATCCCAGATCTAAACCGAAAACGATGATGAAAGCGCGAATTTTGATCGGAATGATTGGCTTAAGCCTGTTGGGTGTCGGACTTGACCCTGTTTGGTCTGCCCCGGCGGTGAGAACGGGCTTTGCGGAGCGGGACATTTCTCCCGAGATCGGCATGGAACGCCCGGGTGGCTATGGGAAAGGGTATCACCAGAAGTTCCACGATGCCTGCAAGGCACGGGCGGTGGTGTTTGACGATGGCAGTGATGTGGTTGCGATGGTGGGATTGGATGCGCTTTTCATTCGCGAGCCACAAGTGATTGAGATCCGGCGTCGTATCTCGGAGAAAACCGGCATCGCTCCCGGCGCGGTGTTGATTGGTGCGTCCCATTCGCATTCTTCAGGACCCACGGGCATGGTGCTGCCGGGCGAATTCGATCACGCCGATGCCTTGGTGCAGGATCTCGCCTATGAGCAGAGTTCTGCCGCCGATCCGAAGTATCTGGAGATCATGGTCAATGGCATCGTAGAGGCGGTGACGGAGGCGTTTGAAACTCGCGCCGACTTGCGGATTGGATTTGGCAGGGGAGAAGAGGGTAGCGCGGTTTTCAATCGGCGTTGGCGGATGAAGAACGGCCTGAGTTTTACTCATCCCCGGAACGGAAATCCCGACATGGTCGAGCCGGCGGGGCCGATCGATCCCGAAGTCGGGGTGATCGGTGCGTGGAACGAGGCGGGTGAACTGGTGGGCTGCGTGGTCAATTTTGCCTGTCACGCGACGACCAGTCCGGCCGGAATTTCGGCGAACTATCCGTGGGCGATCGAGAAGGTGATTCGC
Organism: Verrucomicrobiia bacterium; assembly: GCA_020440025.1. Lineage (GTDB taxonomy): Bacteria > Verrucomicrobiota > Verrucomicrobiia > Verrucomicrobiales > DEV007 > JAEUHH01. The sequence continues at coordinate 2,671 of JAGROX010000167.1, forward strand.
GGCAGCTTTGGAGACAAGGTCACGGTAGTGTTTCTCAATGGCGCCAGCGGTGATGTCACCCAGGTCGACAATGCCTCGCCGGTTGTTCAACCCACGGGAGAAGCGTCTGCGCTGCTGGTGGGCGGACGCGTCGGAGCCGAAGCGGTCAAGGTCATGTTGGGGATGAGCACGAGCCTGACGACTGAGGCAGAGGTGGCGGCGAAAACCGAGGTGCTGAAAATTCCCCGTCGGAAACCGTCGGCTGAACGAATCGCAAAAAGTCGGGAATTGGTCAGTGAAAAACCAACCGAAGCCCAAGCGATCAATGACTGGATCTGGGCCAAGGAAATCGTGATGCTTCAGGCCCTGATCGAGGCAGAGCCGATTCGCGATGTCGAAGTACAGGCGATTCAGGTGGGGCCTGCGGTTTTCGTGACCAATCCGGCCGAGTATTTCTGTGAGTTCGGACTTCAACAGAAAGCGGGAAGCCCGTTTCCCTTCACCTGGCCGGTCAGTCTCGCCAACGGATGCGTGGGCTACGTTCCGACCAGTGAGGCTCTGGGACCCAATGGGGGAGGTTATGAAACGAGGCTGACCAGTTATAGTAACCTTGTTCCGGAGGCGGGAGATCAGATCCAGGATGCGGGCATTGCCTTGGTGAAATCGATGATACCTGGCGAAGTTCCCAAAGCCAAACCGGCACCCGAGTTCAAGGGCGGCTGGCAGTATGGGGATGTGCCGCCAGAGTTGAAGTAGAGACCTGCTGAGTTTTGACGATCGCCCTCCGAATCTGCTTTTCTTGATGGGGACGTTTTGTTAGCGTTTCCCTGTGGTGAAGCGAGAAACGCCGACGAAACGTCAGGGGGAAGTCCAACCGCCCGAAACTGCGGTCGGGCCGAGCGTGTTACAAGAGTTAGTGCGTGGATTGGTGGTGACCGCTGCCTATTTTGGGGCGGCAGTGGTGAGCACCTTGGTATCTGGACCGCTGGGAAGTTGGTCGGTGGTGTGGTTGCCTTGTGGAGTTTCCCTGACCGTTTTTCTGGTCTGGGGTTCCCGAGTGTGGCCCGGGGTATTCCTGGGAGCCCTGGTGGCTTGTCTGTGGGAGTGGAGGTGGGTGGATGCTGCAGTCGGTGACGGGCATCATGGTGTCTCCGTCATTGGTGCTGCCCTGGCCGGGGTAGTGGGACCATGGGTGGGAGCTTGGCTGCTCCGACGTCGGTCTGATTGGCCGGAGGAAATGTGGACGGAGCGAGGTGCTACCTGCTTTTACCTGCTGGGCTGCCTGATGGGCGGGGTGTGTGGGGGATTGTTGCTGGCTCTGTTTTGGATTCCGGCAGGCCTGGTGGAACCTGCGGCAAGCGGCAAATTTCTCGTTAGTCAGATGCTGGCCAGAGCGCTGGGGTCAAGTGTATTGGCCCCATTGCTGCTGTTGCCCCGCCGGGGAACCCTGGGATTTCGAGAGGGAAGTGCGCTGCGAATCTTCGTTCCCCGCATCATGATTCTCATCTCGGTATTGGTTTTGATGAAAGGTGTTGCCCGGGAGGTTGGGGAAATGCCTGCTTTAGAGAATGCAATGGCGGTCGGCTCCTCGTGGTGGGTGCCGACGGTCCAGTCTGCGGCCTTTGCTCTGACGACTTTGCTCGGAGTCATTCTGATGGCGGCGATGGGGAAATCCAACCGCGTGGAAGAGGGGTTCGTGGCCGCCAAGCAGGCCGCCGAGGATGCGCGGGAGAAAGTAGAGGTGTTTTTTCGAGTCTCTCTGGACCTGATGGGAGTGGCGGGAATGGATGGCTATTTCAAGCGCATTAATCCGGCTTTTTCTGAGACTTTGGGATACTCAGACGAGGAGTTTCTGAGCCGTCCCTTTGTGGAGTTCGTCCATCCCGAGGATGTGGAGAAAACGATCCATGCGGTGGAACAACTGGCGGGCGGAGAGTCGGTGATCCATTTTCAAAATCGTTATCGCGATCATCAGGGGCGTTACCTCTGGCTGGAATGGACCGCGGTTCCCGATTCGAAAGGCGAGTTGATTTACGCGGCTGCGAGAAATGTGACGGAGCAGAGAAAGGCGGAGGACGATCTTCGACGCTCAAACGCCGAACTGGAGCAGTTTGCCTATGTGGCCTCCCACGACCTTCAGGAACCTTTGCGGATGGTGACCAGCTTTGCCCAGCTGCTCCAACGTCGGTATCAGGGCAAGCTGGGCGAGGATGCGGATGAATACATCCATCATGTGGTCGATGGCACCGAACGGATGCGACGACTCATTCTCGGCCTGTTGGAGTTGTCCCGGGTGGGGCGCAAGGGACAGGAGTTGAAATCGATCGATTCGGCCGAGGCCTTGAAGATCGCGACCGAGAACCTCAATATCGCGATTGAAGAATCCGGCGTGGACATTCAGATCGGAGAACTGCCTGTGGTGAC
>JAGROX010000167.1:5227-15651 GCA_020440025.1 Verrucomicrobiia bacterium
TGAGCAGAGGGATAGGGTTTTCCAGATCTTTCAGCGCCTGCATTCCCGGGTGCAGGTTCCCGGAACCGGAATGGGACTGGCCATCTGTCGTCGCATTATCTCCCGACATGGAGGCGAGATCTGGATAGAGCAAGCTGAGTTGGGAGGAGCCGCCTTCAGGTTCACACTCAACGGAGAGAGAATGGGTAACGGAAATGCCAACCCGCCGGGCATCTAAAAATTATGGTTAGACATAATTGCGAAACGATGCGTAGATGTATCTTGAAGGTGATAATTGATGGAGGGAAAACACTGATGCGTATTTTGCTGGTAGAAGACAATCCGGCAGAGGCCCGCTTGACCAAGGAGGCATTGGGAGAAACAGGCGTGCGTCACGAATTGTGCCTCGTTGAAGACGGCGAGAAAGCGACGGCCTTTCTGAAAAAGGAGGGGGGCTATTTCGAAGCCTTTCGTCCCGACCTGATTTTCCTCGATCTCAATCTGCCGAGAAAAGACGGGCGGCAGGTATTGAGGGAGGTGAAAGGGGATCCCAGCCTTGCATCGATTCCGGTGATTGTGATCTCCAACTCACGGGCGCCTGAGGACATCGAGCATGTCTATCAGCTGAGGGCGAATTGTTACTTGGTGAAGCCGCCCGGACTTGAAGACTTTTTTACCATGATGCGAAGGGTCGTCGACTTCTGGTGGTTGACGGCCCGCCTTCCCAATGAAGCTGATATCATTGGTTTTCCCGTTGTCCCAAATGAGTTCATTGCATGAGGAATCGTTGCTGAGAAGTCGTGGCGATGAGGGGTCGCCCCGGAAGGGATTGCGTATTCTTTGCATTGAGGACAACGAAGGAGACTTCGTGCTCGTCAGAGAACACCTTCGGGATGCTGGATTTGAAGTGGCACCAGAGGTTGCCAGAGCGGCCTCGCTCAAGGAGGCGATCACGCTGCTGAGGGATGAAGGAAAGCGGGGCTCGGGCTTTGATGTCATCCTCCTCGATTTGTCATTGCCGGACTCTCATGGTCCGGAAACGCTCGATCATGTGAACCAGGCCGCCAAGGATGTGCCGGTCATCATTCTCAGCGGAAACGAAGATCGGGATCTCGCAGTCAACATGGTTCACCGGGGGGCTCAGGATTATTTGCCCAAGCATTTTCTCAGCGGTGACCTGCTCTTGCGCTCGATTCTTTATGCCCTCGAGCGTCAGCGCAGCCGATTGGAGATGAGTGCGCTGAACGGTCGACTGACACAAACGACTCACGACCTGAAAACGGCTCAGATGCAGTTGATCCAGGCGGAAAAACTGGATTCTCTGGGAAGACTGGCCGCCGGCGTTGCTCACGAGGTGAAGAACCCGCTGGCAACCCTGCAGATGGGGGTCGACTATTTCAGTCGCCATGTGGAAGACATCGGCGACTCGGGGCAAATGATGGTTGAGCACATGCAGGAGGCGATCACCAATGCCGACCGGATCATTCGAGGCATGGTCGACTACTCCCGCTCCGATTCCCTGAAATTGGAACTCCGCAATATCAACGTCATCGTTCGCAAGGCCCTGCGGATGGTTCGACACGAGGTCATCAGGAACAACGTCAAGGTGGACCGCCACCTCGCGACCCCAATTCCAGCCGTGCGAGTGGATGAGGGAAAGGTGGAGCAGGTCCTGATCAATCTGATGGTCAATGCCATTCAAGCCATGGGATCGGCGGGACGAGGGAACGGCGAGCGGCCCCTGCATATCGAAACTTTCTGGGGACAACTTGAAGCCATCGATCGCGATCTGGGTCTCCGGGACTACGACCGCTTGAGGGTGCAGGATCACGCGGTGGTCGTGGAGATCCGGGATCAGGGGCCCGGCATTCCCGAGGACAAGTTGACCCGAGTGTTTGAGCCCTTCTTCACTACCAAACCGACGGGAGAAGGAACCGGATTGGGGATGTCGGTGGCCAAGAACATCATCGACCTTCATCGTGGTCACATTCAGATCAGCAATGTGGAGAACCCTCGGGGACTGCGAGTTCGGATCTTTCTGAAAGCCTACGAATTAACTGACCGGATGAAGCGACTGACCCCATCTTCTGCTCTGCCCTCTAGTGAAACCTGAACCAACGACATCACATGAACAAAAAACGCATTCTCATCATCGACGACGACGTCCCGTTGACGCTTTCCATGAAGATCAATCTGGAGGATATCGGGGATTATGAAGTCAGGGTCGAGAACAGTTCCCTGAAAGCGGTTGCGGCTGCTCGGGAGTTTCGACCAGATCTCATCCTGCTCGATATCGTCATGCCTGATCTCGACGGTGGAGATGTCAGTGCTCAAATGAAATCTGACCCCATGCTCGCCGACGTTCCGATTCTCATGGTGACCGCGCTGGTCTCGAATAGCGAAACCGGATCCGACGATGTCGTTTCCAGTGGCGACCAACTGATGGTGGCTAAGCCCATTAAGTTCGACAAACTGGTTCATGCGATTGAGAGCCGCCTGGCTGGTGAGCTCTGAGATCGGGGGGTGATCGCTTCTGCTGGCTTTCTGAATTTGGTGGAGATTGTCTGGCATGTCTTATGCTCCTTTGGGGAGTCATGCTCGAAGTTGCCCTCGAAAAACTGCCGGTTCGTTCGACACTGAGAGATGGCACACCGGTGTCCATTCGATCCATGGAGGTGGGCGATGAGCCTGTTTTCCGAGAGTTTCACAAGGTGATTCCTGACCGGGAGCAGTTGTTCATCAAATCGAGAATCAAGGACGGCAGCCTTTTTCGCGAGTGGATGTCAGACCCGAAGTCCGGTCAGCACCTTGCGCTATTGCTTTTCATCGATGGTCGGCTAGCGGCCATGGGATCCCTGCATCAACGGATGGGGGGCTGGAAACGACACATTGGTCAGGTCTATTTTTTGACCCATCCAGATTACCGCGGGATGGGATTGATCGATGAACTGCTGAAGGAGATCATCGACATCGCCCGACATGGGGGACTTACCAAGCTGGAGTCAGAAATCAATGGTGAGCGGGAGTCAGCCATCGAATCCATGGCCGCTGCAGGCTTCAAGGAACTCATCAGATTGCCCAACTACATTCAGGACATGAGCGCCCAGTATCACGACTACGTGCTCATGGGGATGGAGCTGATCGCCTCTTTCGAAAATCTCGGAGCTGGTGATTGAACTGATCAACCACTCTCCGGCATGAAGCTCGGCATCACGACTCCGTTGACCGGTTGTTTTTCGCCGAGAACCTGGGCGAAATGCAGCTCGCAGTTGCGGGCACCGAGGTCGTAGAGTTTGCCCACCAGGTCTGGTTGATCGACCGGCACCAAAACGAGCGGGCTCTCACCACGGAAACGATTCAGGTGAGATGCGATCAGCGAAAAGGCGACCTCGCCGTTGCGGGAAACACCCGGCCCGATGATGCGGGCGCCAGGATGTTTTACCGAAATGAGAAAGCCGTCAATCTGTCCGGAAGTCTCACTATCCACGACATTCACCTGCCAGATGGCATCGTCATTCTCGATGAAATAACAATAGTCTCGTTCCCGGGAGATGCCGCTGACCTCGAATTCCAAGGCACCGATGGCGGAGACATCTTCGAGATCTGCCTCGCGCACTCGACTGACATCGATATCGTATTTCGCCGGATCGAATCCTGACTTCGGCACCTCCAGCATCATGTCCTGATAGGTCGCATAGGGAACAAATCCGTGACGCGTGTAGAGAGAGAACGAATCCAGGTTCATGGCACTGGAGACCAGTCTGAGCGGGAGTTGATCGAGTTCGGCAAAATGAATGACGTACCGGAGCAGGGCGCCGGCGATGCCTTCTCCCGCATAGTTGGGGTGAACGTTCATGATCCCCAGCGAGACATGAGTTTCCCTCGGGTGAAAGAAACACGATCCAATGATACGCTTTGATTTCGAATGGATGGCGACCAGACCACATCCCGGCTCAAGCTGATCGTAAACGTGACAGAACAGCTCACAAACTTCCGGACCACCTGAAAAAATGGAGTGCCGACGATTGAGCTCGTACCAAGTGTTGGTCGAAAGATAGATCAGTTCAGCGACTTCGGCCCAGTCGGCCCGCTTCATCGCCCGCAGTGAAAACGTCGGTTCGGTTCTTCCCATGTCGAGAATTCCTAGCGGAAGCGACCCACGGATGTCGAGAAGTTCCTCAAGGAATTCTGATATTCAACCAAACTGATGCCTCGGCGGTGTCGCAGAACGCGAGATCGAAACGGGCTATTTCTGGAGAGCTGTCGCCCAGTATTCGGCCCGCATCGCCTCGGGATCGATCTTGTCGTAGACCTGGACCGTTCGCTGGGTGTTCTCCGGTGGTGTCGTGGCGCCCCTCTCCGAGGCCATCTCGGGGTGGAGAATCGCCTGCACCAGAGCGAGATCCCACATGATCCAGGATTTGCTGTCGGCAAATCGGGCTTTCCATTTCCCGGTGAGATAAGCGCCGAGTTCGCCCATCTGCTCGTGGCGGGAGAAGGTCTCGTCCCGGTCAAAAGTCAGCACTTTCGCCACGGAGACCGGCATGACGTGCAACTCCAGCCCCTCGGTATTGAGAAGCAAATCGGCGGCATTGAGGTCGCGACGAATGTTGAATTCCGATTTGTTCCAGACTCCCGTCTCCGGATCGCAGTGGAAACCCAGCACATAGGCGGAAATTCGGGGAACGATCTCGGGCGCGAGACCGATGGCGCTGGCGAGATTGGTGGCGGCACCGATGCTGACGACAAGAAGCTTTTCTCCCTCTGGCAAGGCGCGGGCCTGCTCGATGATAAATCTGGCGGCGGGGGAGTCCTTGGGTTCAGATCCTCCCCACGGCTTGCCGATGGCCTCGTCAGCGCCAAGGGGAGCGGGCAGGTCCTGACGGTGGAGGAGTCGCAACAGATCCTCGTTGTAGACTTGGCTGGCAAAGACGGATCGCTCGCCGGAGAGATAGTGAAACCATTGGGCCGATGAGAGGCCGACCACCTCGAAATCGTCCTGCTTCAGCATGCGAACGATGGCATACATGTCATCGATCTCGTTGGCGGTGTCGGCATCGAGAATCAGTTTCTGTCTGGTTTCGGCTCCGTCGGACGAGGTGAAAAACAGGGCGCTCACCGCGAAGAGAGAGGACAGCATAGAGGGAAGATCAGGATGATTCATCGATTTTCAGGTGAAAAATTCAGGGCTTCGAAATCCCTGGGCCGTGGAGATGCGCTCCCTTTCGGGCGGCTTGAAGCGCCTCGACCGTATCGACTGCCTCGCCGGGATCGGCCTGCGAAGTCATCCAGGCTTCAAGAGCAGCGCTCAGCTTGCCTTTGGCTTCATCGTAGCCGGTGTCGGTGGCGAGATTGGTCAACTCGTAGGGATCTTCCTGCGTCAGGTAGAGCTGTTCGGCGGGGCGAGACAGATAGCGCTTGGTTCGCTCATAGACCAGCGGGGCCTTGATCGGATCGGCCCCCATCCAGGTGGCCCAATAGGGATTGTTGAGTCTTCCGCCGCCCATCACATGTTTCTCGATGTAGATCTCGTCGGGCAGCAGATTCAGAATGAGTCGAAAACGTCCATCGGTGATGGAACGGATCGGGTAGCGTGGGCCTTCCGGTAGATTGTTGTGCATGCCATAGGCAAACTGGCGATGAGAATCGGTCTGACCCTTGAGCACCGCAGCGAAGCTGGTTCCGTCGATGGCGGGAGTCGTTTCGCCGCCGGCATACTCCAGTAGAGTGGGAAGGACATCGGCGTATTGCACGAGGGCATCGGTCCGCTCGCCCTCCGCGATTTTTCCTGGCCAGGCGGCGACGAGCGCGGTGTGCAGTCCCGTGTCCCAGTTGGTCCACTTGTTTCCGGGAAACTGCGAGCCCTGCTCCGAAGTGAACATGACCAGGGTGTTATCTTCTTGACCCGATTCCTTCAAGGCGGCCAGGATATCGCCGACTTGCCCGTCCATGTAGGTGATCTCGGCGAGGTAGTTGGAAAAATGCTCCCGGGTCAGCGGGGTGTCCGCAAGATTGGCGGGAAGCTTGATCTTCTTGGGCGGATACTGCGAAGGGTCGCCCATCACCCAGGGAATGTGTGGATCCACTAGGGCGATTACCAGGCAGAAGGGTTGATCATCGTGCTGGGATCGATTGATGTAGTCGCGGACGGCGGTCAGGTCGTGAGTCTGAGTGGGCTCGCGCACACAGTTGGGATCGAAACCCGGAACGGGATCAAAGGGAAAGGCCTCGTCCGGTTTGACGTGTACCTTGCCCGCGATACCGACCCGGTATCCGAGTGGTCTCAGGTAATGCGGCAGACTCCTTGTTTCCGGTCGACTGGCGGAGTGGTTCCAGGCGCAGCCGTTGCTGAGAGGATACTGGCCGGTATACAGTTCCGCCCGACAGGGCTGGCACATCGCGGAGGTCAGATAGGCTCGATTGAAAGTGAGGCCTCGATCTGCCAGGGCATCGATATTCGGCGTCTTCGCATTCTGACCACCGTAGAGTGGCAGGTCATTGTGCGTGCAGTCGTCCGCCATGATGATGAGAAAATTCGGGCGGCTCGATTCCGCACGGACAGATGATGGTGCTAGTCCCCAAAAGATGAGTAGGGCGGCGAGGAAGATTCGGTGAGGAAATTTCATGGTCGGCTTGAGGAAGAGAGTGTTCTAGATGCGGGAGAAGCTGTCCAGTGAATGCGAAAGTGATCTCGGGCTTTTCAATTGGCCGTTTTGCCGGAACGTTTTGTTCGCATGATCAAATTCGCTCTCGTATTCCTCGTGGCTCTCTCTCTGGTGGGTATTGGCTATTTCCTCTACCTCGGAAGAGCCTCTCAATCGGGGAAAGCGCCCGGGCTGGTATCCGGCAACCTGGCTCCCTGTCCGGCGACGCCGAATTGTGTCTCCAGCGATGACACGAGCGATCCTGGCCAAGCCATTGCAGCCTTCGCCTTCGACTCGAAAGCCGTGGCTCCCGCCGAAGCCTGGTCGCGACTTCAGGAAATCGTGAATTCGCTTCCGGGAGTCCGCGTCGTGGAGGTCTCCGATGAATATCTCAGCGCAGAGTGCCGCAGTCGGCTGTTTGGTTTCGTGGATGATCTGGAGTTTCATCTGCGTCCGGATAGTTCGTCGATCGCGGTGCGATCTGCCTCCCGGGTGGGACATTCTGATTTGGGAGCGAACCGGAAGCGAGTCGAGAACCTGCGCGCCCAGTTTCAGGCCGCCTTTTCCCGGTGATCAACGGCTTCAGGGATTCAACAACGGTTTGGCGATCTCGCGAAGTTGCTCGGGAGCGATTTTTTGCACCTTTCGGTCGTAGGTGATCAGGCCGTTGATCTCGCCTTCCACGTCGGTCGTTTGGGTGTAGATGCCGGCGGCGATGCCCTGACTTTTCAACTCGGTCAGCACCTTGATCGATTCGCGATAGCGATCCAGCCACTCTGCCTTGTCCTTGGGTAGTCCGCCGTATCCCCAGTTGCGGGCACCGGGATTCCACACGTGACCCTCCACCGGAAAGCCATGCCCACCAAACTCGCCTACTACCTTGACGTAACCGTCGAAACGACCGTTCTCGCCAAGTTCAAAGGGAAAGCCGGGATGCGGATAGCGGTGTTCGTCCACGATGTGACCGACCGGAAACCAGTTGCCACCGCTGGCCACATTGACTTGACGGGTGGAGTCGTATTCGGTGACCCACTGACCGACTTCCATGGTTTGATGCTGTCCCCAGCGTTCGTTGAAGGGCACCCATTGAACAATGCAGGGATGGTTGTGGAGCAGGTCCATCATCTGCTTCAGCTCAACCATGAACTGGGCATGTGCCTCCTTTGGCCAAGTGACAGTCGCTGGATCGGGCTTCAGTCGCGTCCACTCCGGATTGTCCGCCATGGCGCTGACTTGGTCCTGCCACATCATCATCCCGAGTTGATCGCAGTGGTAGTAGTAGCGCCGGGGCTCGACCTTGATGTGTTTGCGTATGGTGTTGAATCCCGCCGCTTTCAAAAACTCAATGTCCGATCTCATCGCTTCATCCGAGGGAGGGGTCAGCAATCCTTCCGGCCACCAACCTTGATCGAGAGTGCCCCAGTGAAAGATGGGCTTTCCGTTCAAGGTGAAACGCAAGTTGCCGTCAGCGTCTTTCTCGATGCCCGTTTCTCGGATGCCGAAGTAGCTGTGAACCACATCATCGCCGAATCTGATTTCCAGATCGTAGAGGGTGGGGGAGTCGGGTGACCAGAGCTTGGGATCAGGAATCGTGGTGCCAAAGCCGGAATCGGAACTGTAGGCGGATGGGGCGGTAATCTCCTTCCCGTCGAGCCTGATGGTGAACTCCGGAACTTCACGAATCGGTTTGTTGGCGACCTCCACTCTGACGTTGATCTCTCCACTCGCCGTGGTAGTGACGGCGACTCTTTCGATTCGATCTTTCGGGACTTCTTCCATCCACACCGTCTGCCAGATACCCGACACCGGCGTGTACCAGATGCCTTTCGGATTCAGGCGCTGCTTGCCGTGCAGTTGATAGGCGCTGTCGGTGGCATCGGTGACCCGAAGTTTGATCGTGTTTTCCCCGTTCTGAAGATGCTCCGTGATGTCGAATGAGAACGGCAGATTGCCGCCGACATGATGACCCGCTTGTTTGGCATTCACCCAAACGGTCGATTCATAATCCACCGCCTCGAAGTTCAGCAGATAGCGTTTGGCTTCCTGTTTGGTGATTTCGATCGATCGCTCATACCAGAGCGAATCCTCCGGGGTGAAGCGGCGCTCCACGCCGGAGAGGGGGGCTTCGATGGCGAATGGCACTAGGATCTCGCCATCCCACGAGTCGACTTTCTCCACCTCTTTGGGAACGACGGCGTACTTCCAGAGTCCGTTCAGGTTCGTCCAATGGTCCCGTCTCATCTGAGGGCGCGGATATTCCTGCCAGGCCGTTTCCGGGCTCACCTTTTCTGCCCACCGCGTGCGCATGGTGACCTTGGGAATGACGACTTCGACGTCGACCCTGTGGCTGAGAATCTTCCCTTTGAACTTTGCCGGCAGTGGGTAGTTGCCCACCGGATCTTTGAAATCCTGTCCGACCACCATGGCGATGGCAGGTTGGCCAGTCATCAGTCCGGGGGATTTCTGACTGGCGACCACCTTGTCATCGATCGAGATCGACATCGTCTCCGCATCGAGCTTCGCCGAGACGGTGATCTTTCCAGACACCGCTGCGTCGGCCACCAACTCCGTGAGTTTGCCGGCATCCCTGATCGAAAACGCCGGTCGCCCCTCCACGATGTGAAGGGCATAGCCGAATCGTAATCCGCCGTGGGAAATGACCACGCCGCTCGGCTTCGGACTCTGAACTGTTGCCGTGATCGAAAAGGCGCGCCCTTCCACCTGTGGAGGATCGGGTTCGAACTTCGGTGGCGGGGTGTCCTGAGCTCCGCCGAGGCCAGCCAGACCGAGAAGAATGAAAGCGCACAGGGGAAGTCGAATCAGGAAGCGGTTCATTCGAATTTTTTGGGGGGCTTAAGAGGGTTAGGTTGGCGACTCAACAGGGTTGAATTGGGCCGAAAGAAACAATCACAACCGAGATCTTGATCGACCGGGCAGTTTCAGGCAAACCCGGACTCTTGAGAGTTCGGGCGGATCTTTGTAGAAATTGGACGGCGAGAAACCGTCGGTCTACTTCTGTTTTTTTTTGCCCTTGGCCGCTTTCTCACTCTTCCAGAGGACGATCCCATCGACGTCATTTGCCGACTCGCCTCCCTCGGTGCTGCGCCCACGCTCGATGTCTTCCTGTAGGAGTTTGAGGAGCTTCTCCACGACTTCCGGTCTCTCGTCATAGAGGTTGGTCGTCTCCCCGGGATCGGTAGACATATCGTAGAGCTGGGCCTTGGGCGCGTCGTTGGCGGCCTCCTTTTCAGTCGGTGAACTCCAGCCTCCTGATGCTCGTGCCAGCGCCAGTTTCCAGTTGCCCTGCCGATAGGCGAAATGACCGCTGATGGAGTGATGAATGACGCCGTTTCGGGTGGAGACGATCTTTTCGCCGCGAAGCGCGGGGAGGAAACTGACACTGTCCTCGGCGCTGTTCTCTGGCAGGGGTTGATTGACGATCTGCGAGACGGTGGCAAAGAGATCGGTCAGGCAGATGAGTTGCTCATTGGTTGACCTGGGAGCAACCACGCCGGGCCAACGAACGATGAAAGGGATGCGATGGCCGCCATCCCAGGTGTCGGCTTTCGAGCCGCGCAAGTGAGCGCTGACGAGGTGTCCCTGCTCGGCGAGTTTCGGGATTCCGGCCGCCTTGGAGCAACCGTTGTCACTGGTGAAAATGACGAGGGTGTTGTCCGTCATGCCGTTCCTCTCAAGTGCCTTGCTGACCTCGGCGACGACGGCATCGGTCTGCATGACGAAATCCCCGTAGTCTCCCAATCCGCTTTTTCCCTGCCACTCGGGAGCGGGGACGATGGGCGT
>JAGROX010000167.1:15720-16263 GCA_020440025.1 Verrucomicrobiia bacterium
AATCGATGTATTCGACCGCCTTGCGGGTGAGGCGAGGCAACATGTGGATGACGTCGTCGTGCTCGATGACACGATCGTTCTCGATCACGGCGTCCATGTTTCGGGCGTGATGAAATCCGTGATAGTAGTCAAACCCTCGGTGAATGGGCCCATCGGGAATCTTGGCACCGACTGGCGGTGTCGGATGATCCTTCTGCCGGTAGGCTTTGCCGGATTCGGGGTCGAGATATTCGAAATCGAGATGCCATTTTCCGATGGCAGCCGTCGCGTATCCTGCCTGCTTGAGGAAACCGGCGACGGTGGCCCGGTCGGGAGCGATCAGGCTGGGGGCAAATCCCGTGACGACGCCGGACTGCAAGCGGGTGCGCCAACTGTAGCGCCCCGTCATGATGCCGTAGCGAGTGGGACTGCAAACGGAGGAGCCGGAGTGGGCGTCGGTGAAGATCATCCCATCGGCGGCCAATTGATCCGCGCCGGGAGTGGCGATCTTGCTGGTCTCTCCGCCGAGACAATGGACATCGCCGTAGCCGAGGTCATCGCAGA
>JAGROX010000168.1 GCA_020440025.1 Verrucomicrobiia bacterium
AGCACCTTGAGACTGTCGGCGATGTTCAGCGCCGCATGGGACACATTATCCTGAGGAATCTCGTCCTCCACCTCCAGAGTCACTTTCAGCGTCTGAGCGCCCGTGGCCCGGAACTGATGATCGAAGGTGATGGTCTGCTTGGCCCCCGGCTGCATTTGCCCCAACGCCGGATCCTTGTGACGGCTGCCATCGCTGGCGAGGAGATTCAGGGACACCGGGGTCACCGCCTCGTCGCCGGTGTTCTCAATCGTGACCGAGATTTCCACCGGTCGATCCACCCCGACAATCTGCCGGGAAAAACTAACGTCGGTGATAGCCAGATTGCGCACCTGGGCGGGTAGCGGCATCCGGCGCAACACGATCTGCGGTTCGGAGGGCAGATTTTTGAACGCGTCCCGCAGGAAATTCCAGCGAGGGGCCTTGCCCGTTTCCCACCCGACATTCTGACCATCGGTGAAGAGAATGATCTGCTTCGCCGCCTGATCTCCCCGGGCCAGACTCAGGGAAGCCAAGGTCAGGGCGTGATAGGTCGACATGGCCCCATCCAGCGGTCGCAGCTCGTCGAGGACGCTTTCCAATTCGGCCCGGTCGGTGGTGGGGTCGAGGATTTTTGCCGACGGGGCCGGACCGCCAATCAGCAAACTGAAGGCGTGGCCGCGTGGTGCCCGCTTGACGAGGGTTCTCGCCTCCTCAACCGCGCGCTCGAAATTTGTCATGCCATCGACCTGCAGCCCCATCGAGGTCGAGCCATCGATGATGAGGACGATGTCCTGGCGTCCCCCGGAGCCGAAACGGGACAGATTCAGATGCTTCTCCAGAAAAACCAATCCCGCACAAAGCAACAGAACCAGAACCGAGATCGCCGCGATCCAGCGCCGCCATTTCGGCTCGTTGTGGAGAACGGTGGCACCCCCCAGGCCAACGACACCCAAGAGCGCCAGAGGCAGCACAAAGAGCCAGGGCACATTCGATCCCGGCGGCACGAAAGGACGAGCCAGAGCCAGGGCCAGCAAGCCGACCAGCAAACAGCGCGATGCCATGAGGAGCGCTTCCTCGAGCTGAATCCGTCGATTCCGAATCGCGAGCGACTCGAAGAGGAAATTCATCGCTCCCCAGTCGATGACCCGGTTCGATCGCCGATTCAGCAAATGAATCAGGATCGGGATGAGAATCCCGAGAGCGCCGAGCAGCAGAGCTGTGTTGAGGAAAAGCACTTCGTTGGTGGAGGGAATTCGGAATCGGTTGGTCTCAGCGCTGCCCTGCTTTTCGCTGCGAGAAATAGCCCAGCAGGGTGTCCGTCACGGACGTCTTGGTATTGACGGGAACGTATTCGGCTTCCATCTGCCCGCAGGCCAATTCCATGGCTTTCAGGTGAGCCCGAACCCGCTCGAGATACTGAATGCGGATGGTCTGCGGATCGATGTTCAGCCGCATGTTATCGACTTCGAGACACTTGAAGTGATCGAATTTCTTAAAAGGAAAAGTCAGCTCTTCCTCGGCCAAGAGGTGAAACACGAGGACCTCGTGAAACTTATAGCGAAAGTGATGCAGGGCGTTCTTGATCGCTTCTGCATTGTCGAAAAGGTCGCTGATGATGACCACCAGACCGCGGGAAGGAATCCGCTCGGCAATTTCATGAAAGGTCTCGGCGCAACGCGTGTCGCTGCCCGGTTCCGTCTTACACAATTCATCGAGAATCATCCGAACCTGACTTGGCTTCGCGGTGGGGCGCAGGTAGGTGCGCACCTTGTCGTCAAAGGTCACCATTCCGACGGCATCCTGCTGCTTGATGAAAAGGTAGGAGAGCGACGCCGCGAGATGCCGTGCGTAGTCAAATTTACTGAGACGCTTGCCATTCAGTTCACTGGCCTCATCGCCGGTGTAGGCCATCGAGCCCGACGCATCCACCAGCAGGGTGACGCGCATGTTGGTCTCTTCGATGTACTGCTTGATGTAGTAGCGATCACTTTTTCCGTAGACCCGCCAGTCGAGGTCCCGCAGGTCGTCGCCAGCCACGTATTGCCGATGCTCGGCGAATTCCACCGAGAAGCCTTTGTGAGGACTCGCGTGGCGCCCCGTGACTGTGCCTTCCTTTTTCGATCGAGCGAGGAACTCCAGTCGACCGATCGTTTTGAACAGGTCGCGAGGCAGCAGCTCGGCGAAAGAGGCGTTGGAAGGAAGTTCGGCCATGCCGGAAAAAGATACGTTAGCGAACAATCAAACAATTGGACCCAGGATCCCTGTTGCCACCACTCACCATCATCGAAATCGACTCCGGTTGACGGCATCAGGCGAAACTCACACTTCCAGTTCCGATTTCGGCTGGAATTGTTCGATCAACATGGAAACGACCTCGTCACTGGTGACCCCGGCCGCTTCGGCGTTGAAGGTGGTGATGATGCGGTGACGCAGAACCGGATGAGCCACTGCCCGCACGTCGGCAGTCGTCGCGTGGTAGCGTCCCTCGAGAATGGCGCGCGCCTTGGCAGCGAGAATCAGGTAGATCCCGGCACGAGGTCCGGCGCCCCAGCTGACAAGCTCCTTCACAAACTCGGGAGCGTCGGCTTCTTTCGGACGCGAGGCGCGAGCCAGTTGCGCCGCGTATTCGATCACGTGATCGGCCACCGGCACGCGACGAACCACCTTCTGGAGTTTCAACACCTTCTCGGCGTTGAGCGTTTTTTCGATCGTGGCTTTGTAGGTACCCGCAACGCGCTTGATGATTTGCGCTTCTTCGGCAGCAGTCGGGTAGTTTACCCGAATGTTGAACATGAAACGGTCGAGCTGCGCTTCCGGCAGCGGNNCCCTCCTGCTCGATCGGGTTCTGAGTGGCCAACACGAAAAACGGCTCGGGCAGCATGTAGGTTTCATCGCCAATGGTAACGTGATGCTCCTGCATGGCTTCCAACAAGGCAGCCTGTGTCTTCGGAGGCGTACGATTGATTTCGTCAGCCAGAATCATGTTCGCGAAAATCGGCCCACGGACAAAACGGAAGATGCGCTTTCCGGTGGTGTGATCTTCTTCCAAGACCTCGGTGCCGGTGATGTCGGCAGGCATCAGGTCGGGCGTGAACTGGATGCGCTTGAAGCTGAGGTCCAGCACTTCGGACACCGTCGAGACCAACAGTGTCTTCGCGAGGCCCGGCACTCCGACGAGCAGGGCATGAGACCGGCAGAAAATCGCTACCAGCAATTGCTCGATGACATCGTCCTGCCCCACGATCACGCGGCTCAATTGCGTCCGCATCGCGGCGTAGGCCTGTTTGAGTTCTTCGATGGTTTCCTTGTCGGAACCCGTCAATTCAGTTTCAGTAGAGGGGGTATCGGTGGCCATGTGAATTCGCGGTCAGGTTTTCAAGACCGCAGGACCATCATGGCGGCGGCTCGGAAACAGAGGGCGAAACTATCAGCAGGGGCTACGCCCTGTCGAATCGTTTTCCGCGGCGCATTGAGGTTTTCCGGGCGAGGGAAACCGCGATTTCTCCAATCAATCCGCTCGAAAAGAGCCACCTCAATCTTCGAAACCGAATCCAAATCGAAAACTGACCCGCTGACGATCGGCAAATTCCAGGGTCGACACCACGGTGCCACCGCTCCCAAAAAGCACGACCTCGCCGACACCGATTCCCTGCGCTCCGGTCGCGTTGCCGATCCGATTGAAGAGACTGAGACTACGAATGGTCTCTGCCCCTCGTTGATCCAGATTCCAGCCCTTCCTCACCGTCATCACCGGCCGCTGAAAGCTATCATCGTCATTCAGACTCTCATCGAAACCGGCGAAGCCGATGGCAAGTCCCAGATTGTTGGAAGGTGCCGCTTCACCCGGGCGGCTGACCAAACTCAACAACGCTGCATAACTTCCATCGGGACCGATGACGAAGCGCTGAATGGCTCCAATTGTCGCCTTGGTCGCGGTCGGGGCAGGATCTCCTTCGCGGAGCAGTTGGCTCACTAAGGGAACGGGAAGCGCGGACTCTTTCGCGAAAAACACAGCGCAGTCATTGCCAGGATTCACGCCCGGACCTCTCAGTTTGGCCAAAAAAACCACGCCATTCACTCCGGAAAAAGTCTGGACGCATCGAAAAGCGAGGAAGCGATGGTAAACGACCCCGGCAGGAGCGCCCGCCGCTTGCGCCCCCTTTCGTGCCAGCAGCACGGGATTGGGGAAACCCGATATCTGAAGCCAAATTCCCTCATTGTTTCCTGAATTCACGTTGGCACCCCGCAACGAGGCGCGAACGGCCACGACATCTGAGCCATTTCCGGATTCACCCAGAAAAGTCTGATAGAATACCGGAGATGCTCCACCATCCCCGCCTGGGGCCAAATCTCCCTTCCGAGCGACTCGCACATTGTCTTCCACGAGAAAGACCCCTTGATTGGTATCGGGAGTACGAGCCAAGAAACTGGCTATCACGGTTTGATCAAACTGCGCCGTGAGCCTAGGCAGAATCTCTCCCAAAGTCTCTCCACCCAGAGTTCCTCCTTCTCGAACAGGTTGAGGCTGAACAAATGCCGGATTGGAAAACTTGTTTTGAGCCACAAAACTGTCCGTTCCTGGTGTCGTGACCGCCCGATCCACCACCAATTTTCCATGAACCACGCCGACACCACTGCCCGTCTTAACGATGGAACGAAAACTCTTAACCCGTGCGCCCACCCCAAAGCCTGGATCTTCACCGGTGGCAAAGATTGGCACTGGCTCAATCCCCCCTGAGGTATTGAATTGAAAGACCGCTAGATTATTCGCCCTCCCAATGCCCGTTCCACTACGACGCGCCAAAAACTGCGCATCGTTGACCACTTGGAGACTGAGAATGTCGACAATCTTCACACCATTGATATTGACGTCTCCATTCTGAACCCACGGAGTCGCACCCGTTTCATAGATTCCCTTGTTTCGTCCACGACTGCCAGGGCCCGCATGAGTTGCCAGAGTGAAAACTTCGCTACCAAAATCGTCGATGACGTGATTCTCGATCCCCGAGAATACGGAACCGGGAACTCCGGGGACGGAATCACCCCGCCTCATAACAAGGCCACCGAAATCCTCTGCATCCGGCTTCCGAGTGAGGGGATCAAACTGGACCACGGCTCCTGCCGAATCTCCATCGCCATCGATCTCGGCGGCGGTATAGACGCGGTTTCCACAAACTGCCACCGAAGTGCCAAACTCATCCCCATCGGCTGCTGACTCACCCTTCTGCACTTCCAGAGTTGCGACCTCAGCCGGAGCCAGGTGGTTCATCAACGAGAAAACATGGGCGAGTCCACCGCGCCCCGAAAAGCGCCCTCCCCCGGGCTCTCCCACGGCAAGCAAGCCGTCTGCCAGGGACAAGGATTGCCCGAAAAAGCCCTGAAATGTCGGTTCAGTGGGGAGTAGAACAACAACATCACTATCAAAGGCAAAAAAACCGATCACCGAACCAGACAGAGCTTGTCCTGCCGTTTCATCAAAGGGCGCGCCGGCGAAAAACACGGGACCGTTGATGGCCACAGAAGTCCCCAAGTTATCATTGGCATCGATGGGATCACCCGCCTGCCCGCTGCCTTCGAAGGTAAAGACGCGATTGAAGAGATCGAGCTCAAACACGAACGCGCTGCCGGCATCGATGCCCCTGCTCGTGTTGTCCTTGGGCGCCCCCACCATCAGCCAATCACCGGAGATGGCCACGGCTGAGCCGAAATTATCGTTTGCCTCCGGAACCGGATGCTTGATCGGCAGGGAATTGAGTTGATCACCCGTCCGGGTATCGAACACAAATACGGCTCCACTTCCCCCGGTGTCCTCCGGAGCTCCCACCGCCAATCGATTGCCATGAATCGCCACCGCGGCACCAAAGCGGGTGCCATCGGGTCCCTCAATCGTTCGCTGAAGTCGTCCAGAAACGACATCGTAGAGATGCACTTCGCTGCCTCCCGGCTCGCCAACGGCAAGGAGATTTCCGAAAAGAGCCAGCGACTTGCCGAACTCTCCACCATTTCGAAGCTGTGGTGGAGAGATTTCACGAATCCGCTGACCGGACTTCGCATTGAAAATCGAGATACTTCCCACCGCACCGAACGCGACGGGGATGGGAGGCCCTGCTTTGGGATTCCCTGTGACCACGTGGGTCGAATTGGCAACCACCACCTCACCGAACCCCTTGTCGGCAGCCGGATTTAGGGAAAAGAGCCGCTTTTGCGAGATGGCGACTTGGCCGTGGACGGAATCCAAGCAGCCGAAGGGAATGGCCAGGAAACTCAGGAATGAAAAGACCAAAGAACGATACCGGTTCATGATGATCGATGAGGTTGGATGATACAAAATGGGAGCTCAGCCCGAGAAAAACCGAGCTATCTTCGCCGGGCGAGACCTAACCATCAAGCCCGATCGCTCTGATCTCCCAAAAAATATGTTGATGAGGAACCCCGACACACGCCCCCCCCTGCCGACCAACTCTCTCAACAAAAAAAGGCGCTCCCCGAAAGTCCGGGAAGCGCCTTCTCTGAAAAATCAGGGGCGATGCGCCCTGGCGATCACTTCTTGCTGGCGACCACGGACTCGATCTCGGCCCGTTTCACACCAGCCGGTGCATTGACATCGGCAAACTTCTCACGGGCAGCGGCCACTTGCTCGACACTTACCGGCCCGGAGCTGTTGCCGAAATGATTGCGGGTGTAGGTGAGCACGGCAGCGATCTGCTCGTCGCTGAGGCCTGCTCCGAGGGCGGCCATGATGCCCATATAGTCCATGGATTCTTTTTGAATACCCTTCAGCACCACCAGAATCGGTGCGTCAGGATCGCCATTGAGAATGGGCGATCCCACCATGCTCGGGGCCATCAAGGCCGGACCAGCCTGCAAGCCTTTGGCATCAGCACCATGACAGGCGGCGCAAGTGGCGTAGGTCGATTTCCCCAGAGCCCAAAATTCTTCGGTCACGCCTTCCGGTAATCCACCAGCCGCCGCTGCTGCCGGAGCCGCAGGAGGTGCCGCCTTACCGCCGTCGCCGGGAGGGGCTGGTGCTGGTGCTGGTGCTGGTGCTGCCGCAGCAGCTGCGATCTCGGCTTCTGCGGCTGCTTTTTGCTCGTCGGTGTCACCCATTCCCGCCACGAAGAAAAAACCCGTCAGCCCGAGCATCACCAGCAGGAAAGCTGGCACGCCAAGCATCAGAATGTAGTTCATCGCCTTGGCAATCGGCGATTCAGTGGAAGTGGAGTGTGCGTCGCTCATGTCGGAGGGATTGAATCGTCAAATCGGAAAAAGTCAACGTAGATACCGGCAAACTGCAGGATGTTACCTCGCCAGACTTGAGATTCATTACGCCGGAATTGTGGTTCCAGTGACGAAAAGCCCGCCATTTTCCTTCTTTTTCACCGTCGTTTGAGAATCTTTTCGCCCGCCCCCTCAATCTCCCCTACCGTTTTCCTCTTCTCGCCATGAACCTCTCACTCCAGGATCAAGTTGCCGTCATCATCGGAGCCGCCAGCGGCATCGGCCGCGCCATTGCCGAGGCCTTCGCGGCCGAAGGCGCCTCAGTGGGACTCATTGATCGCTCTCCCGAAGTGGAAGCGGTCGCTCGCGAGATCTCCGAAAAGCATGCCGTCGCCTGTCGCGGAGAAATCGCGGATGTCGCCTCTGAAAATTCGGTCAATCAGGCCGCCACTTCCCTGCAGGCCACGCAAGGAAATACCAGTCACGTCGTTTTCACCGCTGGCATCGGCTCGGGAAAATTCGGATTCCCCTTCACTCGCTTGGATCCCGAAGACTGGCGGCGGGTGCTCGATGTCAACGTCATGGGAGCCGTTCATGTCGCCCATGCCTTTGCGCCCCAACTGATCGCCTCGGCCGAAAACGCCCCGGAACTCGGCGCCACCATGCTATTTCTCGTGTCGGTGGCGGGGCAGATCGGTTCACAGACCGATCCTCCCTACAGCGCCGCCAAAGCCGCCCAGATCAATTTCGCCCAATGTCTCGCCCGGGATCTCGCTCCCCATGGGGTACGGGTCAACTCCCTCTCGCCCGGCATGGTGCGAACACCGCTGAACGAATCCGTCTGGGCCGCCTCCCAGGCCACATTGCCGGAGTCAGAGCGATGCGACTACCCAACCTGGGCCGAGGAAAAAATTCGCCGCGTGTCACCGCTCGGGCGTTGGCAGGAACCGGCAGAATTCGGGTCCGCCGCTGTCTTTCTCGCCTCACCGCTGGCGCGAAACATCACCGGCCAGACCCTGAATATCGACGGCGGCCAGGTCATGCACAGCTGATTTTCAGCCACTAAGCGCTCCTGATCCACGCTCAGGCCTTGCTCTCGGCGAACTCGTCGTTCGAGGCGCCCTCGGTCTCGACGCCGTCTGCCAGGTCTGCCACTGTCGGGACGTCGCTGACCTTTTTCAGCGCCCGGCGTCGTCGCCGGGAGGGCAGTTTCTCCTCACCTGCCTTGCTCAGCATCACTGAAATCCACCTCAGGTCCGGGCTGGTATCCAGCATCACCTTCACCACCATTGTCAGTGGCACCGCGAGAAACATCCCGACAGGTCCCCAGATGAATCCCCAGAAAAGGACCGACAAAATCACCACCACCGTGGAGATGCCAAAACGATCCCCGAGCAGCATCGGCTCGATGAAATTTCCGATCGTCATGTTGATCACCAGATAACAGGTCAGCACCCCCGCCGCCGTCCAGAACCCACCCTTGATCAGCGCCAGGATGATGGGCGGAATCGCCGCCACGATCGATCCCACGGCCGGCACGTAGTTGAAAAAGAAAGCCATCAATCCCCACAGAATCGGGAAATCGATCTTCAGCGCCAGGCAGACCACCCAGGCGAGAATACCCGTCACCGCACTCGCCACCGTCTTGATCCCAAGATATTTCTGAATGTCCTGCGACGAGTTTTGCAGGCGTCGCAGATCGGGTCCCCGCACCCGGATCACCTCTTTCACTTTCTGGGCGTAGCGATGCGACTCTGCCAGCAGGAAAATCATGATGATGAGCACAAAAAATGACTTTGAGGCGATGGAAGTCAGTCGCCCCACCGCATCGGTCGCACCCACCCACTCAATGATCATCTTGGAGTCCCAGTTTTCCGTGATCCATTCGTTCAGGGTCGGAATCTGCGTTCCCGCCACCTCATCCCCTCCGGAACTCGGGTGCGAACTCTCCACCAAGCCGCCGATCGCCTGAACCTTGGAGTCAATCGCCTCCGTCAACGTCACCACCCGTTCCTGCAGTGCCTTGGCGTAGACCTGCTGCTTCTCCTTGAACTCCTTCTGGAATTCCGATGTCGCCGCCGTGGCGATGAAAAGAATCACGAAGAGAATCAGAAGATTCAAGCCCACCGTCATCAGGATCGCCAGCACCCGAGGCACCTTGCGCTGATGCAGCCAATTGAGCACCGGCAGAGACAGAATGGCGAGAAAGAATCCCAACAACACCGGCACGAACAACTCCCCGGCAGCCCGGAGTCCCGTGACCACAATCACAAAACATGCCAGTGAAACCAGCACGATAAGACCGGAATTGTGATCCTTATTTTTGATTCCCAGTCCAGACGCCATAACTGCGCTAAATCTCCGGTCAAAGCCCCGTCCCCACAACCGAAATCATTGAGGAATCCTCAGGATGACTCACGTCCTCCGACCAAACTTCCTTTCCAGTTCCGGATAGCTGATTTGAATCAGCGTCGGCCGTCCATGGGGACAGCAATACGGCATCTCGCAGACCAACAAATCGCGCAGCAGTTTTTCCAACTCTGCCGGATGCAGCGGATCGTTCGCCTTCACCGCGTGACGACACACCGTAGTCGCCACCATGTCCTCGCCCAAGCGCATCTTCGATGTCTGTTTGCTGGAGGCACGAAGCTCTTCGATGACCTGATGAATGAAGCGCTCTGGATCGTCGCTTTTCAGAAAAGTCGGCAGGGCATCGATCTTCAGCGTATTCCCGCCGAACGGTTCCGCGGAAACGCCGAGTCGAGTGAGCGTCTCCAGATTCTGCACCACCAGATCAAAATCCCGCGGTGCCAGTTCCACCATCAGCGGCACCAGCAATGCCTGAGCCGGCACGCCTTCGGCTTCCATCCGGCGACGCATCTCCTCGAACAACACCCGCTCATGAGCCGCGTGTTGATCCATCAGCACCAGCCCCTCCTTGCCCTCCAGCAGCACATAGAGTTTTCCCAATACGCCGAGCAGTCGATAATCTTCCGCCTTCGGCACCTCTGGCGAAGGCGCCGCCACCGGGCCCGGATCCGACGCCGCTTCGTTGGGTTCTGAAGAAACGGACGCCGTCGGGAAGTCTGGCGACGACTCAACAGGGTCGAGTCGCCGACCATACCCTGTTGACTCCGAAGCCGTCGCATCGCGCATCGGGGACGAGGACGGCAACGGCGCGGGCGAAGCCAGATCGGACCAGTCGCGACGCAGGCTGCGCTGCTCCGCTTCGGGAATCAGCTCGTGCTGCTCGGCGCGCGGCAGCGGTTTTTCGATCTTGTCCGTTCCCGTCAGGCCCACTCCGCTGACGGGCCGGCGCATTTGCTTGGTCAGCGTGTCGGACACCGCCAGGATCACCGCATCGCGCACCGCATTCCCATCATGAAAACGGACTTCGCGTTTTGCCGGATGAACGTTGACGTCGACCGAGCCGGGATCGGTTTCGAGAAAAAGATAGGTCACCGGATACTGCCCCTTCATCAGCGCCGTGTGATAGCCCTCGCGCAGCGCGTAGGTCAGCATCGCTGCCTCCACCGGACGCCCGTTGAGAAAGGTAAGCATCTGCTTGCGATCGCTCCGTCCCATCCCCGGCGGTCCGATGAATCCGCTCACCGTGACCCCAAGATGGGTCTGCATCGGCACCTCCAGCAATCGACCCGCGAGATCGGCGCCTGCCAGTCCACGAATGCGATCCCGGGCGTCTTTTGTGGCCGGCAGCTGAAAGAGTAGGCGATCATTGCGGACCAGGGCAAAACGCACCCCGGGATGGGCCAGCGCCTGCACCCGCACCGTTTGCTCCAGATGACTGAACTCCGTGTTCTCCGTCCGGAGAAATTTGCGCCGCGCCGGAATATTGAAAAACAGCGAACGGATCTCGATCTGGGTGCCTGGTGGCTCTCCGCAGTCTTTTACCGACACCATCTTGCCGCCGTGAATGACGACTTCCGTCCCCGTCAGCGCTCCCGGCTCGCGGGTCGTCAGGCGAAATTTTGCCACACTGGCAATGCTCGGGAGCGCCTCTCCGCGGAACCCCAGAGTTCCAATCGCGGCCAGATCGTCCTTCGTCCGGATCTTGCTCGTGGCGTGGCGTTCCACACACATCAGGGCATCATCGCGATTCATCCCGCTGCCGTCATCCAGCACCCGGATCAGGGCGATGCCACCCCGCTGCACCGCCACCTCGATATTCGTGGCTCCGGCATCCAGCGAGTTCTCCACCAGTTCCTTCACCACAGAAGCCGGGCGCTCCACCACCTCACCCGCCGCCACTTGACTGGCGAGCGCGTCGGAGAGGAGACGGATTTTGCCCATAGATGGAAGTAACAGGTGAGAACCCCAAAAGTAAAAAGTATTTCCCCGTTTCCTCTCAGCCCCTTCCTATCAGGAGACGCCAGATCATCGCATGGGCCATAGGCCATTCCGACTTCCCGGTCCGCCAAGGGTGTCAGTCCTCCGCTTTCCGGGAGATCCCCGCTTGTCTCCCTATCACTTCCCGACATTCCGACCACGCAGACCCCGCCATGAATTTCTTGATTTAGAAAAGTCATTTTGGCTCGGCGCGGTCAGGGCTTGAGTGGCGCGGCTTGTTGAACAGAGCCGCTTCGCGGCGAGAAGCTCTGATTAGCGGGATTGTGAAGACGAGGCGAAGGCTTCACATTTTGGGTATCAACG
Organism: Verrucomicrobiia bacterium; assembly: GCA_020440025.1. Classification (GTDB taxonomy): domain Bacteria; phylum Verrucomicrobiota; class Verrucomicrobiia; order Verrucomicrobiales; family DEV007; genus JAEUHH01. The sequence goes on from JAGROX010000168.1 coordinate 11,869, forward strand.
ACCTAGTGCTGCGCTGGACTCACGATGGCGAGGCGGCGCCACCACCAAATAAGGACATGATTTCGATAGAGAAAGCCATCGGAATCTGGCCGTCTCTTCTAAGCGGAATTGAAAAGAGTCAGAACAACCAAGGGAAGAGACGCGACTTTACTGGTTGGAATTCCCTGATCTCGATTCCGGTGCCAGAGCATGAAGTTTTTCATCCTCCAGTTGGCAAGGAGCACCGTCTGATATTGCATGAATTGATGGCGATCCTAGAAGCCCCGACAAAGCGCCGGAAACTCTATTGCTTGAACGAGAAGAAGATTCGAGAAGCCACCGGAGAGTGCGGGTTGCCTATTGTTTCTCGCCGTCCGTTGATTTTTTTGTCTCAGAATTTTCATCAGGTTACCGCCAATCCCCTGATCTTTGACGTGGTACTTGATTTTTTCGACCTCTTGGAGACGCTAGCATTTTTACTCTGTGAGCGGCTGCCCAAGCGCCAGAAGGAGGACTTGGAGATTGAGAATGAAAAAGGTGATATTCGAATTGATCGCGCCAAAGACTACTCTATGCGTCCACCGGAGGATGTGGTCGAACAGCTCAACGACATTTTAGGGGCGATCGACGATGCCTTTTCATTGCGCCTACGCCGCATCTATCCCGAGGATCCGGTAAGGGATCTATCATTGGATCTTCGGTCGCAGGATCATCAAATCCTGCTGGCAGCGGACGCAGTAATGAAGAGTGCCGTTGCTATTTTCAGGAAAGATGTGCTGGGTGTCATCGACGACAAATTGCCTGGACACAGCGATGAGGTGAAACGAACAGTCGGCGCGGTCCTGCGCCTGAAGTTCCAATCGGGAATGAACGCCCGCCCCTTGAAGGCACTTCGACTGCCCCCGATTGGAACCAATGATGGGAAACAGTTTACGCACTTGGCGATCTTTGAAGGTGACTACCCCCACCTAATAAGCATTCTGGTTTACGCTGATTTCTTTCACGAATCGTTTCATCTGATCTTCGAAGAATTAGCCTATCAGGATCCTGAGGGCACACTGCCTACCTTCGCTAGCCGAGTCAAGGAACTCACCTATCGTCCATCCCCTGACACCGATGATGAGTCGGTTGCGCTTGCCTGTCGTGAGATGTTCGTGCATTTCATGATGTTGCGTTTCATCTTCGACGGGGATGCCGAATTACTGATCCGCGATCACCTCCAAGTGGTGGCGCAAGCAGTCGACCGCCGATCTGAAGTAAAAGATCGACGAAATGGACGACTCCGAATCGAAGAGCGGGCTCGACGCTTCGCGGAACAGGCGTATCATGTTTTGGGACCAATTATCTGGCTCAGTGCGAGACTTGACCTTAAGGAGGGAGAAGAAGACACAGATGCGATCTCGCTCTGTGAAGCTGAGAGCGAGCGCAAAGGGTTACCCGTCTCCCTGCGATCAGCCCCGCTCACTTTGGAAAATTTTGCTCAAAATGTCTGGAAGGCCTTGGAGGAAAAAAGGGACTCATTCCCTGACTACCAATGGATTTTCGAGAATGACTATTCTGAGGAAGCGAAGGGAATATTCATCACTAGTGCTCTAACCTCCGTGAAATG
>JAGROX010000169.1:0-21122 GCA_020440025.1 Verrucomicrobiia bacterium
GCGACTCGTCCCCATTCCCCCAGCCCCGATGCCCCGGATAGACACAGGTTTCTTGGGATTTACCTTGCTGGCTCAGGGATTTCTCGACATTCTGGCTCCCGACCGTCTGCTTGATATCACCGCAGGTGGTCATACGAATAAAGACTGTTCTGCAAGAAATGAAGACTCTGCTAAAGCACCTCGGGCCAACGGTCGTGATTATCGCGTTTTGTGGAGCCTGCAGCGCGGGACCAACTGTCGTCGTTCACCCAAAGTCTGCTGGCGTCACCATCCGCGATTCGAAGTTCGACGTTGTGCGAGAGCTGAAAGACCCAAAGCAGATCAAGATTGTTCAAGACGCGTTTCTTCGAGCGAAGCGCGTCGGTGACACGGCCACGAAGCTAAAGAGCGTGACTCACAAGATCGATTTCTCTGACCGATGGCTAGTCGACATTAAGACTGGAGAGATTGGCGTGCTCACGAAGGTCGTGACAGATGTTTACCAGCTTGAGTCCAAGGATTTGGTGATACTCAAAAGCTTACTGGAACCCGAGGCAGAACACGTCGTGGGTGGCAACGGCGGATAAGCTCCCTCGTTCGCTTCGCTCTGTGAGTCCTGCGCCGCCGTGCCACCACATTTAACGTTATCCCAGAAAATGATCCTCCGTTTGATCCTACTAGGCACATTGGCGGCTTTTTCTTCATGCGCCTCACCACCTGCCGCAACTCCGACCGTGCGCACGTTTGACGATGATGGCGTATCTACAATAGAATTATCGCTGATTCATTCGTTTCTTCGGCACCTGTTCAATTCTACGCAATCAAATGAGTTTGAGATCGCAGACGATTATCCTCAGGACGTGAGATCTATTCTGGCAGAATTGAGGAACAAGTTGGATAGCCCGTTTCTACTTTCTTTTCAAAGCACAGATCTGGCCATGGCCTATTCCCAAGATTCTGGCAATCTCCTAGTTATTGACAAGTCAAAACTTGGCCAGCACGAAAGACTTTTACTGACGCAGAACGAGTTCGGATACGAAGTAGGCGTGATGGAAGGTTGTCTTTTTTATGCTGTTACGATCAATACGAAAAGCGGCAAGCCTTATAGGATAACCCATCCCGATGAACACTAGGGCACAATCGGGTAGGAGCGGGGATTGAACCCGCTCCCCCCACACCAACGGCCATACGGGTTTGACTGCGGTCGTTCCTCCCTTGCCGCTGTGCGGTGCCCGTTGGGGATCTGTCTCGCTTCGCTCGGCTGTAGCACGGCGGTTCCGGCCGTCTCAAGTCACTCCGAAGAGTGACGAACGTGCTCTGCCGAAACGGGTCCGGCAAGGAAGTCTGACATTTCCTCTCCCAGCTCTGTCAGGTGAGCCGATCTTTGACGACAGGGGCACCGTCGACACCGGGTAGGGCGTGACGGCCCGGCGTGCCAGAGTCCGCAGGGCCGCACCGTCACCACCCCCGACCGGCGCGTCCGGAGGCCACGCCCTACCATTGCCAAGCCCCGGACCCGCCATTGCTTGCTTTCCACGCCTCCCGTCACCCCGCTCCTGCGCCATGATATCCGCACGGGCGACTCGTCCCAATCCCCCCAGCCCCGATGCCCCGGATAGACACAGGTTTCTTGGGATTTACCTTGCTGGCTCAGGGATTTCTCGACATTCTGGCTCCCGACCGTCTGCTTGATATCACCGCAGGTGGTCATACGAATAAAGAATGTTCGCCAGAGATAAAAGACCATGATTTCGGACGCATCCAAACGCTCAATACTTGAACGCTGGCAAGAGCGACCGACTGGGATTTCCTATCCACCCGCGTCTGAAGCCGAATTGGAGGACTTCGAGAGCATCCACGGTAAGATCCCCGACGATTTCCGTTGGTTTCTGGAGTGCTGCGGATCTGGCGTCCTCGGTAGCGAGTGGATCGACGGCATAGACGATCTTTATGCCAGCCATACCAAGTTCTACGCTGAGTGCCAGCTTCCGGACGGCTGGACGACAAGCGAGATGTTCATCATCGGGTGGGATGGCGGCGGCAACCCTATCGGGATCATGCCTGACGGAGCAGTCGTGGCAGAAGATCACGATTTTGGAGGGATTCACACCTTGTCACCCTCACTTGAAGCGTTCATCCTCGCCGGACTATGAGACAGCAGTTAACAGACTGGGCGAACAAGTCGTGGGTGGCAACGGCGGGCAACGTCCCTCGTTCGCTTCGCTCTGTGAGTCCTGCGCCGCCGTGCCACCACATTTGACGTTCTGCCAAAATATGACTCGTGCACTCATATCCGGATTACTCATTGTGATTTCGGTTTCGAGCTCCGCTGACGAATCGGTTCCGCCAATACCGACTTCGGCTCAGATTGCCGAACTCCTCGGCATTGACGAGAAACTCGTCTCAGCGGTCCCCAAACATCAGGGCTCCAAGAAAGAGAAAGAGAGGCTTTGGGATTCCTTTTACGAGATTTCCAGCAAGCCGCTATACAAACTCTGGATCACAGTTTACCCGGACGGTTTTGTTCCCGTTGTTTTCCTCGAGAGAAGTATTGAGAAAAGCAGCGGCGGTCAGAAAATAGAAAGAGACGATGGTGACGTCCTGTTTTTTGGCCCAGGAGATGACGATATGGGAACGGTGTATGCGGGAACGTTAATCAACCATGAGAACGATTGGGACCTGAGCTTGGTTCTTCTGGGGCGCGATACGGGAGTGGATGCACCATTTGCTAACGCGAAAATGGGGATTGCCTTATTCAGCGAGATTGAATCCCTACTCAGAACCGGTAGGGCAGAAGGCGTCGCACCACCATCCGCTACCCGCTCCGAGTCGGACTCGACGGGTGGCAACAAACCTCAACCAGAGTCGGAGGCGCGCTCCCGGTAGCGGATGTGTGGACTTCGACGTTCTGCTCAAAAAATGAAGATTGTCTTCCTCACAGCAATATCTTTCTTGGTTCTCGTTTGGGCGTTCACACATTTCTACAATTTCAGCGTCCATTGGAACATTTTGCGATACAACGTTTCTCTTACCTCTGGAGCCGGTCGTATCTATTTCACATTCAACGATGGAAATTATTTCGGAGCCCGTAAAAGCCTGGAAAGGTCGAGAAGGCTCGATCCGACTTCGGTAAAACGAACGATCATTGGGGCAGGAATTCCGAGACACATGAAATATTTTAGCTTGGGGGGACGGACTCGGTTTTTAACATTTAGCCTTCCAGTTTATGCCTTTCTCTGCGCTATTGTTGTGCCCTTTGCTTGCATATTTCATCGAAAACCTAACCTCGAAGACCGAATCGGGTAAGAACGGGGATTGAACCCGCTCCCCCCAACACCCGGCATGCGGGCTTTGCCGAAACCGGGCAGGCAAAGCAGTCTGACATTTCCCCTCCCAGCTCTGTCAGGTGTGCCGATCCTTCACCACAGGCGCCCCATCGACGCCGGTGAGACGGGAATCGAGGCCCTCATATTTCACTGAGAAATGCTCGTGTCATCCCGCTCGGTGGTGACTTGATAGGTCTTGCCGTCGGTGACGACCTGGACGGTGCCGTGCAAGCCGGTGATGTAGGGTTTCGCGCCGAGAGCCTTCAGTGCGGCGGTGGATTTGATGCCTCGGGCGTAGCGGGGGAAGACGCTGGCGATGGAGATTTCCGGGTGGGTGGCTTCGCCAAAGGCGGGTGGGATGGGGTGGATGCCGTGTCCGGGCGCGACGAGGATGTGGCATTTCAGCTTCGCGGGATCGACGAAGGGCATGAGGCTGGCTTCGATGTCCTCGGTCTGGATGTCGCCGGGCAGCAGGAAAACGATGTCGCCAAACTGGATGCGCAGGGCGAGCGAGTTGGCATTCACCAGGAAATGCGACGGAGTGTCGTTCTTCTGGCGGGTGTTGATCTTGGGATCGTCGAAGTAGGTCTTTGGCGGGGCGATGACCTCGATCTTGAGATCGGGGTCGAGGTCCAGCACCTGGCCAGCGGTGGCGGTGAGGAGGGCGCCGCGAGCCTGGAATTCTTCGCGCAGCTCGGTGTAGTGATCGAGCTCGGATCGATTGGTGCCGCGGTAGTCATCCTCGTTCCCACTGCGGAAGATATAACCGCAGTCGATGAGTTTCTCGATTTTCAGGTGATCCTTCAGCCAGATCAGACCGCCGAAGTGATCGTAGTGCGCATGGCTGATGAAGATGCCGTCGATGGAGGTGACGCCCTGCTCCTTCAGCAGCGGGGCGATGAGATCGCGACCGGCGTTGAAATTTCCCTGCCACCCGTCGGATGAGAGTGCCATCGGGTAGGCCGACCCGGTATCGTAGAGCCACGTTTTCCCCGATGGCGTGCGCATGACGATGGCCAGACCGGCGCCGCGTTGGATATCGGGGATCTCGAGGACGGTAAAGCTGAAGGTGTTTTCGGCGTGAGTGGGGGTGGGGGCGGCCAGCGAGATCAGGGCGAGGGTGGCGGCGATGAGGGCTTTGAGGGGCATGGGAAGGAGAGAGGATAGAGGAGAAAGGATAGAGGAGATGGGAGATGGGAGATGGGAGATGGGAGATGGGAATCTCAATTCTTGGTTCGTCGAATGTTCCATAAGGTGGCGGTCAAACCAGCGGCGCAGAGGATCGTGAGCAGGAGATACGACTCGGCGGGAGTTCCGTTTCGTGTCACCACCACTGCAAGCACCGAAACCGAAGCTGAACGAGAGAGTGAGATGAAGATGAAACGTGGGGGAGGAATGCTCATCTTGGGGGCGGGCTCGAGTATTTCAGCGCCAATGTCTTCGCCCAATCGGCCGCGTATCGAAGCTGGGCACTTCCGTGGGAGTTTACTGGAGTGCTGGGCCTTTTGACAAGCTCTGTGCTTTCACTGACGCGAATCCGCGGCGACACGCTTTTCTGGGTTGGGCCGAATGGGGGCGTTGATTGAGCCGTTTCGGAGAGCTCGCTATTTTCTCCTCTTCTGATTCTAGGCTTTGGTCGCGAAACAGGCCATCGCGATTGCTGCGATCAAACAAATGCCACCCAGCACAGCAGGTAGTGGATGGCAGGGCTGTTGTTTTTGATTGGGTCCAGAAGAGGCGTCGCGCCGATCTGAATGACCAGGCCACACAGGCTGAGAATCGCCAAGAAGACGAGGAGGCTGCCGGGTTTCATCTGACGAAAGGACTTCACGCCAAATGAGCGAAGCTCAACCACCGGATACCGGGAGGGGGCTGCCGCAGGCCAGGTAGGGCGTGCGGTCCCTCGCGCGCCGAGTATCGGCCCTGAGCCCCCCTGAATCACCCGCCGGTTTCTTCAAGCCAATGATCCCCTCGATCCTCGATCCCGATTCCTTGGATCCCATCGCCTATCCCTCTCTCCGTCCTCCGGCGCTCAAGGGACTGAGCGCCCTACCAGCAATGATTTTGGTGCGTCAATTTCGGCGCGCCGGTATTCGGTGGATCGCACCGAGACACGACACCTCGGCGCGTCCGGAGGCCACGCCCTACCAATCGCATCGCCAGGATCCGCTGTTTTCATTTCCCACTCCTGTCAGGTGAGGCGGTCACGGACCATCAATGCCTCACATCGCCGATGATCACGAAGCCGCCAAACGAGTCGGCGGGCGGAATCTCCAGAGGGCGATCCACGATGCCGACAAAGAGGGTCATCGGACTGCCCGCCGCATCCCGGTAGTTGAAACCTCCCGGAAGTTTCAAGAACCCGAGTTTCTCCATCACCTCCAGATCCTTGAGATTCTTGCTGTCGGCTCCCATGAAGATCACCCCTGGCTCCAAGATCTTGAGTTTTCTGGCCACCGAAGATCCACCGGCGTTCTGAATGAAACTCAGTTCAGGCAGGAATTCGGGGATGTTTGTCCACGGATAGGCACGATTGGAGAACGCATCGACTCCGTTTTGGAATTTTGCGATGGCACCTTCACATGAGACCACGGCAAGATTCGAGCGCCTGATCCAGTAGAGCGACTTTGCCTTTTCGATGGTTTTGGCTTCCTCGACACGACCGTCCTTGGTGAGTTGAAATTCCAAGTCCTCCACCTTCCGCTCATAGGTTTCTGCCAGAGGCTCCAAACGGCGGTCGCGTGTCTCTCGGTGCCGCGCCTGTTCTCTCCGAAAGGTCGTGCGCAATCGTTGCAACTCGGGGGCGACGTCTGCGTCGTTGGTCGGTGGTATCCTCGATCCTGAGACGAACTCTTGGATTTCCAACTTCAACGCTTCCGCTTTATCGGACTGTCCCGAGTTTCTCAGGACTTCCATTTCCCGGGTGAGCGCCTTCGTGTAGCCATCGGCGAGGGCACTCATGGCTTCCTCGTAGGGAATTTCCGCTTTCTCCCGTATTTCCGCATCGATCTCGGCCTCAATGGCCGTCATTTCTGGGATGGCCTGAAAATCCATCGGAATCGCCTTCAATGTCCGATCGAGTTCCTGAGTCGATGATTTTTCCAGCCCACCCATCAAAAGGAGGAAAGCCAGGGCTCCGGTCAGTGGGCGGATCCTGAACCGATCAGAAATCTTAAGTGGGCGTGCGATCATGTGGATGAATTTCACCACGTAAAGGATGGATGATCAAGTAGTCTCGTCAGTCGCACGCTTGGCCCGGAGAGGTAACCCAGTCTGAGGCTTTATGTTCCCAGCCCTGTCAGACAAGCAAATCTTTCACCACATGCGCCCCATCGACGCCGGTGAGGCGGGCGTCGAGGCCTTGATATTTGACTGAGAAGCGCTCGTGATCGATGCCGAGGGCGTGGAGGACGGTGGCGTTGAGGTCGTTGATGTGGACGGGGTCTTTGACGATGTTGTAGGCGTAGTCGTCGGTCTCGCCGTAGTCGAAGCCGGCTTTGAAGCCGCCTCCGGCGACCCAGGTGGAGAAGCAGCGACCGTGGTGGTCGCGACCGTGGTTTTCCTTGGTGAGTTTTCCCTGACTGTAGATGGTGCGGCCGAATTCACCGCCGAAGATGACGATGGTATCGTCGAGCATGCCGCGCTCTTCCAGATCTTTGAGCAGGGCGGCAGCGGGTTGATCGACGGATTCGCAGTTTTTCCGGAGATCGGCGGGCAGGTTGCCGTGCTGATCCCAGCCGCGATGGAAGAGCTGGATGAATCGGACGCCGCGCTCGGCCATGCGGCGGGCGAGGACGCAGTTGGCGGCGAAGCTGCCCTTGGTCTTGGATTGGGGGCCGTAGTTCTCGAACACGTAGTCGGGTTCGCCGTTCACCTCCATGAGATCGGGCACGGAGGCCTGCATCCGATAGGCCATCTCGTACTGGGCGATGCGAGACTGGATCTCGGGATCGCGAACGGTGGCGTGGCGCTCGGCGTTGAGGGTGGCGAGACCATCGAGCATGGTGCGGCGTAGATCGCGATCAATGCCTTTGGGATCGTTGAGGTAGAGAACCGGGTCGTTGCCGCTGCGGAACTGAACGCCCTGATGTTTCGACGGGAGAAAACCGCTGCCCCAGAGCCGCGAGTAGAGGGCCTGACCGGGCCGGGCACCGACCGAGATCATGGTGACGTAGGCGGGGAGATTGTCCGACAGGCTGCCGAGTCCATAGGACAGCCAGGAGCCCATGCTGGGGCGACCAAACTGCTGGGTGCCGGTATTGATGAAGGTGATGGCGGGATCGTGATTGATCGCCTCGGTATTCATCGTTCGGATGAGGGTGATCTTGTCGGCAACGGTGGCGGTATGGGGCAGCACTTCGGTATTCATCCAGGTGCCGCGCTCGCCGACGCGCTCGAACTCGAACATGGGGGCCACGCAGGGAAACTCCTTTTGTCCGCTGGTCATGCCGGTGATGCGTTGCCCGTTGCGAATGGAATCCGGCAATTCGGTGCCGTGGAGATCGCGCATCGCGGGCTTGTAATCGAACAAGTCGATGTGGCTCGGGCCTCCGGCCATGAACAGGTAAATGACGCGTTTGGCGGTCGGCGGATGATGAGGGTATCCGGGGAGTCCAGTGCTGGAACCAGTGGCCCCGAGTGCCGCGGTGTCTTTCCCCAGGAGCGTCGCCAGGGCGGTGCCGCCAAGCAAGCGCCCGCTCTGGCCGAGGAAGGCGCGTCGCTTCAATTGGGTTTGGAAATCTTCGAGAGGATTCATGGGCGGGGAGGTGGGTTCAGTTGCGGGTCAGCACTTCGTCCAGATTCAGGAGCAGGCTCGCGACGATGGTCCAGGCGGCATGGTCGGCGGGATCGAGGGATTCGTTGCGTTTGGATTCTCCGGCACTGAGGAGTTCCAGCGCGATCTCGGGCGTGGCGCGGTATTTTTCGACACTGCCGCGATAGACATCGAGCAGGGCGGACAACTCGCGGGAATTCGGTTCGCGAGCGGTGGCGAGACCGAAGGCAAACGCGGCGCGGCTCTCGGGCGAGGCGCCACCTTCGCCGATGACTCGCTCGGCCAGGTGTCGGGAAGCCTCGATCATCTGGATATCGTTCATCGCAGCGAGGGCCTGAAGCGGAGTATTCGTGATGGGACGCTGAAGGATGCAGGTCTCCCGGGTCGGGGCGTCGAAGATCAGCATCGCGGGCGGAGGTGAAGAGCGTTTCCAGTAGGTGTAGAGGCTGCGTCGGAAGAGCTTGTCACCTTTGTCCTGCACGAACTTGGGGGCGCCTCCGAGTCCTACCTCGGCCCAGAGCCCGGGCGGCTGGTAGGGTTTCACGCCGGGGCCGCCGATTTCATCGCGCAGGAGCAGCCCGGAGAGGTCGAGGGCATTGTCGCGAATGAACTCGGCCGCGAGCCGGAATCGCGGGGCGTGGGCGAGGAAGCGATTGTTGGGATCGGCCTCAAGATGGCCGGGGGGAACGTCGGAGCTTTGTCGATAGGTGGCAGACATCACGATCTGACGAATCATCCGCTTCACATCCCAGCCGGATTCCCGGAAATCGACTGCCAGCCAGTCGAGCAGTTCCGGGTGCGAGGGAAAGGCGCCCTGAGAACCGAAGTCCGCCGGAGTGGCGACGATGCCGGTGCCGAAGAGCAACTGCCAGAGCTGATTCACCGCGACGCGGGAGGTCAGGGGATGCTCGTCCGCAAAGAGCCATTTTGCGAGACCGAGACGGTTGGCCGGGGCATCAGTTGGCAAGGGAGGGAGAATGGCGGGAATGCCGGGCAGGATTACCGTTTTCTCATCTGGCTGATCGTAGGCCCCGCGATTCAGCAGATAGGTGGGCCGCATCTTGTCCGGCGGATTGTCCGCCATTACCATGGTGGTGGTTTTGCCACTGAGGAGGGTCTTTTTTTCCAGCGACGCAGCGACCTTGGCAGCGAGGTCGCGCCGATAGGCATTGGCGGTGGAAGAGAGGTAGTGGTGATAGGAGAGGTTCTTCTGTTCGGGCGTACGCTTGGCTGGTTCGGTTCGATGCGCCTCGCCGATGAGATCGCGCTGGAGGCTGGGGATCTCCCCGGGTTTGAGGGCGCGTTCGTAGATTCGGATGTCATCGACGGCTCCCTTGAAAAAGGCGGAAGTCGAGCGTCCGCCGATGCGGAAAGGCACGTCGTTTTTCATGGTGCCGGTGAGCTTTTTACCTCCGATCAGTTTCGTCGGAACCGCTTTGCCATCGATGTAGACGCTGACTCCCTTGGCCTCGCCGCTGCCATCGTAAGTCACGGCGACGTGCTGCCACTTTCCGGGGGTGAGTGCAGTGTCGGAGACGACCTTGATGCCATTGCCGGACCAGCTGCTGATCAAGTGCGTGCCCGGTCTTCCCGATTCCAGCCAGAAGTCGTAGCCGCGATAGTTTTTCTTGTCGTCCATCTTGGCGAAAACGGCACCGGAGACGAGGGAATCCAGCTTCAGCCAGGCCGAAAAGGTGAGGGCGCTCTTGTTGTCGAACTCAGAAAAGTCATCGGCCTCGAAGGCGGTGCGGCCATCCAGGGCGATTCCACGCTGGTTCGGCGTGCGTTCGACCGTTTTAACGCTGGTGGTGGTAGTGATGGCATCCTTCCGTTTGATGACATCGATCAGGGCCAAGCCGGCAGGTTCATCGAGAGGGTAGTAGTGTCGCAACTCGGCATAGGGCGCCTTGGCATCGGTGGCGGGAGCTTCCTTGCCATTGAGCTGGGTCGGCCATTTGGCGTAGGCGGCGCGAGTGGTGGCGTCTGTTTTCGCGACGAGATCGGTAGCGTCTTTCAGTTTCTCCTCGATCTGGGCCAGCTTGTCTTCTTCGACCTCAGAAATGACTTCGACCATGGGCGCCTGATTCCCTTTGCGGGTCTGCATGCCGGGATCGGTGGTGTTGTTGAAGTAGGCGTAAAACTGATAATACTCCCGCTGGGCGATGGGATCGTATTTGTGATCGTGGCATTGTGCGCACTCCATCGACAGGCCCAGCCACACGTTGGAGGTCGTTTTCACCCGGTCGACCACGTAGCTGACCCGGAGTTCCTCGGCGATGGCACCGCCTTCGTCCGATGAGGGGTGATTGCGATTGAACCCCGAGGCGATCTGCTGCGCCAGTGTCGGTTCGGGAAGGAGATCCCCGGCGATCTGCTCGATGGAGAACTGGTCGTAGGGTTGGTTTTGGTTGAAGGCATTCACCACCCAATCACGCCACGGCCACATGTCGCGGGGGCCATCGGCATGCATGACCGAGGTATCACCATAGCGCGCGGCATCCAGCCACATCACCGCCATGCGTTCGCCGAAATACTTGGAGGCGAGCAGGCGATCGACCTGCTTCTGATAGGCGTCCGGTGATGGATCGTCGAGAAAGGCCTTCACTTCCGCCGGAGTCGGCGGCAATCCGGTCAGATCGAAGGAAAGTCGGCGCAGCAGGGTTCGACGGTCGGCCTCGGGTGAGGGCTGGAGTCCTTTCTCGCCCAACTTGGCCTGGATGAATCGATCGATGGTCGGTTTGTCGCTCGGCGCGGGAGCTTTCGGGGCGACAAAGGCCCAGTGCTCGGTCCATTCCGCACCGGATTCGATCCAGCGTTTGATGAGATCTTTCTGTTCGGAGGTGAGCTTCTTGTTCGACTTCGGCGGCGGCATCAACTCGTCCGGATCGTCGGAGGTGATGCGATGCCAGGATTCCGAGGCGGCCAGATCCCCGGCGGCAAAGGCGATGATGCCGTCGCGATTGGCCAGCGCGTGCTCCTTCAGGTCAAGCCGGAGATCCGCTTTGCGATGCTCCTCGTCCGGTCCGTGGCAATAGATGCAGTTTTCCGAAAGGATGGGCCGAATGTCCCGGGCAAAGTCGATTTCCTCCGCGTTTGCGAATGGATTCGACGCGGCAATAACCCCCAGGCTGGCACTCAGAAACAGAGATCTCATCTCAATTACCATAATCCCGAACCCGGCGCGGTCAGTTGGCGCATTCGGGCCGCAATTTCTGCGTAAGATGGTCCTGGATCACAATCGCTCAGGGTTCACCGGGGTGGTGGGTGGCATGCCTTCCGCTTTTGACTGGAGCAGGGGCTTGAGTTGTTCGATCACGGCCTTGGCTTCATCGGAAGGTTCGATGGCGAGATTGGTGAACTCGCCCGGGTCGTTCTCGTGATCGTAAAGTTCGAGGCCTGCCGCGCCCTCGTTCCACTCGGTGTAACGCCAGCGTTCGGTGCGAATGCTCCGTCCCATGACCTGGGTGGGAAGGCGATCATCGGCGGGACGGAGGACCTGGGTCACGGCGTTGCCCGCCCACGGCGCTTCGGGGTTTTCGAGCAAAGGCTTGAGGCTTTTTCCGGTGAGCGGCATGGAACCTGGCAGTTCGATGCCGCAGAGTTCGGCCAGCGTCGGATAGAGATCGACGAACTCAACGATTCGGGGACAGGCCCTTCCGTTGCCGCTCGCCCCTGGCGCGGAGATGATGAAAGGCGTGGCGGCGCATTCCTCGAACACCGTTCGTTTTTGCCAGATGCCGCGATGCTCGCCTAGGTGATAACCGTGATCACTCCAGAAGACAATGATGGTGTTGTCGGCGAGTCCGAGTTCATCGAGCGATGCCATCAAGCGACCGACCTGGGCATCGACAAAAGAGACGCAGGCATAGTAGGCCTGTTTGGCCTTGAGACAGGTCTCGATGGGGAGTCCATAGTTCGGCACCGGATTGTTGTGAGCAAAAGCGGGGGTGGGGATGTCGTCTCGATCATTCTCCGGAGCGTCGGGCATGGTCATCTTTTCCAAGGGATAGAGATCGAAGTATTTTTTCGGCGCGACGTAGGGCGTGTGAGGGCGGAAATAGCCGACCCCGAGAAAAAAGGGAGCGCCTTTTTTCTCGGTCATGAGACGGATCGCCTGGGTGGTGATCATGCCGTCGGTCTGTTCCTCGTCGGCACCCTCGGCGGCCAGCCAACTGAGGGCAGCGCTGATCTTGCGATGAGGTTCCGCGTTGAAAATGAGTGCCTCGTCGGCGACGTCGCGCCCCTTGGGATTGACGACCTGATGCCACGAAGGCGGATCATCGAGTCCGTCGGTTCCGATACCGGCAGGAACATTGTAGTGGTAGAGCTTGCCAACTCGGGCCGAGAACCAGCCGTTGTTTTTGAACAACTGAGGCAGGGAAACCGTGTCCGGGCGTTCGTCGCGAAAATGACGGTCCAAATCGTAGACCCGAATCTGGTCGGGGCGCAGTCCGGTAAGGATCGAGGCGCGACTGGGATTGCAGAGCGGGAGTTGGTTGTAGGCGTGCTCGAATCGAACGCCACGAGCCGCGAGGGCATCAATGTGAGGTGTGATCGCCACTGGATCGCCATAGCAACCGAGAGCGCTGGAGAGATCGTCGACCGCAATGAAGAGGACGTTTTGTGGCTTGGTGACTTCTCCAAAGGCAGAGCCTGTCAGCAGCGAAATTGCGATCAGGAGTGGGGTGATTGATTTCATGAGAAGGAGGGGAATTCGCAATTGGTTGAGAAATGATCAAACAAAACCGAGGGTCGGTGTCGATCTTTGGTTTTGCCACTTCCGTGAAATTGGCCGGAGATCTGGAAAGCGATGTGGGACCCTCTTTTACAGCAGATTTGGAAGCTCGTAAATCATCACGGGAGATGGATGATCGGCGGCGTGCTCGGGTTGACGGTGATTTTCGGCCTGGCGATTCCCGGGCTGAAGATCTCTTCTTCGTATCGCGATCTGATGCCCTCCGCGCATCCCGAACTCCAGAAGTATGACGCCTTCCTGGAAGACTTTGGCGCGGCCAATGACCTGATTGTGGTGCTGGAAGGTGAGCCGGACGAGATTCGCGAGGCCGCGACGGAACTGGCGGATCGCTTGATGCAACGCGGTGCCCCGGTGGCGGATGTTTTTTACCGGATCGATCTGGAGACCATGGCATCGCGGTTGCCACTTTTTCTCGATGTTTCGACTTTGGATACGGCTTTGGAGCAGGCCACTTCGTTTTCCGGGACGATGGAGGCACTCAAAGATGCCAAGGGGCTTCCCGAGGTGCTGGATAGCCTTTCCGTTCTGATGCAATCGGAGGACGAAGGTGCCAAATGGGACCCGGCGACCGCCTCTCAATCCATGGCGGGGCTGACCTGGTTTTTTAAAGAATGGGAAACCTGGTTGACCCATCGCGAGCATCACGATTTCTCGGTGCCCGCAGTCACCGGAGCCGAATCGGGAAACCTGAAAGCCGCCCGCGAATTCTATAAGGGGAAAGGATTTCTGGGTTCGCGTGACTTCAGGATGGTGTTCCTCTTTGTGCGCCCGGATCGGACCTCCGACGATCCGGGTTATCTCAAGACCGTTGAAAACGTCGTTCGCGAGGAGTGGGCAGCGCTGACTGTGTCAGAAGAGGCGGGATATGGAGCCATCACCATGGGGCTGACAGGAATGCCCGCCCACATCCTCACCGATATCGAGAGCATGCGGGGAGACTTGCTGAGGGCCGGAGTTCCTTCGGCCGTTCTGGTTCTGATCATTCTTTGGATCGGTTTGGGATCGATTCGCCGGACCCTGATCTCTCTGGTGCCACTGACCTGCGGGATGGTGATCAGCCTCGGGGTGATTCGTTTTCTGTTCGATTCCCTCAATCGCATGAGCGTCTCGTTTCTCGCGATCATGTTCGGGATCGGGATCGATTTTGCGATCTATCTGATTCGACGGACGGACGAAGAACTGGCGCAGGGGATGGATCGACAGACGGCAGTGAGAAAAGCGCTGGAGCGGTCGGGGCAGGGCATCATTGCCGGCGGCTTGGTCACGGCGTTGGCGTTTTCCGTGACCGCTGTTTCCGAGTTTCGAGGAACCTCCCAACTCGGTCTGACCACGGCCGTGTCCGTAGTCATCGTGTTGGTGGTGACCCTTATTTTGCTGCCGGCCATGTTGCTGCGAACCCGGGAACCCGGTCGTCCTGTCGCGAAAGAGACGGCAAATCGATCCGTTGGCAAACCGGGGTGGCGACTGTCTCGATCGGCCACGGGCATTGCCCTACTTTTTGTCACAGCCGTCGCTGTTCTCGGTGCCGTCGTGGCGCCGCGAGTGCCGATGGATTTCAACGGACTCTCCGTGATGCCACGCGATGCCGAGTCGACGGAATATCAGCTGAAGATGGATGAACGGAGTGATTTCCAAATGACTTCGGCGGTGATTCAGGCGGAAAATCGACAGACTCTCGATCAATTGGTCGAACGCGTTCGGGCGCTGCCGACAGTGGCCCGCGTCGTTTCCCTGAGTGATCTGATTCCCCAGCAGCAAGCGGAGAAAATCGCTTTGTTGCAGACGCGCCAAGAGTGGCTGGAAGGAGGATGGCCGCAGTTGGAGGGTGGTGAATCTACTGATGATTACCTCACGGCATTGACGAACTTTGAGGATGCGCTGCTGGAAGCCCAGGAGCTGGCATTTGTCGGAGGGCAGGCGGAATTGACCGAAGCACTGCAGGATGGCATCGATGCCGTCGGCTCGGCGAGGGCAGCGTTCCAAGCTCAGCCTCAGATTGCGCGATCTCGCACGCGCGAGTTTGAGCATCATCTCCAAGGCTTAATCGATCAGCTTTCGGGATATGCCAAGGCTTGGGCAAAGCTGGCACCCTTCGACGAGTCGGATTTGCCTCCCGCGTTCGTGAAGCGGTTTCGCAGTGAGTCAGGTCGCTATGCGGCATTCGTCTATCCGACTGGCTCGGTCTGGGATTCCGATTTTCTCGACACCTTCCTGGCGGAGCTCCGGTCTGTCGATCCGGGAGTGACTGGCTATCCCGTCATCAGCCAGAGCAATATCCAACTATTGGTTCAGGGCATCGGTCGCTCCTTGCTACTGACTTTGGTAGTGGTCATCATCCTGCTGGCGATTGATCTCAAGCGTCCGGCGAAAGTCTTCTACGCGCTTTGTCCACTGGTGGTGGGCATGGCGATGCTCCAGGCATGGCTCTATTTGACCGGCCAAAGTTACAACCTGGCCTCGATTAATGGTCTGCCCTTGTTGCTGGGATTGGGAGTGGTCTACGGCGTCCACCTCGTTCATCGATGGGCGGAGCATCCGGAGTTGAGCGCGTTTCACGCTGTGAAAACTTCCGGTCGGGCGATCGCTCTCGCCGGCGTCACCACCATGGCGGGCCTGGCATCGCTCACCCTGTGCATTCATCAGGGCGTCGCCACTTTTGGAGGGCTGTTGCTTCAAGGGATCGTCTGCATGCTGCTTGCCTCGCTGATTGCGCTGCCGCTGGCGATCGATTGGTTTTCCCGATCGAAGTCAGCCGGAAGTCCTGATTGAGGATTTTTCCGTTTGCTGGTCATGCCACTCGGCCAGCGCCCAAAGCGGAAAATACAGGCGATACCAATCGTAGTTGATGGCACAAGTTCGGTTGAAAATGCCGACCATTCCTTCATGGGGCCATCCGCCATCTGGAGACTGTCTTTTTGAGAGGAAATCGACCGCGCGGGCCTGTGCCTCGTGGTCCCTGTTCCCCGAACGAATCAGGGAAAGCAGCGCCCACGCCGTTTGGACGACATGCCCCTCGGGCACGTCCACCCATTTGCGCTGATGACAACTGGATATCGCTTCACCCCAACCGCCATCGTCGTGTTGATGACTGAGCAGGAACTCCGACGCTCGGATGAGGGCCGGGTCATCGGACCCGGCACCAAGAGCCATGAGCCCGCTGACTCCAAACCAAGTGCCATAGGTGAAACATACGCCCCAAGACCCTTCCCAGCTTCCGTCATCGCGCTGCTGGCTTCGCAACCAAGCTCCGCCGCGATCAATTGCCAGAGCTACCTCCGCTGAGTGGCAGTCAGGAAAGCGTTTCTGGGCACGGACGAGAGCGTCCAGAACCGTGCTGGTGCATTCCGCATACGAGTAGTCGACCATGATGCGATCAAAAACGCCCGAGGGATTGAGCGATTCGAGCCAACTGCCGCCGCGTTGTTTTTCGTAGGTTGGCCAGCCGCCGTCTGGATTCTGCCAATGCAACATCAGAGGAATGGATTCGCGCAACCTTTCCTCCGGAATTGCCGTTTCAGGCTTCCAATCGCCAAGCAGGAGGGAACTCTTGAAACCCTCGGCGGTGCAGTCGCTGATCGGCCATCCGTGATCTCGATTGGAGAAAGGCCAACCACCTTTTGAGGGCGAGCGATAGTGTTCGGCTGCGGCGGGAACGTCGTCGAGAATCTGATGATCCCGAAGATAGCCATGAGCCCGGTGAAGCATTTCGGGATGAGATCTGCTCGCGCCCGCAGCCATGGCGGACTGAATGGCGAAGGCGGTATCCCACAGCTTGCTGTTGTTGTATCCTTGCATTCGGCATCGACCATCGTCGGTATCCCAGAGGTAGGCATCCAATGCCACCATGCTGGCTTGAAATGGCTCTCCGCCCGGCTCGCGGAAATGATGACACAGGCTGTTGAGCACGCGATTGACCGGTCCGATGGCGAGATGATTGGTGACGGAATCTTCAAAGTTGATTTGGCGAAGCACTTCTCGCAGGGCGCGCTGCCGAAGGCGATGGGGGATGAGCGATTCCAAAATCGCCAGGGCACGATTGGCGAGTCGACCGGGTAATCGGGTGGGGATGAGTTTGTCCGAGGGCGCGATTTGGTTGCGATGAGCTGCAAAATCAATCTCGTCCCACGGCTGGTCGTAAAGTTCCTCGCGAAGCGCTTGAATCAGGTCGTTGGGCGCTTGCTGCGCTCTCGTCGCATAGAGGTAGGAAGCCGGCAGATAAACCATCCGACAATGGCACCAGAGGCGCCCCGGGTGAATCGGTAGCCACTTTGGAAGCAGCCAAAGCTCTGGAAGGATGGGGGTTAGTCCGCAATAGGGGTAGAGTCCGAGGAGGCAAAGGATCCATTTTCCCCAAGGAGCCGCGCCAAGAGGAGATCCGTGTGCGGCGATCCATCGGCGCATCCGAATCAATTCCGGATTGTCGGGTTCCGTCCCGAGCAATCTCAGTGCGACGTAGGCAAGGACAGACGTTAAAAGCATGGAATCTCCTTCAGCGTGCAGACCAATCCCACCGTCGGCTCGCTGCGCACTGAACAACTCACGCCGCATCGCTTGGCGTCTTTCCTCAGAGATCTCCCAAGCCGACAGATGGCAGAGAACCACATACATCGGCAGCAAAAACATGGGGCCGCCGTAGTCGCCCCACCAACTGCCATCGGTTTCCTGAGTTTCGGCCAGCCGATCCAGCGCTCGATTCACGGAAATCCCGACGGCTGCCTCGCGCTCTCTCATTATCCTATTGTCCGACGCCATGGGTAGGTCTGTGGGCTGTAGAGAGCGTTTCAGGCCGGGAAATAGAGATGACGGGGGCTGACACGGTTCTTTCTCGATTCCACTGCTCCTTAAGAATCTCGCCCCGATGTAGCCCAAGGGAACCATGATTCCCCCCAAGGCAAACTCTTCAGTTTAGTAAACAAGTGCAAGATAAAAAAGGAATGTTGTGTAGTATGTTCACTGTAGAGCGAGGCGATTCCTTTGCTTGATCATTGGCAATGAAGTCATCAGCTGAAATCGCGGTGGTAGGTGCGGGACCAGTCGGGTGTCTCGCTTCCATTGCTTTGGCCCAAAAAGGGCATGCGGTGACGGTTTTTGAAGCTGATTGCACCAAACGGGATCGATTTGCCGGGGAATGGCTTCATCCCTCGGGAATCGAAATACTGCGCCAATGGGGCGTCCTCGGGCTCGATGAGAGCCTTCCCGGTGGCGTCAGTCATCGAGGCTTCGCCATTTTCCCTGATGATGCCTCAGAACCCGTGCTGCTGGAGTATCCTGGGAATGCCCGGGGCATGGTTTGTGAACACGCGAATCTGGTGGAAACCCTTCGTCAAAAGGCTCAAGGAACCGCTGGAGTCGAGTTCGTGACAGGTGCTCGGGTATCGTCCGTGTCCCCTGGCAAAATCATCTACCGAAAGGGCGGCTCCGGGGGCTTGAGTGAATTCACGACCGATCAGATCGTGGGCGCCGACGGGCGGAGTTCGGTGGTTCGTGCAGGATTGAGTTTGTCTCGCGGATCTCGACGAATCTCGCACATGGCCGGGCTTCTTTTGCGGGACATCGATTTGCCGTTCGAAGAGTATGGGCACGTTATCCTCGGCGCCCCGGGACCGATCCTGCTCTATCGGGTTGCGCCGGACTTGGTCAGGGCCTCAAT
The DNA here is from genome assembly GCA_020440025.1 of Verrucomicrobiia bacterium. Classification (GTDB taxonomy): domain Bacteria; phylum Verrucomicrobiota; class Verrucomicrobiia; order Verrucomicrobiales; family DEV007; genus JAEUHH01. Next base: position 18,486 of record JAGROX010000169.1, read on the forward strand.
CGATGTGCCCAATGTTCTCACCTCTGATGGTTCCGATTGGCCGGCGCTTCTGGCTGAATGCTACGGGCCGTTCATTCCTGAGTCCATTCGTGGAGCATTCCTCCAATCGGTAAAGACCGAGTCATTGGCTTTTCGGGCCAATGGATTTCGCTCGCGGGTGGATTACGGAAACGAGATGATGTCATTGGTCGGGGATGCCGTGGGATTTCATCACCCACTCACCGCAATGGGAATGACCTTGGGCTTTCAGGATGCCGACGGTTTGGCTCGGGCGGCCTCTTTCACGGCATTCGAAAAGCAACGTCGATCGGTGACTTTGGTGCCCGAGTTGCTCGCGATGGCCCTGTATCAAGCCTTCTCGGGTCGAGATGAAGGGGCACGTGAGATTCGCAAAGCCATCTATCAGATGTGGCGGCGCTACCCCAACGAAAGGGAACGAACCATGCGTCTTTTGTCGGGTGATGTCACCAGTCCCTTCAGATTCAGCATTTCGTTTCTGCGAGGAATCCAATTGGCCCTCACAGGGTCCGTCGATCTGAAAAAGTATCGTCTGGAATGGTCCCAATTGGGGCCGACTTTGGGATCGATTGGCCAGATCCTGCTCGGGCTGGCGAGCAATTCATCGGCTCGAATCTCGCGTTCCGCATTGGGTGACTTGGCTTTGCGTAGATAACGTCGCCCTCAGTTGAGCGAACGGCGGATCTCGGCGATTTCCTGCTGCCAAGCGGCTCCCAATCCGCCCCAGGCAGTGGTTTTTAGCAGGGATTCCCCTTGATTCAATTCCTCCGCCGCTCTTTCGGGTTCCCCGTCTTCCACCAAAGCGCGTGCCAGACAAATATGGTTGTAGGGATGGTTGGGATAGCTCGAGGTGGCCTGCTCAAGGTTTTCCAGCGCCAGTTCCAAGTCGCCGATTCCCGTGGGCCAGGCTGGGGCCTTGAGGTAGAGCATTCCCAATGCCCGCCAAGGGCCGCCGCTCTCGGTGGCGGGCGCCTGGGTGGATTTCTTGAATAGTGTTTCAAGTTCAGGCAATTTCCCGGCGGCAGCCAGTCCCTGCACCTGCATCACCAAGCCTGTCAGCGCCCCGCGGTAGTAGGCCGCGACAGGCTCGAGCGTTTCTCCGGATAGTCCCGACGCATCCATCGAACGGAGTCCTGCCTCAGCAATCTGCGCCTGCTGGTCGATGTCGGTCATCGTCTGGGTGTAGGCGAGCGCATGGCGGGCATGTTGAAGCGCGATGGCGGTGTCCGAGGGCTCCAAGGCGGCTGCTTCGTTGGACAGCATCACCGCCTTGGCCAGATCGGCTTGGCTGCTCCCTTGTTTTACCAAGGCTTTTGCCTCGTCGGCCAGACTTTGAGCATTCTTTATTTCGGGAGCGGCTTCCTTCGTCTCCGGAGTTTCTGCCGGAGTGACAACCGCAACGGGCGGCGATGTCGGAGCGGTAGCGCATCCCGACAAGAGCGACATCGCCGTCAGCACCGCCAAAATTCGCCCGTTTCCCATCACACTACCTTCAGGGTTTCTCATAAGCGGTTACCAGTTCCTCCACCTTTTCTGTCTCGATCGCTTCGAATCCCGCGACTCCAAATCCCTTGCACACTTCGATGCCTTCCGGAGTCTTGGAAAGGTCTAACAGCGTGGTTTTGACATCGTCTGCCGACGCTTCGGTAGCAGCGGAATCCAGACGCATCAGGCCGATCGAGGCAATCGGCTCCGAAGTGAAGGTGACGTCGAGTTCCTGTGCCAGCGGAAGATTGGCGAGACTCTGATATTGCGGCGCATTGAGCAGGACGCCATCGATCTCTCCCGCCGTCAGCTGACGGAGCGACGAGAGCGGGCGCCCCGTGGCTTCTTTTTGAAAAAAACTGCCCACGGCGATGGCATCCTTGAAAACGATGCGATCGAGAAATCGCTCGGACTCATAGAAAGGCGTGCCGGCGATCTTGGCCGACTTGAGGGATGCCAATTCGGTAAACGCACCTTTTTTCGTCACCAGGAAATACTGTTCGGGCTGATTTTCCGGGAGAACTAATCTGGCCATGGGAACGAGTTTCAGGTTTTCCCGGTGAGTGAGAAAGAATCCGGTCGACCCGAGGACGAAACTGTCAGGGTGTTCTTTCAGATGGGCCAGCGCGCTCTCGGCTTCGTTGAAATAGCTCCCCTGAAGCGGAGCCGTCATGGATTGATTCAGTTTGGCCACGAACTCGTCGATGACCCGCTGGCCCGACGAACCGGGCTTGGGGCCGCCGGGAAAGATGATCACCAAGCCACAACCGGTTTCGGCTGAAATGAGCGACGAAGGTGTGCTCAAGCTGGAGACGGCAGCGAGGATGAGGAAGGCCGTCAAAGTCGCGGCCCGGCGAATGCTGATTCTGAATAGTCGCATGTTGAGATGAGGAAAGCTGACCCAAAAGCGGCTGAATGGACGATGAAGTTCATTAGATCCCACTTCGTTCGGGGAACTAGGGCGGATAGCCGCTGCCGCCATTTCATCAACCTAACAGGGTTGAGTCGGAGACTAAAGAGGGTTGAATGGGATCGCTCTTAATTCTTTTCGAGGCGCGGCGCGGAATGGCCCTGATCCTGGATCTTTTTCAGGAGGGTTTGCAGTTCAGCCACCTTGTCTGGATGCTCGGCGGC
>JAGROX010000169.1:21186-41961 GCA_020440025.1 Verrucomicrobiia bacterium
GCAGGGTAGTTGTGGCGCGCTTCCCATTCTTTGTTGCGACCTGAACGATAGCCGTCCTTGGCATCGATGAGCAACCAGTCGCCATCGCGAATCCCGTATTGGTTTTCGAAGGTGTTGTGGACGTGGGTGGTTCGGACAGACTCCGTCATACCGCGGAGCAGGGGAAGCAGGTCGTGCGAATCTTCGGCGGCGTTCTCGGGAAGGGCGATGTTGAGAGCCGAGGCGAAGGTGGCCATGAGGTCGATCTGAGAAACCAGAGCATTGGATACCTTCGCCGCCTGGGTGATGCCCGGCCATTTCACGATGAAGGGAACGTGATGGCCGCCCTCATAGACGTCACGTTTCAAACCACGCAGCGGATGGGCCGACCAGTGGCCGAATTTCTCGTCCCGGGCATAGGCGTATTTTTCGGGGCCATTGTCGGCGCTGAAAACGACCACGGTGTTCCCGGCCTGACCGCTTTCCTCCAAGGCACGCAGCAACTGACCGCAGGCATCGTCGACTTCGACAACGAGATCGCCATAGGGGCCGGCCTGGGATTTGCCGTCGAACTCGTCGTTGGGAATGATGGGGGCGTGGGGCGCGGGAAAGGCGAAGTAGAGAAAGAAGGGTTCCTTTTCCGAGGCTTGAGCCTTGATGTAGTCGACGCCGCGCATTGTGGTGGTGGGCAGGTTCTGATAGGGATCCCAGTCGGAGATCATCGGTCCGGGGCGACACTCCCAGTTGCCTTCCTTGATCGGCTTCCATTTGGCGGTGTCCATGAGGGTGTCGGGAGCGCGGACGACTTTGTCATCCTCGATCCAGCAATAGGGAGGGAAGTTGATCACGGTGTCACCGAAGTAGTGATCGAATCCGTGATCGAGCGGGCCATCGGGGATCGATTTCGACCAGTCAAAAGCCTCGGGGCCCCAGGCTTTGCCCCTGCCTTCGCCGACCTGTTTGGCACCGGGTTTCTTGATGGCGTCCCAATTCCAGCCGAGATGCCATTTGCCGATGGCGGCAGTGTGATAGCCCTTTTCCTGCAACATCTCGGCCACGGTCAGGCGATCCGGTTTGAAAGCCGAACTGCCGAAGGCGTTGACGATGCCATGGAAATCGCGCCAGTGGTGACGACCGGTCAGCAAAGCGTAGCGACTGGGCGTGCAGATGCCTGAGGACGAGTGGCCATCGGTGAAACGCATGCCCTCGGCGGCGAGTCGATCCAGATTCGGCGTCGGGATCTTCGAATCGGCGTGGTAGCAGCCGAGATCACCGAATCCTAGATCATCAGCGTAGAGAATGAGGATATTTGGTGATGGGGACGCTTCGCCCGAGGTCGGTTTGGCGGCGAAAAGTGCACCGGTCGAGAGCAGGAAGGCGGCGAGGATGGTGAGGGGAAATTTCATGATGGGGTGTCTGGGCCAAAGAGAGGCCGTCGAACGGGCGGGGATCGACCAAGCTTTGGGAGTTGAGTTCTTGGATGAAATCCGGTAGATCGTCTCAGCATTCACATTCGAGCCCCTCTCTTCAAGATGAATTCCAAATCCCTTCGCTCCCTTTTTCCTCTGCTTGTCGCCGCCGGCGTCGCGATTGTCCTGACCTTGTCCATTCTTTCACCTTCGGGTGCTCAAGATGAAGGCAAAACCAAAGTCGTTTTCATCGCAGGCAAAGTCAGTCACCCTTCGGGCCAGCATGAGTTCAACGCGGGATCGATCATTTTGGCGCGTGCCTTGAATGAGCAGAGCGGACTGCCCATCGACGTAAAGGTGGTTCACAACGGCTGGCCGGAAGATGAATCGATCTTTGATGGCGCCAAAGCGGTGGTGATCTATTCGGACGGCAATGCCGCGCATCCGACCAACGGTCATGAGGTCAAGATGCAGTCGCTGGCGGACGCCGGTGTGGGGATCATGTTCATGCATTACGCGGTGGAAACTTCGGCAGGGGAACCGGGCGAGCGGTTCCAGAAATGGATCGGCGGGCAATATGAGGGCGGATTTTCGGTGAATCCCCACTGGACAGCGACCGGCGAGCCAAAGGCCGACCATCCCATCAGCCGAGGAGTTCCTTCCCTGACGGCGAATGACGAGTGGTATTACAACATGCGCTTTCCCCAACCAAAGACAGCCGTCGACATCTTTGGTGACACGCCGACGCGGGAGAAAATCAATCGCTACATCCACTGGACCCCGGAGGGTGAGAAGGCACTGGGAACCAAGCAGACCATGATGTGGGCGGTCGAGCGTCCCGACGGCGGCGCGGCATCGGATTCACGGGCGGACACTGGCATCGCAACTGGGCGATCGAAGATTTCCGTCGACTGGTTCTCAACGGCATCATCTGGGTCGCGGGCATGGAAGTTCCCGAGTCGGGAGTGAAGTCGGAGCCGGTAACAGAGGCGCAGCTCAACGAGAATCTCGATCCCAAGAAAACGATGGAACACATCGCACTTCCCAGTGAAGCGGACCTGACTCAGCCCGCCGCCGAGAAAGTGGACTTTCGCTGGCCGGGCATGCCGAAGAGCCAGTGATCCGAGTGCTGACCGCCCTCAGGCGAGCAGATCTTTGACCACGCGACCGTGAACGTCGGTGAGGCGGAAATAGCGGCCTTGGAATCGATAGGTGAGGCGTTCGTGATCGATTCCGAGCTGTTGGAGCATGGTGGCGTGCAGGTCGTGCACGTGAACCGGATTCTCGGTGATATTGTAGGAAAACTCGTCGGTGGCTCCGTAGGTCATGCCCCGCTTGATGCCGGCGCCGGTCATCCATAGAGAGAAACAGCGCGGATGATGGTCGCGCCCGTAGTTGTCGCGTTCCAGTTTCCCTTGGCAGTATGAGGTGCGCCCAAATTCGCCGCCCCAGACGACGAGGGTATCATCGAGAAGACCGCGCTGCTTGAGATCTTTGATCAAGGCCGCGCTGGCCTGATCGGTATCGCGACATTGGCCGGTCAGTTGGGTAGGAAGGGTAAAATGCTGATCCCATCCCATGTGATAGAGCTGAATGAAGCGGACGTCACGTTCCGCCATCCGACGGGCGAGCAGACAGTTGTAGGCGTAGGTGCCGCGCGTGGTCACGTCGGGACCATACATGTCGAGAATGTGCTGCGGTTCGTCGGAAAAATCCGTCAGTTCCGGGACCGACGTCTGCATCCGGAACGCCATCTCATACTGCTGGATTCGGGTGTTGATCTCGGGATCGCCGAAGGTCTCCAGTTTCTTGTGATTCAGCCGGGCCAGATCATCGAGCATCCGGCGGCGGGCAGTGGCGTCGAAGCCTTCGGGATTGTTCAGATAAAGCACCGGGTCACCGACGCTCATGAACTTCACGCCAGCATGCTGAGTCGGTAAAAAGCCACTACCCCAGAGTCGATCATAGAGCGGCTGGCAGTTTGGTCGGCCCGTGCCACGGGAAACCATGGCAATGAAAGTCGGCAGGTTTTCATTGGCGGATCCCAGACCGTAGGAAAGCCAGGAACCCATGCTGGGGCGACCGGCGAGCTGGTGCCCGGTCTGGAAAAAGGTGATCGCCGGATCGTGATTGATCGCCTCGGTGTGCATCGATCGAACGAGGCAGATGTCATCCGCGATTCCCGAAATGTGCGGCAGCAATTCACTGATCTCCATCTCGCACTTGCCGTGCTTCTTGAATTCAAATTTGGTGCCGGCCAGCGGAAAGCTCTTCTGATTCTTGGTCATCCCGGTGAGCCGCTCGGTCATCTCGAAATGATCCCGCATGTCCTCGCCGAAATGTTTTTGCAGTAACGGCTTGTGATCGAAAAGGTCCTGCTGGGACGGCGCTCCGCTCTGAAACAGATAGATGACCCGCTTGGCTTTGGGCGGGTAATGGTAGGAATCCAGGATGCCGCTGGGTGCCGCGTTTGTGACTGGGGCAGTTGAGGCGCCAGACGCTTCGGCTGCAGAAAGATCACGATCAAAAAGAGTGGAAAGGGCCGTAACACCCACACCGCGAGCGCTTTTGCCAAAGAAATGGCGACGGGTTTCCAGTTGGAGGTTTTCGAAAAGCGGGTTCATGACTCAGAGATCGGCATCGTCGGGTTGATTCCGCATGAAGTCAGCAGTTTGGGCGAAGAAGCTATCAAGGAGTTCGCGTGAAGGCGAGGGAATGGCGCACTCCGTCAGGGCTTCGTTCATCATCACGAGCCAGCGATCGCGTTCGGCGATACCGACGGAAAAGGGAGCGTGCCGCATGCGGAGCCGCGGGTGGCCGCGTTCCTCGATATAGCGCTGAGGACCACCGCAGCGGTAGATGAGAAAGTCGGCGAGGCGTTTCTCGGAGCCCTCCCAGTCATCGTGGGGATACATGGGGCCGACAAGATCGTCGCTTTTGACCCGTTGATAGAAGGCGCTGACGAAGGCGGCGATGCCTTCCTCGCCCAATTGTTCAAACACTTCGGTCATCGTATTGGAGAAATCTATTCGTCGGTCTTCGTCTTCTTTTTCTGAGCCCGCTTCATGGACTCCTGCAGTGACACCTTCCCGTCTTCGCCATAGAGGGGCGAATCCGATCCGGCGCTGCCGGGCAGGGGGGCGGCATTGGTGCTGGGAAGCGAGGCGCGATGCTGGGCGATCACCTCCGCCATCGCGGGATCGGTGGCGAGATTCTTCCACTCGTTGGGATCGATGCGGTGATCGTAGAGTTCTTCACTGCCATCGGCGTAGACGGAGTAGCGCCAATGTTCCGAGCGAATGGTGTGATTTCCGGGGCCAAAGGTGGTGATGGCGGGACGATCCCATGGTGCCTCGGGGTTTTCCAAAAGCGGTCGCAGACTGACGCCTTCTAGTCCCTCCTTCGGAGGCAGTCCGCAGAGGTCCGCGAGAGTCGGGTAGATGTCGATGAGTCCCACAGGACGAGCACAGGCTTTTCCTCTCTCGATTCCGGGGCCGGCCATGAGGAAAGGCACCCGGGTGGTTTCCTCCCAGTTGCTGCGTTTGGCCCATTTCTGCTTTTCCCCGAGATGAAAGCCATGGTCACTCCAGAGCACGATGATGGTGTCATCGGCGGCGCCGGAGGCATCCAGAGCATCGATGATCATGCCGACAAGATGATCCACGAAACTGTTGGCCGCCAGATAGGCCTGCACCGCGTGCCGCCATTCGTCGTGCTCCACCATCCATTCGTGGCGCGGGGCGGTGGGGTTCAGGGTCAACTGCCGGGCGATCTCGGGAATGTCATCGTGATCGCTATCGAGAACTTCAGGCAGGATGATGTCCTCCAACGGATAGAGATCGAACCATTTCTTGGAGGCATAGATGGGTACGTGAGGAAGGTGAAAGCCGACCGCGAGAAAAAAGGGCTGATCCTTTTGCGGCAGTGTTTTCAATTGCTCCGTTGCCCAGGCCGCAGTGAGATAGTCGCGTTGCTCCTCGTCCGGCACATCGACCTGTCCCCAGTCCCAGAGAGGATTGGTTCCGGGAACCGTGTAGCGAATTTTCTCATTCGACCGTCGCCAGCCCCGATTCGGCTCGATGTGATCAAAGGAGAGCGGGTCCGCCTTGCCGTGGAAGACCTTTCCGCAGGTAGTCAGGTAGTAGTCGTGCTTTCGAAAATACTGAAACAAAGTCTCCGCATTCTTGGTTGCCCCAGCCTGGCGGAAGTCGGGAGCGAGGAAATACATCCCTGTGGTGGAGGGAAGCAATCCCAGCGTGAGGCTCACGCGCGAGGGATTGCAGATAGGTGCCTGACAATGGGCGTTGGTGAAATTGATTCCGCGATCCGCCAAGGCATCGATGTTCGGCGTTTTGACCTGTGGGTGCCCTCCGAGGCATCCGACCCAGTCGTTCATGTCATCAATGGCGATGAAAACTACGTTTTGTGCTTTCGTTTCCGCTCTGCCGAGCAAAGGCAGGGCAAAGAAAACAAGGGCAGTGAGTAGGATGGTGGATGGTTTCATCGAAAAATGGGTCAGCACTCTGGGGGAGTCGGGTAGTTCAATCGGTGGGGGATTCCTGATCCCGCTCCCGCTGAGGCATGATGGAGCAAGCACCTTTGCATCCAAAGATCCGACTGAAGAAAAGTCGGTTCCGGCTGATGAACTGGTAAAACATTTCCGCAAGCCAGATCACGCCGGGAAACCAGAGGAACAACGCAACAGGCACCAGCAGCGGCAACCTCATGCCGAGGAATCGGATGGCCCTGGCGCCTCGATAGATGCGGCCTTCGGGCGTCACGCAGTGAATCGCCTCCATGAGATCTTCGCGACTCAATTTTGGAGCGATGACACTTGCCCGTTCGCTGGAGATGGGGATGAAGCGAACTTTGTCCAGCCAGTCCAGCCAGGTCAGTGTCTTCATCTGAAAAGTACACAGCGGACAATCGCTGTCGAAGAGGACGAGTTGATGTTGATCCGCAGGCACAAAAGCAGAGTCGTGTGTTCGATGGGCGAGGTCAAAGGTTCAAAACGGACGGAATCCCGTCTGAATCCCCCTTGGAATGGGATTTTTCACGAAAAGGCTCGCTATTCGCTGAATTTCCGCAAGGGTGAAGGTATCCAAATACGATTTGTTTTGGACATTGGTCTTTCGGTTGTTTTTTCTCTCGTGATGGAAGTTTCCGGCCGAAGCGCAATGGCTGGAATGATTACGCACTGAAATCCAAGAAGAGAAAAACATAGAATGAAGTTATACATCGGTAATTTGTCCTACGACACAGGTGAAGCGGAACTGCGGGAAGCGCTCACCGAGTTTGAACCCATCATGGAGATTTATTTCCCCATGGATCGCGAAAGTGGGCGCCCGCGCGGCTTCGCCTTTGTGACCTTGGCTGATCGGGAAAAGGGCGAAGCAGCGATGGAAGCTCTCGATGGCAAGGAAATCGCCGGTCGACGTCTCAAAGTGAACGAGGCAGAGGATCGCCGCCAAGGAGGGGGAGCGCCCAGGCGTTCGCCGATGGAAGACCCCATGGAATTGGAGACCAGCCGCAAGGATGATCGTCCTACCCTGAAAGATGGGACCAAGGTCCGCTACAAGGGGATCTGAGAGTTTCCGCGCAGCCTAGGACGATTTCTCGTCTTCTCGGTCTGACAGCCATTGCCGGAAGTCGAACCGACTTTCCCCTCTGGATTCATCCAGGTCGCTGTCTTCGACAACCAGATCCCAACGGTCGAAACAACCGGAGCAGCGGTAGGCGACAAAGTCGCCCACCTCCCAGCCGTCTTCGGGGGCTTGGGTGATACGGTGCGCTTTCTGGCCGCAATCGACACAGATGATGATTTCCGGGACGTCCATGCGCGCGGGAAAATGAATCTTATCTGGCTGTGCGGCCAGGCTGTTGTTTTCGCGATTTTACCGTGAATACGAATGGCAGGCCTTCCATCGGATACTTTTCGCGGATCTGGTTTTCGAGGAAACGTTCGTAGGTTCGGGTGAGGAGGTTCGCGTGGTTCACAAAAAGCATGTACTCCGGCACCGGAATGACTTGCGGACGATCTTCTCTTTTCTGGGTTCCGTAGAGGAGTTTCAGACGCTTGCCGCCTTTCATTGGGGGCGGATTGCGTTCGATGCTCTCCCTGAGAAGGCGATTGAGAACGCCGGTGGGAATCGGCGTCTGAGCCGACTCACGAACGGATTCGATCGACTTGAAGATTTTGCCCAGGTGCTGGCGCTCCTTTGCGGATACCGCCACCCGAGGCGCGTAGGGGAGGAAGAACAATTCGTCCCCCATCTCGGTTTTGAAATCTTCGATCCGGTCTGAGTAGCGAGCCTCGGGATGATAGAGGTCAAACTTGTTGAGTAGAATGATGCAGGGCTTGTTCGCATCCAAGATGGTGCGGGCGATGCGGCGATCTCCGGCGACCACCCCACTGGTGGCATCAATCAGCAAGAGGCAGACATCGGCGCGTCGAATGCTGCGTTCGGTTCGCATCGCACTGAAGACCTCCACAGAGGTGTCCATCAACTGACGACGACGCAGACCGGCGGTATCGATCAGGGTGTAGTTTTTTCCATCACGAGTGTAGGGAATGTCGACGGCATCCCGCGTCGTGCCCGCGACGTCGCTGACGATGGTGCGTTCGTCGTTGAGAATGGCGTTGACCAGCGATGATTTGCCCACGTTGGGGCGCCCCACGATGGCGATTTGCAAGGGTGTCGCTGCCAGCTCCTCGATCGCAGTGCCTCGCTTTTCTTCGCCGACGGGGCCGCCGAAAGGCGCGAGTGCTTTCTCCAGTCGATTTTCGAGAAGTTCAAAGTTTCGACCGTGAGCGGCGCTGGTAGCGATAATGTCGTCAAATCCCAAGGCGGAAAACTCGGCCGCGTGGGGATCGGATCGCGGCGTGTCAATCTTGTTGGCTACCAGAATCACTTCCCGTCGCCCCTTGCGGAGAACCTTGGCGAGATCCTGATCGATGGGGGTCATTCCGTCCCGACCGTCCACCACGAAAAGGATCACGTCGGCGGTGCCAATGGCGATGTCGGCCTCGGTTCTGACCTGGACGGCAAAGCCATCATCGAGAGTGGCTCCGATACCGCCCGTGTCCGTCAGTTCGTAGGCGTGACGTCCCTTGTTGCGGCATTCGAAGGCAATTCGGTCGCGAGTCACGCCGGGTTGATCGTGAACGATGGAGATGGGTCGGCCAACCAGTCGATTAAAGATGGCCGATTTGCCCACGTTGGGACGTCCCACGATGGCAACGCGAGGAAGGCCAGGGGTGATGACAGGTTCTGGTGAAGACGAATCCATGAAAGCTCAAACGCTGAAAAGAAAAACGGACAGGAAGCTGGCGGGGGCGTCGCCATCATAAATCCGAAACCTCCGGAAATCTCGAAAAAGCGACGAATCATCCGCGGGCCGAGAGGCGGGGGCATTTCCGGAAAATAATGGGGGAATTCTGGCGCTCGGATTTCGGCAAAAAGCTCTCGGAATCATGGGAAAGTGGCCATTGCTCGCGCTCCCTGACTGCGGCCGACCCAACCGAGTGTCCCGTGGGGACACTTCATTGGTAGCGCGGCCTTTCAAGGCCGGGATGCGATCCCGCGTCGAGATCGAGCGCGTCCCATCGGGACGCTTGATGTAGAGCCGCGAGCGATGCACCTCTCCACGTGATCGAATCCCTGAATCAAGACTTTGACCGGTCAAGCGTTCCGACGGAACGCCACTGATGGGATGGGATGCCGGTGATCACGGCTTTAAAAAGCCGCGCTACCAATGAAAGGTCCCGAGGGGACCCTAGTTCTGGCGAGGCTTGGGGAGTCGCAAGAAGCTTGATCAAATGGGCGGATTCTCCGGATCGACCGGATGCGAGTGTCCGCTCTCCTTGAGCTGCCGAATTCCCTCCAGCACATACTGAACGCCCGAGATCGAGGTGAAAATCGCCGCCCCGATGATGAGGAGATCCAAAATCATCGGACGTTCCACCTGAGACCAAAAATCGAGGAGGATCCACACCACGCAGCTCAACTGGAGAAAGGTGCAGACTTTACTCGTCCAGAGGGGGCCCATCTCTACCTTGCCGGTGACGTGCTTGATGATGAGCACGCCCGTCACAATGATGACATCGCGGGCGATCACGAGCGCTGCGAACCAGATCGGGAGGCCCACATGCCATTGCGTCACACTGAGAATGATCACCCCGGACAGCAGCAACAGCTTGTCCGCTACCGGGTCCAGTGCCTGGCCAAAGGCGGTCTGCTGATTGAAATGGCGGGCGATGTAGCCGTCGAGGGCGTCACTGAGCGAGGCGAGCGCGTAGACTCCGAGCGCCCCGATGCGATAGCCGACTTGCTCCGCGCCATCGGCGATGCTTCGAGAGTAGTAAGCGGCCAACGTGATGAAGACCGGAATCAGCAGCACTCGGAAAACGGTGATCTTATTGGCAGTGGTCACGAGAAAAAGAGGAGTCAGCGAATTGACCGCAGCTAATATTCCTCGAAATCTGTAGCATCCCGTGTGGCGAACGCAACGCGCCAGACGTATTTCTTATCACATGGCAACTCAACCAGCAGCGGGCGATCGTGCCCCCAATTTCAAAGCGGCGGTGGCCGGTGGTCACTATCAGGACGGCGACCTCGTCTCGCTGAAAGACCTCGCCGGGCAAAAGGTAGTTCTCTATTTCTATCCCAAAGACGATACACCCGGCTGCACCAAACAAGCCTGCGGATTGCGCGATGCCTGGGGTGAGATCGGGAAAAAGGCTGCGATTTTCGGAGTCAGCATCGATCCCATCGCCAAGCACCGGAAGTTCATCGACAAATACGGGCTGCCCTTTCCCTTGTTGAGCGATCCGGACAAGCAGATCGTCGAGGCCTATGGGGTATGGGTCGAGAAATCCATGTATGGCAAAAAATACTGGGGCACCGAGCGCACCACTTTCGTCATTGATGAGAGAGGAAAGATCTCGGCGGTCTTCCCCAAAGTGAAACCGGCGGAACATCTGGACCAGCTCCTCGGTGTTCTCGATTGAATTGGTGCGGGCAGATCCCCTGAAAAGGGATAAAGTGCCGAACGATTCATCCCATGCGCCTGACCGACCTCCAGAAACTCTTCGAAGAGCGGGACATTCATCCCAACAAACGACTGGGGCAGTGTTTCCTCGTCGACGACAACGTCGCGCGCTGGATCGTCGATCAGGCCGGTATCACCGAGGACGACACCGTCGTCGAAGTCGGTCCCGGTGCCGGTTCCCTGACCCAGCATCTCATCGGGCGGGTTCGCCGATTGGTCTTGGTGGAGAAAGACAACAAGCTGGCCGAACTGCTCACCGAGCGCTATGCCGATCTGGCTCCGGCCGTGACCGTCATTCATGGCGATGCGATGGACTACGATGTCCGCCAGCATTTCCCCGAGGGACCGGTGAAGCTGATTGGCAATCTGCCCTATTCGGTCGGCAATGAGATCATCCGGACCTTTCTCAATCCGCCATCGCCGGTGGAGCTCGCCGTCGTCATGGTTCAGCGCGAGGTCGCCCTTCGCATCTGCTCCGACGCTGGAGGCAAGAATTACGGTATCCTCAGCCTGATGATGCAGGAACGCTGGAAGCCGGAATTGCTCAAGACCGTCGGTCCCCAGCTCTTCTTTCCCCGTCCGGCGGTCGACTCTTCCATCATCCGGCTCACGCCGCGTGCTTCAGGTGAGCTTCCTCCCCACTGCCCACAGGTATTCGAATCCCTCGTCCGCCGAGGATTTTCCCAACGCCGGAAACAACTGCGCAAAAACCTCGGGGTGGAACCGGAACTCTGGAATCCCGCCATCGAAGCCATCGGCGCTTCGGTCGATACCCGCGCCCAGGAACTGAACCTGAAGCAGTGGGTCAATCTCTCCAATCTGCTGGAGCCCCATCCTGCCGGGAAACACGCGCAGCGGGGCGACGAGGTCTTCGATGTTGTCGACGAAAACGACGTCGTCACCGGCCAATCTACCCGGGCCGAAGTTCACGCCCAGGGCCTGCTCCATCGGGCTGTCCACGTGCTGGTCTTCAATCCAAAAGGAGAAGTCTATCTCCAGAAACGTTCGATGCTCAAAGACACTCACGCCGGCAAATGGGACAGCAGTTCCTCCGGCCATCTCGATGCCGGGGAGGACTACGCTGCCGCTGCGATTCGCGAGTTGAATGAAGAGTTGTTGGTCGCGCCCGCCAAGCCCCTGGAGCGCCTTGGCAAAGTCGCCGCCGGCCCCGGAACCGACAACGAGTTTGTCGAAATCTATCGCGCCGAATCCCGAGGGAAGGGCTTTCGCATTCACGGGAATGAGATCGATTGCGGCGGCTTCTTCCCTTTGCCGCTGGTTGATGAATGGATCGCCACTCGTCCCGAGGATTTTGCCACCGGATTCAAGACGACCTTCGCGGCAGTTCGGGGGAATCTCTAAGTTCTGTTTTGCGTGGAACCATTCGGGTAGTTTCAATCATTGCGAAAATGACTGGGGCTTGGGCACTGCTCATGCCACCGATCAGAAAGGGAGGGGAGCTTCGAGATTGCCTTGCAGTATGCCGAGGGATTCTTGGCCGAAAATAGCAATAGGAGCAGGTTTTCTTCAGCAGGGATCTTCCGGTGGGAATGTCATCACCTCCAATGGCGCTCTCGTTGCCCGCGAATACGCTAATTGAGAGGTAGTCACCGCGAGGTGAGGATAAGCTGTAGGTATTTCCCTACGCACAAATCCATGTCTTCTTTCCTGCCTCGAAATTGTGATGGTATTGGTCGCCGAGATTTCCTCCAAGTCGGGCTGGGAGCCTTGGGAGGCATGGGGCTCACCCAGATGTTGGCGCTGAAGGCGCAGGCGGCAAAAACGACCCTTCCGACAGGCGGGGCCAAGGCTTCGACCAGTGATCTTCGATGCATTTTTGTCTGGCTGGATGGCGGCCCATCGCACTATGAGACTTTCGATCCGAAGCCGGACGCTCCATCGGAAATTCGCGGTGAGTTCAAATCCATTCCGACCAGTGTGCCAGGGGTTCATTTCTCGGAGGTGATGCCGAAACTGGCGAAGGGCTTCGACAAGTTTACGGTGATTCGTTCGATCGCTCATCGACAGAACAACCACGGGGCGGGAAATCACTACTTGATGACGGGCAGACCGACTCCGGTGCCGGTAGGGTGTGGGGCTTTTGTCACCTATCATCCCAGCTATGGATCGGTGGTAAGCCATTTCCGCGGCGCGGACAAGGGACTGCCTGCTTATGTGAGTACTCCCCGGATGTCGCGCTCGGGAGGTCCCAATTTTCTCGGCGCTGAGCACGCGCCTTTCATCATCGCCAATGATCCGAACAGCGAGGGGTTTCGGGTCAGGGATGTCTCGGTGCCAAAGGACATTGCCGAGGGGCGCGCCGTGTCTCGGACCGCGCTGAGAGAGTCGTTGGATCGCTTGAAACGCATCACTGACAAGGCGGCGGACGATCCGGCGGTCGCCTTTGACGATTACTACGCACAAGGTTTCGACCTGATCAATTCCCCTGAAGCACAGGCAGCTTTCGATATTTCCAAGGAACCGGAAAAGATCCGCGAAACCTACGGGCGCAACGATTTTGGCCAACGACTGCTGATGGCGCGTCGGTTGACCGAGGTGGGCGTGCCGTTTGTCACGGTTTACTACGGTGGCTGGGATGATCACCGCGATCTGTTCAAGAATTTCAAAAAAGACAAGGCGGACCGCGTCGATACTGGCGTCTCGGCGCTGATCGAGGATTTGCACCAGCGCGGCTCCCTGGAAAACACAATGGTTTTCGTGCTGGGCGAGTTTGGGCGCACGCCCAAGATCAACAAGGACGCGGGGCGGGATCACTGGTCTTTTGCGATGAGCGTGCTTGCGGCGGGAGGCGGCATTCCCGGTGGCCAGATCGTCGGAGCCACCGACGTGAAGGGTTACTTCGCCAACGAAAATGTTTACGCGCCGGAGGATTTTGCCGCGTCTCTCTACTCCAAAATGGGAATTGATCCCGCCACCATGCTCCATGATCAGGTGGGGCGTCCGATTCAGCTGGTGGACAAAGGACGTCTGATCAAGGAATGCTTCGCTTGAAGCCGTTCGCCTCCAGTCGAAAAGTCCGCAGCGGGGTGGGCGGGGCGCTTTCTGGCCTCTTCGTTTGGGCTGTCATCGGTGTGGGATGGACAGCGCCGCCGACGCTCGATGCGCTGATGCCATCGGGTGGCAAGGCGGGAAGCGAGGCGATGGAACTGACGCTGACAGGGAAATCGGATCCGTGGCCGATCTCTTTTTGGTGCTCGAATCCCAAGGTGAGTTTTTCGGCCGGAGAAAAAGCGGGCGTCTGCCAGGTATCGATCAAACCGGATTCCCCAGTTGGTCCCTGCTGGGTGAGAAGCTTTAATGCCGAAGGCGTTTCTGACCCTAGGCTCTTCGTAGTGGGCAAATGGAGGGAAATGCAGGAGGACGCCAAGACCGAAAATGACAATGCGGCATCTGCCATCGACGTGGGCGCGCTGCCGGTGGTGGTGAACGGGAAGTTGGAAAAATCTGACGATGTCGATGCGTGGAAAGTTTCGCTGAAGGCAGGGCAGACGCTTCACGCGCGGCTGGATGGCTATTCTCTCCGCTCAGGTATCGATCCCTTTTTGCACCTGTCTGATGCGAATGGCGTGCGCCTCGCAACTGGCAGCGATAATCCGCGAAATCTCGATCCGAGACTGGAGGTTCCCATCACGCGCGACGGCGACTATGTGGTCTCGATCATGGCGATCGCCAGTCCGCCTAATGCCAACATCAACTTTCACGGAGCGGCGGGTGCGGTGTGGCGTCTGACTCTGGCAACCGAACCGATCACAGAAGAGTCATCGGGAGTAGGTGATATCGATGAGTCAGGAGCGGACACCCTGCCGCCCAGTGGCGAAATGGTCCTGAATTTGCCGCTGACGGGATGGGGGACCCTGACAAATGTAGGTGAAACGGATCGGATTCGGTTTTCAGCGGTGAAGGGGCAGGCTGTTCGCATCGCCGTCGAAGCGATGAAACACGGTTTCCCCACTGACCCGGTGTTGGTCTTGGAGAAAGCAGACGGCTCGACCATTCGTGAAGTGGACGACACTAAAACGGATCGTGATGCCGAGTATCTCTACACCATTCCTGCCGACGGTGACTATGCCGTAAAGGTGGCAGATCGATTTGGAAGAGGTGGCAAGGATTTGCGTTATCAATTAGAGATCAATGAATCGAAACCTGACTTTGTTGCTAGACCGGAGAAGAGCGCCTTTTCCGGGAAACCGGGGGAAACCGTGGGCGTCAAACTTGCCATCACTCGTACAGCGGGGCACGTCGCCCCCATTTCGGTCGCAGTTGATGGGCTACCCAAAGGAGTGAAGATCGAGCCGCTGGTGATTGCCGAAAAAGTGGCAGCAGGTGAACTGAAAGTGACCATCGCAGCAGACGCCGAACCATTTTCCGGCCCGATCTCGATCAAGCTGACGGAGAAAGTTGACGCTAACCCAAAAACTCATCTCGCCAGTTTCACCTTTCAGGATGCCAATGCTCGCGGGCCCTACTTGATAGATGAAATTGATTCGATTTGGCTCTCGGTGCTCCCAAAACCCGAAAAAGACGATAAGAAGAACTAATGTGAAAACCCGGCGTGAGACGGGGAACCGGCCGGAATTCGCCTTTTTTGAAGATATTGATTAAATTTTCTAATTTTAGCCAATTTTACGAAAAATCCCGTTGCAGGTGATTTGCCAAGCTCCTAGCATGAAAGCTGAGGAATTTTATTCGCTCGTTGTTCGTAGAGTTCATTTTTCAACCCACATCCCCATGAAACGCCTACTTTTAGCCGCGATTTCGATCGCCAGTTTTTCCGCCTCTGGTTCGCTCAACGCCCAAGACGCGGACATTAACAAAGGAAATTGGATTTCATGGCGAGGGCCGCTGCAGACGGGGGAAAGCTTGGAGTCCTACAAGGATTTCGAATTCAATCCCGAGCCGATCTGGACTGATGCGATTGCTGGGCGCGGCAATCCAGTCGTCTTCAAAGGACGGATCTATTCTTGGGGATATCGGGGCAAGGGCCCGGAGTTGATGGAAGTGCTTCAGGCTCGTGACGAAAAGACGGGCGATGTCATCTGGGAGCGCGAAACGCAGGACTTCATGTCCGATACTGTCTACAACCGATACTCCATCGGAGCTCCTGCCATCGATACCGAAACCGGAAACATCCTGATGGCGACCACCTATGGTCTGGTGACCTGCTACAGCCCTGATGGCGATATCATCTGGCAACTATCGATGATCGAGCGCTTCGGTCGTCTGACGTTTCCCAATGGTCGTGCCGGTGCGCCGGTGATCGATGGTGACATCGTCATCATTCGTGGAGTGACGAGCTATTGGGGGGCGGATGGCCCCGCTCGCGACCGGTTCTTTGGTTTCGATAAAAATACCGGCGTTCTGCTGTGGTCATCGACCCCAGGTGTTGGTCCTCCCTATCTCAAGGACAGCTCGATGAGCACCCCGGTGCTGCAGACTCTTGATGGGCGACGAGTATTTTATGCCGGCACCGGCTGTGGGAACATCGTCTGCGTCAATGTGAGTGACGGAACGCCCATCTGGCGTTGGCAGGTTTCCAAAGGCGGCATCAATGCGTCGCCCGTTCTTCACAACGGAAAATTGATCTGCGTTCATGGCGCCGAGAATTTCGACACCACTGAGACTGGTCGTCTGTTCGCAATCAACTACCCGACTGATCTTGACGATGTGAAAGGTGAGGTCGAAGCGGGTCAGGGCGGTGCTCCCAAATTGGGTGCCGACATCGAGGCTTGGCGCTTCACTTTTGAACAGTTCACCAGCTCTCCGCTGCTTCACGATGGCAAGGTCTACCAGATGGACAAGACCGGTCTGCTGGTTTGCATGAACGCCGATTCCGGAGAGGAACTATGGGAACTGAAGCTGGCTAACGAGCAACTGCATGCCTCTCCTGCTTTTGCCGATGGAAAGCTGTTTGTCCCGACGATGCCTGGCGATTTTTTCGTTCTCGATGTCTCAGGGGATCAGCCCAAGGAACTCCATAAGTTGAAGCTCGATGGCAACTGCATCGGTTCTCCCACCATCTGCAATGGCCGGGTTTATGTCCACACGACCGAGAAGCTCTACGCGTTCGAAATCAAGAACAGCGGAATCACTTGGGCACCGACGCCCGAAGACATGAAGCCAGCTGCTGGTGCTGCCGCCAAGTTGCTCCCTGTTCCCTCGGATGTGCTACTGAAGGCCGGGGAAGACCTCAGCATCAATCTGCGCACTCTCGATGCCAATGGTAATCCGGTGGGCGTCGCCGAGAGCGCCACTTGGGCCAAGTTCATTCCGCCGACTGCCAAGGTGAAAGCCGAGATGGATGCATCATTTTCCGGTAACACCATTTCCGCAGCTGCCGACGCCAAGGAATCGGCCGGCGCATGGAAGGGAACTGATGGCGACCTTGCCGGGATCCTCCGCGGTCGGGTGATCGGCGATCTGCCCCATGTCGACGACTTCGAGAGCTATGAGTTGACCAATGGTTTCGCGTTCCCGCCGCTGGCGTGGATCGGTGCCCGCCTGAAGTGGGAAGTGCGCGAGCTGGACGGAAACAAGGTGCTTGCCAAGACTCTCGACTCGGTGCTTTTCCAACGCGCCCTGAGTTTCATTGGTGATCCTGAACTCAGCAACTACACCGTTCAAGCTGATGTGATGACCGACGGAAATCGACGGGTCAAGTCGGTGGTCGGTGTTATCAACCAGCGCTACATCATCTCCTTGGTTGGCAACGCCAATGTGATCGAAGTCAGCTCGAACCACGATCACTTCAACTTCACCGCACCGTTCCCGATTTCGGCGAACCAGTGGTACACCCTGAAGACTCGGATCGACATCGCCGAAGATGGTTCCGGAGTGGTGCGTGCCAAAGCCTGGAAGAAAGGTGAGCCCGAACCGGAGGCCTGGACCATTGAAGCGCCTCATAAGCACGCTCACGAAAAGGGCGCTCCCGGTCTGTTCGGATTCTCCCCGCAGGCACAGAAGAGTGTCTTCATTGACAACATCTCCGTGACAAGGAACTAATCTGTCGATCCATACATTCATTCGACAAAGCTCCCAGCCTGACTTGACCCTAAAAACCCCACCCGATTTGATCATGAAATCCATCGACAAACTCTTTACGGTAACGACGGCCGCCGCGGCTCTTTTTGCCGTTTCCTGCGATCGCGGCACCGATGAGTCGCCTGCACCACCAGCCGAAAATGGAGGTGAGGCAGCCGCTCCTGCTGATGCCGAAAAGGCAGCGCCGACGCCACCTGCACCAGCGGCTCCGCCGACCGGGCAGGTGATTCCGGCCGAGGCCGAGATCACCACGAAATCCTTGGCCGCCGAAGCCGAGGGCCCTGGGGGAGGAGAGTGGACTCAATGGGGCCGGAACGGCACCAATAACATGGCGTCTCCTGCCACGGGCATTTCCATCGACATTACCTCTGGCGAGATCGGAGATGATGGCGAAGTGACCGATGCCAAAGGGGCAAAATGGGTCGCCAAGCTTGGTTCGCAGGCCTACGGCACCCCAACCATCTATCAGGGGCAAGTCTTCGTCGGTACCAACAACGAGGAACCTCGGATCGAAGCAGTCAAAGGCGACCATGGTGTGCTGATGGCTTTCGATGAGCAGACCGGCGGTCTCAACTGGCAGTTTAGTGTGCCGAAGCTCGGAGCCGGCAAGGTTTCCGACTGGGAATACCTCGGTATTTGCTCATCCATGCTGCTCGATGGAAAGAACGGGTACGTCGTCACCAACCGCGGTGAGATCATCTGTCTCGACCTCTACGGATTGGCCGACGGCAATGACGGTCCATTCCAGGAAGAGGATGCCTATGCCAGCACGGGTCTGGAGAAATTGGGAACCGGCGAGCCGGTCGACAAGGGAGAAAAGGGTGCCGACATCGTTTGGGGCTATGACATGCGCTCCGAGCTCGGAGTGTTCCCGCACAACATCACCTCCAGCTCGGTGGTAATGGCTGGTGACAAGATTTTCGCCAGCACCTCCAACGGGGTGGACTGGTCACACATCAATATTCCTGCCCCGACCAGTCCCTGCCTGATCGCGCTGAACAAAGAAACCGGGGAACTGGTTGCCGAGGAAGCCAGCGGAATCGGTGAGCGCATCATGCATTGCAACTGGTCGTCTCCCGGGTATGCCGAAGATCTGAATGGTAAGGCCACGGTCGTATTCGGTGCTGGCGATGGATACGTCTATGGTTTTGATGCCAATGAGTTCGACGTCGAGGAAGACGGTGGTGAAAAATACAACCTGATGAAAGAGCTCTGGAAGGTCAACTGCTGCCCGAATGAGTATCGCTTCGACAAAGACGGCGAGCCGATCAAGTACGCGACCTACCCTGGTCCGTCTGAGATCATCGCTTCCCCGGTGGTCTATGACAACAAGGTCTACGTCGCCATCGGTCAGGACCCCGAACATGGTGAAGGCGTAGGCGCGATCACCTGTATCGATCCGAGCAAAGGCAATGGCGATGACGCCATCGTTTGGCAGTTCCGCGAACTTGGTCGCACGATTTCGACGCCTTCCATCGTCGATGGTCTCATCTACATCGCAGACTACTCGGGCAAGTTGTTCTGCCTCGACGCCGAAACCGGTGAAAAATACTGGGAGCATGACACGCTGTCCCACATCTGGAGTTCCACTTTGGTGGTCGACGGTAAGGTTTTCCTCGGAAACGAAGACGGTGAGATGGTGGTCATGAAAGCGGGCAAGGAATACGAAGAGATCGCTACCATTGAGTATCCCTCTCCGATCTACTCCACCTGTGTCGTGGCCAACGGCACGCTCTACGTGATGACTCAGACCCACCTCTATGCCTACGGGCAGAAGTGAGGTAGTCAGGCGGCCCCATCGATTGCTCAACCGTTTCCGGTTCGGCCGTAGTCAATGATTCAAACAAATGAACGGACGATGCCGACGAAGGCATCGTCCGGTTTTTGATTTCGGAAAAGCCTCATTCAAACACCCCGACCCTCTGTGATGAAAACGACCGTTGTCCTTGTGCTGTTCTTTGTGCTAGCCGCCCTCCATCAGGATTTCTGGAACTGGGACAACAAGAGTCTCTGGTTCGGCTTCCTTCCAGCGGGCTTGGGCTATCACGGCGTTTATTCTCTCGTGGCCGCATTGTTCTGGTATTTGGTCAGTCGCTTTGCTTGGCCCCACAAGACCGAGGAATGGGCCGAGCAGGGGAACAACGATTGATTCCTGGTTCTCGCGATTTTTCCTTTTTCCCGTGTAATCTTAGTCTCCAAGTCGATCTATCATGACCACTTTCTACATTCTGGTCGGTTACCTTTCTCTCCTCCTGGGTTTGGGGGTAATCAGTAATCGTTTCTTCAAGGGCACCAGCGCCGATTTCTTTGTCGTAAGTCGTTCGGTGGGTTCCTTCCTCCTATTGATGTCGATCTTCGGCACGACCATGACGGGATTTGCCCTCGTCGGATCGACCGGTAAAGCCTACAGCAGTGGAATCGGGGTTTACGGCCTGATGGCTTCCTGGTCCGGACTGATCCACTCTGCCGTCTTTTTCGCGGTGGGGATCAAGCTCTGGGCTGTGGGCAAGCGCTACGGCTACGTGACCCAATGCGAATATTTCCGGGATCGGTTCGAGTCGGACCGGCTCGGTTATCTCCTTTTTCCCATCTTGGTGCTGCTCGTGATTCCCTACCTCTTGGTGGGCGTTATTGCCGCTGGTAAATTCATTCAGCCGACCACGGCGGGGTTGTTCATGGACGCCTTTCCCATGCCCGATCTTCCGAGCGGGAAACCGCATCCGCTTTCGGGCGGTATCCCTCCCTGGCTGGGAAGCGGCGTCATCTGCTTGATCGTTTTGTTCTACGTCTTTTTTGGCGGGCTTCGCGGAGCGGTATGGGCAAATACCTTTCAGACTATTGTTTTCATGATTACCGGTGTCATCGCCTTTTGGATGATCTCTAAGAATCTGGGCGGCTTGAAGGCAGCCAGTGAAGCGGTCGTTGCCAGCGAGTTTGCGTCGAACCGACTCGGGCGGGAGGGCATGATGGGGAAACTTCAGTTCTTCAGTTACTGCTTCATTCCTTTGTCGGTGGGGATGTTTCCGCACCTGTTTCAGCACTGGTTGACCGCGAAGAGTGCCAAAAGCTTCAAACTGACGGTCGTGGCTCATCCGATCTTCATCATGATCGTGTGGATTCCCTGTATCCTGATCGGCATTTGGGCAGCGGCTCATCTCGGTCCCCTTGGCCCCGGCCAGACGCCTAATTCCGTCCTTGGGCGCATGGTGGGCCAGCTCGTGCATTCACCGGTCCTCTCCGGCCTGGTCGGAGCCGGGGTGCTGGCGGCGATCATGTC
>JAGROX010000024.1 GCA_020440025.1 Verrucomicrobiia bacterium
GCATCATTTTTCTGTCCGAATCCGGGGGGGCGAAGGCTTTCGATGTGGTCCTGCTTTGGCTGATCGCAGGCAGCGTGTTGATCGTGATGCTGGAAAGCGTGAAATCGATCGAAGCTCAGCACGGGAAGTTGCTCCACATTCTGGAATGGATGTTTACCATCCTGTTTACGATCGAGTATCTGTTAAGACTCTGGGTGGTTCGCAGAAAGCGGCGCTACATTTTCAGCTTTTTCGGGGTGGTCGACCTGCTTTCGATTCTGCCGACTTATCTCGAACTTTTTGTCGCCGGCTCGGGGCATTTCATCATCATCCGCATCCTGCGACTGCTGCGGATGTTCCGGGTGCTCAAGATGGTTCACCACATGAGTGATGCCAACGTCCTGGTCAATGCCCTGCGGGCAAGCCGGTCGAAGATTGCGGTCTTCATTTTTGGGGTCATGTCCATCGTCTGTATCGAGGGAACGCTGATGTACATCATTGAGGGCGAAGTGGAGGGGACCGGATTCACCAGCATTCCGCAATCGATTTACTGGGGCATCGTCACCATCACGACGGTCGGTTACGGAGACATCGCTCCGGTGACGGTAGTTGGAAAGATGCTCGCTTCCATCATGATGCTGACCGGTTTCGCCATCATCGCGGTTCCCACCGGCATCGTGAGTGCGGAGTTGAATCGAAACCTGAAAGAGATCCCCATGGACACTCGCAAATGCGAGGGATGCGGCCATGAGGGGCACGATCCGAAGGCGTTTCACTGCAAGATGTGTGGGCACCGCCTTTGAAGAAAAATTGCCGCGCATCAGGACTGTTTTTCTCCCAAGCGTGGCAGAGATTGTGAAATTGAAATTTTGCTCGATGAATCCTGAAACGCTGAATCGACTTCGTGAGATTGTCGGCAAGTCCAACGTCCTCACGGAAAAGGAAGACCTGATTCCCTACGGCTTCGACGGCACCGCCGCGATCAAGGAAGCGGCGGCCTGTGTCGTCTTTGCCGAATCGACGGAGGACATTGCCTCTGTCCTCAAACTGGCCCGCGAGGAGAAGATTCCGGTGGTGACCCGGGGATCGGGGACGGGACTTTCGGGAGGAAGCGTTCCGGTGAAAGAAGGGATTGTCCTTTGCCTGGTCAAACTCGAAAAGATTCTCGAGATCGATCCTGCCAACTTGACGATTCTCTGCGAACCGGGGGTGATTACCAAAGCGATCGATGATGCCGTCGCACCTCTCGGGCTTTTCTATCCACCCGATCCGGGATCGATGAAGATCTCGACGATCGGAGGAAATGTGGCCAACAATTCGGGCGGACTTCGCGGTCTGAAATATGGCGTGACTCGCGACTATGTCATGGGCATGGAGGTGGTCTTGGCCGACGGTTCCGTCTGCTGGTTGGGATCGAAGTGTGTCAAAGACGTGGCGGGTTATTCGATGAAAGATCTGTTCATCGGCTCCGAGGGAACGCTGGGGATCATCACCAAAGTGCTGCTGAGACTGCTGCCGCGTCCGAAAGCCAAGAAGACCCTGCTGGCGACCTTTGATTCGATGGAGAATGCGGCGCGCACCGTGTCGCAAATCATCGAGCGTCAGATCATTCCCTGCACCCTGGAGTTTCTCGACCGACGCACCTGTCAGTGTGTTGAGGATTTTGCCAAGGTTGGTCTTCCCACGGAAGCGGCGGCGGTCGTGCTGATGGAGACAGATGGCTATCCGGCAGTGGTCGAGGAAGAGGCGGAGCAAATGGCATTGATCGCCAAAGAAAACGGAGCGCTCGGCGTCGAAGTCGCCCGAGATGAATCGCATGCGCTCAAGCTGGCTTCGGCGCGACGCAGTGCGTTTGCCGCGCTGGCCAGAATTCGCCCGACGACGATTCTGGAGGATGTCACCGTCCCCCGGAGCAAGTTGCCTGACATTGTGAAATTCATCGAACAGATGGCTGTGGGTCACGGCTTGGAAATCGCGACTTTTGGTCACTTCGGGGATGGCAATGTTCATCCGACCTTTCTCACCGACGAGCGGAATGAGGCCGAGATGGTGAAAGTTGAAGCGGCCATGGAGGCGATCTTTGAGCATACGATCAAGCTTGGTGGCACCATCACCGGTGAGCATGGCGTCGGTTTGGCGAAGAAACGCTTTCTGCCCGATCAGTTTGATGAGGGCAGCATGACCCTGATGCGACAGGTGAAACGGGCTCTCGATCCCGACAGCCTCTTGAACCCCGGGAAGATTTTTGATCTGGAAAGTTGAGACCGCTCATCTTCGCTGATTGACGCTGATTTTTTCCCGATGAGAAAACCCTATGCCAGCAAGCAGCCTCTTGGAGAAGAAGGGTATCGCGTGGTAGGTGCGGCGATGGAAGTCTACAATGACTTGGGTTTCGGATTGAGTGAGGAGGTTTATCAGGAAGCGTTGGAACGTGAGATGGCTGATCAAAGCATTCCTTTTGATGCGCAGAGACGCTTGTCCGTCATCTATAAGGGAAAACCGCTTCAGAAAGTTTTCGTTCCGGATCTGTTGGTATTTGATCAGATCATTGTCGAGTTGAAGGCGGTTAAAGAATTGCTACCCGAGCACGATGCCCAGCTCATGAACTATCTCCGCGTCACCAAGAAACCGGTTGGTTACTTGATCAATTTTGGAAAGCCCGGTGCGCTGGACTGGAAACGTTTTCTTCTCTCCGAATATCTCCAT
>JAGROX010000170.1:0-18775 GCA_020440025.1 Verrucomicrobiia bacterium
CATCGGGACATCAAGCCATCCAACGTGTTGGTGGCGGAGCGCGAAGGCGGGCTGACGGTAACGATCATTGACTTTGGGATTGCCAAAGCGCTTGGGGCGGAGTTGACGACGCACACTCTGTACACCAACCCGCGCCAGATGCTGGGCACGCCGGAATATATGAGCCCAGAGCAGGCTCTCAGCGGAGGGTTGGATGTGGACACTCGGACGGATGTCTATTCGCTGGGGGCGCTATTTTACGAACTTTTGACGGGCGCGCCGCCGGTGACGCTGACTGGTGGGCATCAAGGATCAATGATCCAGTGGCTGCGTGTGATCCAGGAACAGGAGCCGCCGCCCCCATCGCGGCGACTGAGGGAGGCGACGGGTGCTGAAAAGGAAAAAAGGGTAGTCCTGCGTAGGCGGGGGGGCGATGAGTTGGACTGGATGGTGCTGAAGGCTCTGGCGAAGGATCGGGAGCGGCGTTACCAGACGGTGCGTGAGTTGGGTGAGGACGTGAGGAGGTATCTGGCGGATAAACCCGTTCTGGCGCGGCCGCCGAGCCTTCGCCATGCAGTGTGGTGCTTTTTGCGGAGACATCGCGTGCCGGTGATGGCGGGGCTCATCACACTGGCTGCGATCGTGACGGCGGCGGTGGTGAGCGTGTGGATGGCGGTGAAAGCGGATCGCGCAGCGGTGGAGGTCCGCCGGGCCTTTAGCATGGCGGATTCTGCGGAATCGGCGGATCGCGACTCGGAATCGTATGGAATGGTGGTGGCGCGGCTGTGTCGTGCACTGAGAACCGACCCGGAAAATGATGAAGCTCGGTTGCGTCTCCTGACGCTGATGGCCGAGGGGCCAGTGGGGGTGCTGGATATGGCGTCGTTGATGCACTTTGACACGGTGTGGAAGGCGCGTTTTTTACCGCCGGACGACGGACGGATCCTGACGGCGGCGTCTTGGACTGGCACGCTGGGGCTGTGGCGCTACGCGGATGGTGTTGCGCATCGGGAGCAGTCCTTTATGCTTCCAGGGGCGCTGAATGCCTTCGACGTATCTGGGGATGGACGCTGGGCGTTGTCTGCGACTGCCACGAAGGATGGGAGTGTGGCTAGATTGTGGCCGCTAGACGGCAACTTGCCGAGAACGAAGGAGTTTCCCATTGTGGAGGGGCCGGCCTTTGTGTCGGAGATGGTTTTTTCTCCGGGTGGAAAGACGCTCTATTCTGCCTCGACAAGTGGGGAACTGCGAGCGTGGTCAGCGGCGACGGGCGAACGTAAGTGGGAGTGGAAGGGCGTTGTGCCTCTGCGGGCGGTGGCCGCTTCTGGCGATGGGCGCTGGGTGGCGGTAGGCCACGAGGATAGGCAGATCAGTGTGCATGACGCGGCGACGGGGGCGCTGATGTGGCGGGAGGAAATGCAGCGCTTTCCGGTCAGCGGGGTGGCATTTTCCAAGGACGGGCGCTACGCGCTGGCGACGGGTGGGGACACCTTTGTGACTCGGACTGAGGTTGAGTTGGCCCCGGGACAGGAGCGGACAAAGGTTCGGTATGAGCAGCATTTCCCGGTGAAGGCTTTTGCGCAAGATCCTACTGGTGAGCGTGTGGTAACCGGTGGGCGGGATGGTTGGGTAAGTCTACGGACTGAGGACGGTGGATTCATCGACTCGATCAAGGTGCCTGGCGCGGTACAGGCGCTGGCCTTTGATCATTCAGGAGAACTGCTGGCAGTGGGGACTCGCGAGCCGCATCCGGGGTTGAGTCTGCTGAATGGGAAAACCAGCGCGGTACTGCGGCATCCTCTGACGCTGGCGCGAGGGGTGACCGGGATGTCCTTTTCCGGCGATGGGAAGCGGTTGCTGGTGGTATCCCAGACTTCGGATGTGCTGTGCTTTGATATTCGCTCTCGCGCCTTGGATCCGATGGATCTGGAGGCTGGGCTGGGCATTGCGAAGGCGGGTTTTTTGCCTGATGGCAGGGTGGTCGTGTGGATGAAAGACGGCCGGGTGCGGCGATGGGAGGCCAATGGGAGGGAACTGCAGCCGAGTCTGATCGGTGGGCGATTGCTGGATTGGAGTGGTAGGCACGGCGTGGCGGTATCGCTGAATGGGGCAGGTAGAATGATGGTGGTGGATCTTGTCAGTGGGCAGTCACGTCTCATGCCGACTTTTCCGACGGGGGTGACGCATGCAAAGCTGAGTATTGGGGCCAAATTTCTGGGGGTAGCGTCAGACGATGAGAAGGGTTGGATGAGCGTCTTTGAAATGAAAGACGGGAAGCCCGTGGCGACGTGGGAACAGGGCGTGGGTGGGCTGCGTGATTTAGTGGTGGCGGATGATGGTCGGCGGGTGGTCACTGCTACGGAAAGAGGCAGTCTGTGCTTTTTTGATGTGACGGCGGATGGCAAGGTGACGAAGCGGGAAGCGGCCAAGGTCCCGGATTCAGTGCTGACGCTAGCGATGAGTCCAAGTGGAGATCGGGTGGTATCTGGCAGCGAGGACTCGCTGCTGCGGGTGTGGGATACGGCAACTGGAGAACAGGCGGCAGGCGCGGTGAATCGCACGCCGCGGCATTGGGATCGTGCGCTCTCAGGTGGGCACGAGGTGCTTTTTTCAAACGATGGGAGTCGTTTCTTTTCCTATCGGTCGAGGGACTTGAGATTGCGCTGTTTTTATGGCGAAGACGGCGGGGTATGTGGGCCGCAAATGTCCCATTTGCAGCCGGTTACGTCGGTGGCGGTGTCGCCTGATGATCGTATGCTGGTTGCGGCGGATGCCAGTGGGGCGGTGGCGTTGTGGCACTTGGGGCGGCAGTTGCAGGTATCGTCGGTGTGGCATCAATCTTCGCCAGTGGTGGCGCTAGATTTTACGCAACAAGGAGACCGCGTGCTGGTTGCGCTGGAGGATGGGCGTGTGCGTGTCTTGCCGGTGCCACCCCTGGATGGACCGCCGCTTCCTGAGTGTTTCCTGCGCTTTGCAGAAGGGTTTGGTTTATGGAGACTGACCGCAGAGGGATCTGCCCAGATGATTGGACATACCCTTTACGAGCAGGCTCGCCAAGAGGTGCTCGCGCTTCCAGATGAGCCTGGTAATCGCCAAAGGGCGTGGATCAAGTGGCTGGCGCGTGATCCAGATGAGCGTGCGCGGTGGCCGGAGTGAGGACTTCCAGATTTCTCCTAAATCACGGACGACCCTGAATGAGGACGTTGGCGGCTGAGGTGAAGGTCGCGTTGAGGAGGAGGCTGCCTTGTCCATTGAGAGGCGCGGCCAAGCCCTTGGAACCGGCGCCGGTGGCATCGCGACCAGAGGTGAGTGGGGCGAGACTCTTCAACTGGGTGCTGGCACCGAGGGTGGCGAGATAGGCGCTGCCTTTGCGTAGGCGGAGGCTCGGCAGGCGGGCGCCGGGCTGGCTGCTGTCGCCTGCGGAGAGTTGGCCCACGAAGAGTGCCTGATTACTGCTGGCAGGCGCTCCGCTGAGGGATGTGAGCACGAGGTAGTGACCGTTTTCCGGCTGGAGTTCGACCCGTTGGATGGTGCCGATGCGGCCGATTTCGCCATTGGGAATCGCATCGCCTTCACGCAGGAGGGTGATCCATTGTCCGCTGCTCTGGCGGAGGAGAAGGGCGCAGTCATTGCGGCTGGTGATGCCACGACCGGAGAACTGCGCAAGAATTAAGACCTCCTGATCGCCCACGGCCCAGACACCGAGGAATCGCTTCCAGAGGGCAGTGCTGGGCGTAACGGGCGCAGGGTCCCCTTTGCTGGCGATGAGGCCGACGTTGTTGTGCCACACCCCTTCGTTTTTCGCCGCCGGGACACCGGTGAGGCTGGCGCGATGGAGCAAAGCGTTGGTGGGGCTGATGCTCTCGGCGAGGAAGCTGCGGTAGGTGCCTCCGCCATCGGCGGCGTCGCCCTGGCTGACGAGGCGCACGCCAGCACCGCCGTGGAGAATGGAATGAACTAGGCTCAGGAGCGGGCCAGAGCCGAAGTCGAGGAAGACTGGCTGGAGACCTGAGTTTCCTTCGAGGCAGAACCGACTTGCTGTCTGACCGACGGTCCCAATGAGGGAGATATCGCCCTCCCGGAGTGATGCGGTATCGGGCACGCCGTTGAGCGGATCCATGATGAGAACGCCGCTATCATTGACCCGCGTGATGGAGCCACCCGTTTGCAGGGTGAAGGTGGTGGCGACTGAGTCCTGGCTCTGCACGACATCCCCCATGCGGGCAATGGGCAATCCGCCGAGTGCAGCAGAGGGCTGACCTGTCTGAATGAGCGGCAGCCAGGCAGTGCCATCATGGCGGGCAAGGAGGCGATTGTTACGCGAGGTGATGGCCGGTCCTTTGACCGTGAGTTGGCTGAGTAAGGCATCGGCCTGGTTGAAGCGCAAGCTGCTGAGGCCGGTGATGGTGGCGGCAGCGAGAGTGGGATCTAGATCCGCCGCGAGAATGCCTGTGCGGGTCAGCGCGCGCAGTCCACTGGTGGTGAAGTTTTCAAAGAGGCCGACGCTCCGGTTGGAGGTGGCTGCGGTAAAGCCCACTGTATCCATGGGGCTGAGCACTGCGGATTGAAAGCCGCTATAGGCTGCGGCGCTGGTACCTGGCGCAGTGTTGCCTTTGGCCGCAAGGACTTGCATCGGGAACGCGGTGCTGATGCCGCTCCAGATGTAAACGCTGCCTGCGCCGCTTCCACGCTCACTCGTGCCAGTGCCACCAACGACGAGTCTGTCGCCACACATGGTGATGCTATGACCTAGCACCGCACTGCCCCAACGATCGGACGGATCAAACCGATTTTGCAGGCTACCATCAATGATGCTGAAAACGTATGCCGCGCCGGTATTGCCCGCAGCTGGTAGATCAAACCGCCGGGCGCCTACGGCCGCGAGACTTCCAGAGATTGATACGCTGGACCCGAACTGATCTGCGGCGATGCCTTCGCCGCTGCTGAGGGTGTGGAGGACGGTACCGGTTCTTGTATCAATGAGGAAAGCAGCGCCGGTATTGGCCACGTTGGTGGCTCTACTGGTGGCACCCACGAGGGCGATGTGGCCATCCAACGCGACGCTGGAGCCGAATAGATCCCCGGTGACTGCGTCTAGTGGGACGAGATTGCGGATGAAGCTGTAATTGATGAGTTCAAAAACATACGCATCGCCAGAGCCCGCTACGAGTTGCCCTGCATTCGGTGCGCCGATGACAATCTGCCCGCCGGAGGCTGCGATGGATTGACCGAAGCGATGCCCTGCATTGCCGCCGGGAGCAATGATTTCGGCGAGGTGATTCCCCGATTCTATGTCGAAGACGTGCACAGCTCCTGCCAATGCAGCTCCCTGAGGTTCCCCCACGATGGCGCTGTTCGCGGTGAGGGCGACGCTGTAGCCAAATTCTGCGTTGGCGGTTCCTGCGGGGGCTTGGAGTTTTTGCAGGCGACGCCCCGTGGGTAAATGATAGAGGTAGGCTGTTCCACTGTCCGCCTCGATGCCATCACCATTGCGGGAGCCAATGAGAGCCAGGTCTCCAAACACGGCGACGCTAGTGCCAAACTCGTCGTTGGCGACAGTCTCCTCATCAACGATCAGGCGCAGGTAGCGTCGTGTGCGCGCATCATAAACGTGTACGGCACCCGCGCCTGTAGCTTGAGCCTGATAGCGGGGCTCACCGATCACGAGCCAGCGATCATTGCATGCCACCGCGTTGCCGAAGTTCGCGGCAAAGTGGTCCGCGCGCGGTGGCGAGAGGAGCTTTGCGACAGTGGGGGTGGAAGCCTGCGCCGAGGAGAGTAGAAGCGCGGCGAGTAGGAAGAGAAGTGGGCGATTCATGTGTCGAAAAATGGCTGGAGTTCTTGCTGCGAAAATCAGACGCGTAAAAATTAGGGCTGACCGACGAGGACTTGAGTGCTGCGATCTTTGAAGATTGCGGTGAGCCCAAGTGTGCCATTTGGCGTAAGCGATTGAGGCAGGCCTTTGGCACAGGCTCCAGCGCTGTCCTTAGCCGCAGTGCTGAGGTTGATGGAGGTTGCGGATGTCGCACTGCCGAGCGGGCGCTGGATGAGTGCTCCTTTCCGCAGGCTGGCAAAAGGTGTGCGCAGGGCCGGGTGGATGCTGGCATCCGCAAAACTGACGCCACCGCTCAGCAGCACTTGATTGGTTGTAGCTGGGCTGCCGATGAGGCTGACGACTGCGGCATAGCGGCCCTGGTTGCTTTCCAATTCAAGACGCTGGATGGTGCCGATGCGGATCGTATCGTTCTCACCAGGAAGTGGATCGCCCTCGCGAAAGATGAGTTGTAGGGAATCGCCCAATGGCAGCATCCAGAGACTCAGATCATTGGCGGCGCTGATCCCTTTTCCGCCCAGTTGTGCCAAAAACATGACGTGCCCGCCGTCGCACCCAACGTATTGAACCAAACGGCGGAAGGTAACGCCAGAGGGCAGCCCTGGTGCCGCATCGCCCAGTCGCACGACGGAGCGGAGGTCTGCGTTGAAGCGATTGATCCAGAGCCCCTCCCGATTTTTTGAAGTGATGCCAGTGCCGGAAAGGGTTGCTCGAAACACTGTGTGCAGTCCGTCTGTGGAGCCTGTCTCTCCGAGGAAGCTGGCAAAGGCGGCATCGGGGATGAGTGGCAAGTCTGGAGCGGGGTCGCCCTTTTTCACAACGAGTTCGACGGGGTTGTTAAACGCAACGCGGGTGAAGAGGGCCTGATTGGTCTCTACTGGACCCTGGACTGCGGAGGAAAAGACCAGCCTCAGCGATGGCATCGATACGCGCGGCATCAGCTGCCCCAGTGTGATGCCAGGCCCCGCAATGACGTCACCCTCACGAACGACCGCGGTTACCGGATCTGGCACGGCGATGAAGGTCTCAGTGATGAGGTGTGCAGAGTCGCTGTCCCTCGGCGCGCCATCAATGCGGCATGCGGCTGCTGCGCGAGATGAGTTTGAAGTTTCGCTGACCACCTGGCTCCAATCCCTAACAGGCAGGCCTCCCAGCAGCGGCTGCGGTGTGCCCGAGCGCAATAGTGTCAAACGCGAGACATTATTGCCGGCAACGATGGCACGGCGAGATTTGCCAGTGGTCTGTGCGCCGCGCAGGGTGGCCTCAAAGACCGTGTGGGAGGTGCCGTGGGCGAGGATCGATCCAAAGCCCGCGACTTCGACCCCAGGCAGAAGTTCCTGTCCTGCACGTATGATCAGCCGACGAGGTCCTCCAGAACTTCCCCAGAGGCCGAGATTGTTGCGGGAGGTGATCCCGGTGCCGGTCAGGGTGCCGATGAAGGATGCGTGGTTCCAGGTGCTGACGGATGGAAGAGAAACAGTGCGGTAGGTGCCCTCTGATGCATTAGGGGCAAACTGCCCTGTCTCTGCCTGCGAGATCCATAAGGAGCGCCCGGCCAGGCCGGAGAAAGTATAAACGCTGCCTGCATCAGTCGCCGCTTCGTCATCGCCTGTCGCCGTCACTGTCAGTTGGCCATTGTTGAGAGCGATGCCGCCGCCAAAATAGGTATTTGCTGCTGCGTCAGGCGCGGTGAATCGCTGGATGGGTTGCCGAGTGTGACTGTCAAAGACCCATACGGCTCCAGAGAAGACCCCAGCGTGGGCATCGCCGGATTGCCCAACTGCCAAGAGCCCATTCTCAAGCGCCACACTGGCGCCAAAGAAGGCCGACGCAGTAGT
Organism: Verrucomicrobiia bacterium; assembly: GCA_020440025.1. GTDB lineage: Bacteria > Verrucomicrobiota > Verrucomicrobiia > Verrucomicrobiales > DEV007 > JAEUHH01. The sequence continues at coordinate 7,651 of JAGROX010000170.1, forward strand.
ATCTGGAGCGACGATTTTCGGACCCAATGCATCGTTTCGAACATCGTAGAGGTAAACCGCCCCAGCATTGGCCCCTCCTTCTGAATCGGAATAGGCACCGATGGCCGCCCAGCCACCTCGCAAAGCCACCGAACCTCCGAACTGCGCGCCTGGAGCAGGGGAATCCAAAGTGCGGATGGGCAACCCGGTACGGAGATCAAAAACGTAGATTTTGCCCGAACTACCATTGGCTTGGGGAGCGCCGATGAGGGCAAGGTCTCCCTCTACGGCCAGACTCATGCCGAAATATTGAAACGCGGCCCCATCCGGCGCTGTCAGCTTGTGTCGGTGCGCCCCCGTGGCGAGATCAAAGACATGCACTGCGCCTGCATCTGCGCCCATCGCATCGTCTTGAATGGCGGAGATCAGAACCCAGCCGCCATCCATGGCGACGCCAGTCCCATAGGCATCTGATGCACTGCGAGTTGGTGGCACGAGGATGCCAGTCTGACTTCCTTTTCTGAGGTCAAAAACAAAGGCCGCACCGAGACCGCCCTCGATCTCTTCGCTGGCACTAATGCAGGTATTGCCAGAGATGGCGGTGTAGTAGCCAAGAAAGTCATTCTCTGATGCTCCTGTGTGCACCAAAGTGCGAAGTCGTTTGCCGGTTCGGGTATCAAACACATGTAGTGCCCCAGTGCTGGGAAATGTCGTTGTCGTATTGGGGGCACCCACCACCGTCCACAGACGGTTGGTGGCGATGGATGAGCCAAACTCCGCTGAGTCTGCCAGAGCGTCAGTTGGGAGCAGTTTCCGCTGGGTAGGCTGAATCGCATGAATTGGTGGCGCAATGGAAACGACGAGCAAAAGACAAGCGGCGAGAGGCAGGGATGATTTCATGATCGATAGCTCTGAGGGCATGCCTGGATTCACCCGATCTTCTCTGAAGCGTTACAGCGTCGGTTTGAATTTCGGAAAAAAGTATTTTCGCAAAATCCGATCACTTTCTGTAACGACTACGGCTTCTTGGGATGAATCTTCAGTGAAGCGATGACGTCTCTTCCCCAGCTCCGCTACACCGCTGCAGGGTTGGTTCTCGTCCGTTCTATTCCGTGAGCCACTCTCCCAAAACTCCAACTCGAAATTTACTATGAAACTTCCTGCTCATTCAATTGCGCTAGCTTGCCTTGCTCTGATGCAAATGCCTGGCTTTGCACTGAATCCAGAGGTGCTCAAGCTTACCCCGCCCGTGCGGCAAACTGCGGATGTCGGCTTCTATGGGAATGCGCTGGCGGGTTCTGAAAAATATTTGGTGGTAGGGGAATCGTTACAAGGGCATCTGGCTCCACTCAGTGGGGCGGTGCATGTTTATGATGCACGGACGCTGCGTCTGCTGCGAACGTTGAAGGCACCGACACCGGAGGCCAATGCTGAGTTTGGCTCAGCCTTGTCTTTGTTCGGTGATCGATTGCTTGTCGGGGCTCCGGGTGCGGGTGGTAGCAGGGGTGCTGCCTACCTCTTTGATCTGCGGAACGGAAGGGTGATCAACACCTTCGTCATTGATGCTCCCGTGGCTGGTGATCGGTATGGCTCGGCGGTGGCATTGTTTGACAATGTCGTGGCCTTTGGGGTGCCCGGGCGCACCGGCGGCAGGGGCGCTGTGCAAATGCTGCTAATGAATGCGGCGGGTGAGATCGAAGATGGCGTCACGCAGAGTCCGGGCGACACGGTGGCTGGAGATCGCTTTGGATCGTGCCTGGCCACCAATGGTTCTCTGTTAGTTGCCGGTGCGCCGCAGCACAACGGTGGTCGCGGTGCGGTCTACGCATACGACGTGATGTCGGGGGCATTTATGATCAAGTATTCCGCGAACGTCGCTTCGGCGAATGAAAACTATGGCAGCAGTCTGGCGCTGCGCGGTAGAAGATTACTTGTCGGGGTGGCTGGTGCAAACGGCGGCCGTGGCCGGGTGGAGTGGCGGGACGTGGTCAGTCAAACTCATCTGGGTTCTGCGACTGCGGTAGGGCTGCCTGCGGATGCCGCCTTTGGGGCAAGTGTTGCCCTGATGGATGGAACGGCGGTGGTCGGAGCCTCGCGCAACGAACGAGCATATTTAGTGGATCTCTTTTCGGGAGAAGTGCGGGGCGAGTTGATGGCAACTGATTCGCAGACAAATGATCGTGCAGGCTTTGCCGTGGCGGTTGCGGGTGATGCCGTGACCGTGGGGGCAATTCGTGATGATGACTCCGGGCCAGATGCTGGAGCGGTGTATGTGTATCGCGGAGTGGCCGATCAACTGGGAGCAACTTCCGTGGCTGGACGGAATCACTTTGTGCCCGGTGTGCCTGAGACAAGGTTCAGTCGATTCACCGACATGGCGATCAGCTCGGGAAATGATCTCTCGTTCAAAGCGTTGATCGCGGGAAGTAAGGTATCGGATGGATTGTGGACTCGATTCAACACGGATCAAACCTTGAGGAAGTCGTGGAGCAAGGGCGAGGCGCGGACGGATATTTTGGGGAATCCGATCTCAAACTCCAGCGCTGGGTTAGTTTTCAACAATCCTGCCTTTTCGGTGTGGTCAGGACCGCTGCGAGGATCGGGAGTGACTCGACTTAACAATCGCGTATTGATGAGTCATCGCACCGGTGCTGCCGAATCGAGTCCGTTGCTTCGGATGGGCGAAGCGCCGCCTGCGCTAGCGGGGGCAACGCTGAAACGTTTCACCGACTTCGCCCAGACCTATGCAGTGGGCTTTCCTGAAGTGGCAGTGAACTATCAGTTGGCGATTGGTGGAGCTGTCACCACGGCCAACGACACTGGCATCGTTGTGATGGATGATAGTGGCGCTGCCGTCGATAACACGAACATGAAAGAGGGCGGAGCGGGACCCGGTGGGCGCATCTACGGTCAATTCTTTCCCCAAGTTGGCTACGGTCGGACGTCGGTCTATTTTATTGCGTATAGTCTTCGTTTGGGAGTGATTGCTCAGACGGCAATGTTGCAGACCCCTGTGGGGGGTAATTTAGTAGCTTTTGAGACAGGCGATGCAGCGCCTGGAGTATTGGATCGTGGTGCCCGGACACTGGTTGGCGTGACGGCAGGGCGGCCAGTGCCGGAGGGTATCGTCCGTGCCATTCTGAGTCCCTCAGCTGATCGCACTCAACCGACGGAAGGAATCTGGAGCACGGAAGTTGGCGGCGCGGTGGCACTGAATCGAACTCAGGTCCCCGATTTTCCCAATGGGGTGAAGTGGAATCGCTTCCTTGGTTTCTTTCCTGCGGGGGATAACGGCATCATAATCCAGGCCACCGTTAGAGGCCCTGGAATAAGCGCCCGGAACGATGGGGTCGTGATGCTGCGGCAAGGGAACGGCACTTGGTTGAAACTGATGCAGGAGGGAGACCCGGTTGGGGACAGCGCAGGATCAAAAATTGGCGTGATTCGACGCGTGGAAGTGGAGCCGGTGGATGGTAATTACGCGATCATTGCATCCCTCACTGGTTCTGCGGCGGCGAACTTGGGATGGTTCAAAGGATGGGCCGCCGCAGGAGATCGTGCTAGCTTCAAGTACCTGCGTCGTCCGTCTTTGACACTGAGAAAGGGGACGCTGATGCAAGGAAATACGGGCGGCGTAACAACCATCAAGAGCTTCAGCCAACCATTGGCAGTATTGCCCGGCGGCGCAGGAGGCACGGGCCACGCCCAAACGGTGGCTCCCGGTGGGGTTCACGTGATCGCGATTGAGTTTGCCAATCGAGCGGTGGAAGTATTCACAGGGAAATTTTAGAATTCGATTGAGGGCAATCATTACTCAGGGCGAGGAGAAACTCATACGAAGAACGTTCCTTGGGAGAGTTGGGGGCAGCTATCGTTATCGACCTGACAGGGTTGAGTCGGGGATCATACCCTGTTGAATGCGCCATGATGGGCGAACTGGTTGAACTCCGTATTCACGGGATTGGAAAAACCATGGTCGTGCGACTAGTCTTCGCTGATGCGGAAAATCATTGGATACGTGGCGCTGGGCGCCTGCATGATGGCGGTCTCTGCCAGGGCAGCCGAGGAAGGGAAATCCATCGATTTTTCCCACGATATCGTGCCCATTCTGAAGGAGCGCTGCGCGGAATGTCACCTGGGCGACAAAAAGAAGGGCGGTTTTTCGATGAATTCACGCGAAGCCCTGATGGAAGGGAGCGAGAATGGTGAGGTGCTGACTTTGGGCAAGGGGGCTGAGAGTTATCTCATTGAGGTCATGCTGACTGATGATGTCGACATCCAGATGCCACCAAAAGGAGATCGGGTGCCGAAGGAGGAAATCGAGAAACTGAAGCAGTGGATCGATCAGAAGGTGCCATGGGAACCGGGTTTCGTGTTTGGCAAAGCGGGTTGGGAACCGCCGTTGAAACCGCGCGTGGTGGCTTTGCCGGAACCAATTGGGGGACGTGAGCATCCCATCGATCGCCTGCTGGACCACTATCTCGCCTCGCATGAACTGGAGCCGACGGGAGTTATCGACGACGCGACTTTTCTCCGTCGATTGCATCTGGATGTGGTCGGGATGCTGCCGAGCCCTGAAGCGTTGGCCGAATTTCTCGCGGATGACGCGACCGACAAGCGGGAAAGGGAGATTGATCGGGTGCTGGCGCGGGATGTCGACTATGCCGAGCACTGGCTGACGTTTTGGAATGATCTCCTGCGGAACGATTACGTTGGCACGGGTTACATCGACGGGGGCCGCAAGCAGATCACCAATTGGCTCTATCGGTCGCTGGTGGACAATCGGCCCTATGATCAATTCGTGGCGGAGCTGATCGCGCCGACCCCGGATTCCGAGGGATTCATCAAAGGCATCCAGTGGCGCGGCGCGGTGAACGCCAGTCAGACGCGCGAGATTCAGTTTGCCCAGAATCTTGGTCAGGTTTTTCTGGGGATCAACATGAAGTGCGCGAGTTGTCACGACAGCTTCATTGATCGTTGGAAACTCCAGGATGCTTACAATCTGGCCGCCGTTTTTGCGACCGAACCGGTGGAGATTCATCGCTGTGACAAGGCGACCGGTGAGATGGCCAAAGCGGCCTGGATTTTCCCCGAGCTGGGTGACGTCGATCCGGCGGCAGCTCAACCCGAGCGGCTGAAGCAACTTGCAAAGCTGATGGCGCATCCCGAGAACGGACGTTTCACCCGGACTCTGGTGAACCGAATCTGGCATCGGATGATGGGGCGGGGCATTGTGCATCCTGTCGATGCGATGCACACGGCGCCTTGGAGCGAAGATCTGCTGGATTGGCTGGCGGTGGATTTTGCCGAGCAAGGCTACGATTTGCGGAAATTGATTCGCCGAATTGTGACTTCCCAAGCCTATCAGGCACCGATGGCTCCGACTCCCGATACGGCCGCTGCCGAGGCGTATGTGTATCGGGGCCCGATCGCGAGACGTCTCACCGCGGAGCAATTTATCGATGCCATCTGGAATCTGACGGGAACCGCTCCGGGAGCGCCGGTTGCAGATGTCTTGCGGATGAAAATCGAGCCCGATCTGGTGGCGGGAATGGAGGTCGCTGGGCAGTGGATTTGGTGGAATCGGGAAGAGGTGCCGAACGCGGGAGCGACGATCACCTTGCGCAAAGTGGTGGATCTGCCGAATGCGCCGAAGCGGGCCTATGCTGCGGTGACGGCAGACAATGAGTATACCCTCTTTGTGAATGGCAAGAAGCTACAGGAAGGCACAAACTGGGAAGCGGCCCAGATCGTGAATCTGGGAGGAATCTTGAAAGCCGGTGCCAACGAGATTCTGCTGGTGGCCAAGAATGGAGGGTCCGGTCCCAATCTGGCGGCTGCCTTTTTCGATGCCCGCCTGGTCATGGATACTGCGGGCAATGAAATCCGAGTGGCGACTGATCCGACCTGGGAATGGACCGCCCGCCAACCCAATGGAAAAGGGGAGTTTGGTGGAAAGCCGGTCACGGACTGGCAGCCAACGAAAGTATTGCAGGGACCGTGGCCCGGGAAGGTGAATCCCCAGGTCAAGGCCGGACTGGTGCGGGCAGAGAATGGGGGAGGCAACATGGTTCGCGCCTCTCTGGTGAAGAGCGATCTCCTGATGCGTTCGCTGGGTCGTCCGAATCGTGAGCAGGTCGTGACCGTTCGCCCTGAGCAACTCTCTACCTTGCAGGCAATCGACTTGGCCAACGGCAACATCCTGGCGGGCCTTTTGAAACGGGGGGCGGCCAATGTAATTGCCCGAGAGGCAGGGAAACCCACCGAGACCGTGATTGGCGATCTGTTTGTGAAGGCGCTGTCTCGACAGCCGACAGCTGAAGAGATCTCGGTGCTGTCAGAGTTGGCAGGGAGTGACCTGAACTCCCAAGGGGTGGAGGATCTGCTGTGGGCGGTGTTGATGCTGCCGGAGTTTCAGTTGGTGCGCTGAAAAGTTGGATGTCGGTAATCCTATCGCGGATGCGCCATAGGAGGCCGTTGGAGTCGGTGCAAATTTCATGGTATCAATCACAAGTGAACGACGAACTTTCATCACTACCCGAGTCCGAGGCACGGCGGAAATTTCTCAAACAGTTAAGTGCGGCCACGACGGCGGCTCTGATGACGGGAGCGCCCAAGGTTTTTGGGGCATCGGAGACGAGCGGTGATGCGGTGGTAAATCCAGAGCCGACCGCGGATGCCTGTATTCTCATCTGGCTCGCCGGTGGGATGGCGGCGCCGGAGACTTTTGATCCGAAGCGCTACCTGCCTTTTGAGAAGGGGCTCGCCGTCGACAAGATTCTGAGCACTTTTCCCTCGATCGATACGGCGGTCGATGGACTGAAGATTTCTGAAGGAATGGAGAACATCGCTCAGGTGATGGATCGGGCGACTTTGGTCCGATCACACGTCCAGGCGGACCTCGGAAGCATTCTACATTCGCGTCATCAGTATCACTGGCACACTGGCTACGTGCCTCCGATCACGGTGGCCGCTCCGCATCTCGGAGCGTGGATGGCAAAGACGTTGGGACCGAGGAATCCGGTGATGCCGCCCTTCATCAACATCGGACAGCGCATCGAAGGCGTCGGCGAACAGGAGGAGCTCAAAGCCTTCACGACCGCCGGGTTTTTTGGCAGCGAGTTCGGTCCGTTTAACCTGCCGTTTCCAGAAGACGCGGTGCAGTCGGTACGCCCTCCGGAGGGAATGGAGCCTGGCAGATTCGCGAACCGTTTTCGGGCCTATCGCAAATTGATCGATAAGAATCCGCACCGGGAATTTCTCTCGGATTATCAGCAGGAATCGATGCTGCGCTCCTTGGACAACGCTCATCTGTTGCTGGAGTCGAAAGACAAGGATGCCTTCGATTTGGAACTCGAGCCCAAAGAGGTTCGGGAGAAATATGACACCGGTCGATTCGGTCGCGGGTGTCTGTTGGCGAGGAGATTGGTTGAGTCCGGCGCTCGATTCATCGAGGTGACGACGGAGTATGTGCCCTTTGTCCATTGGGACACCCATGAAAATGGCCACGAGACGGTGAAACGACTCAAGACCGAAATTGACCGACCGATTGCCCAACTCATTCTCGACCTCGAAGAGCGGGGTATGTTGGACCGGACCCTGGTGGTCATTGCCAGCGAGTTCAGTCGCGACATGATGATCGAGGGCGTTCCGGGTTCCACCGCCCGTGATCAGAGCCGCGCCAAGACGGACACCTTGCAGGAGAGCAAACACTACGGGCTGCACCGACATTTCACCGGCGGCACCAGTGTTGCGATGTTTGGCGGCGGCATGAAGAAGGGATTCGTTTACGGCAAAACAGCAGACGAGCGCCCCTTGGTGGCGGAGGAGAATCCGGTAAGCATCTCGGATCTTCACGCGACTATTTATACGGCCATGGGCATCAGTCCGAAACTGGCCTACGACATCGAGAAGCGTCCGTTTTACGCGACCGTGGATGGCAAGGGGCAGGCGGTGAAGGAGTTGTTTGCCTGAAGGTTTCGTCGCGGTTGTCTTTTTGTCCGCAATCAGTCAGAGTTGGCCCATGAAAAAATCTCTTTCTTTCGTCCTCGCCACGATCGCTTTCTCGGGAGCGTTGCATGCCGAACCGCAGTCATTGTTTGATGGCAAATCGCTCGAAGGCTGGAAGGCACCGGAGATGAGCTACTGGTCGGTAAAAGAGGGCGCGATCACTGCGACTTCATCGAAAGAAAACCCCTGCGATCACAATCAATTCCTCGTCTGGCAGGGAGGAGACGTGGCGAATTTTGAAGTGACACTGAAGTTTCGTATCGAGGGGACGGAGAAGGCCAACTCGGGCGTTCAGGTTCGGAGTCAGGTAGAAGCCGATGGCCATGTGAAAGGGTATCAGGTCGATATCGCGGATCCCTCGGCGCCCTATCTGGCAGCCGTTTACGACGAAAAGGGACGCAAGATGTTGGCGAACCGCGGATTCCGCACGGTGATCAATGTGGATGGCACCATGAACTCGACTCCGCTGAATGCCGCGGGTCCCGGCGAGGCGATGGGCGGCTATCAGGTCGGCGAGTGGGCCGAATACCGAATTCGCTTTGTCGACAACAAGCTCCAAGTCTTTCTCAATGGCATTCAGACGGCTGAAGTGATCGATCATCAAAAAGAAGAGCGTGAGATGTCAGGAGTTCTCGCCCTGCAGTTGCACTCGGGGCCTCCGATGACGGTGCAGTTCAAGGACATCGAACTGACAAAGCTGGATTGATCGCGAGCTGGGAGGCGCGGGGGCGGGAGAGTTTGTCAAAATGACACGCTTTTCCGTTTCGGCTGGTTGAGTCTGGCGGCTTTTCTGTCATTGTCTCAGCGTCCTGCCATGCCAAAGATCGATCCATCACTCCATCAGACGAAGAAGCCGCCGTGGATTCGGGTAAAGCTTCCGAACAATCCCGTGTTCTGGGACACGAAAGGGATGATCGACGATCTTCGTCTCGTCACCGTCTGTGAAGAGGCGCAATGTCCCAACCGATGGGAATGCTGGGGGCAGGGGACCGCCACCATGATGATTGCCGGCGAGCGTTGCACGCGTGCCTGCGGGTTTTGTGCGGTCGATACCCGAAAACCGCTTCCTCTCGAGGCCGACGAGCCGGATCGGGTGGCCGAGGCGGTGCGGCGAATGAAACTCAATCATGTGGTGATCACGGCGGTCGCCCGCGATGATTTGGCGGATGGTGGCGCGTGCCACTTTGCGGCCACAATCGAGAAAGTGCGCGAGGTGAATCCCGAGATGGTGATCGAGGTGCTGACGCCCGATTTCAATGGCCACGAGGATCAGCTCTACGTGGTGATGGAGGCCCGGCCCCACATTTTTAATCACAACATCGAGACGGTGGAGCGACTGACGCCGCTGGTGAGATCCCGGGCGAAGTATTGGCAATCCCTGACGGTCTTGAAAAACGCCAAGGCGATGGCTCGAAAGCTGGGAAATCGTTGCGCCACGAAGAGCGGAATCATGCTCGGCTTGGGTGAGAGCGAACCGGAGATCTTGCAGGCGCTTGATGATTTGCGTGCTCACGATGTCACCGTGTTGACCCTGGGGCAGTATCTGCGTCCGTCAGAGAAACACCTTCCGGTGGTGGAGTATGTGCTGCCCGAGACGTTTGATCGTCTCAAGGAGATCGCGTTTGAGAAAGGCTTTCGCCATGTCGCGTCGGGCCCGCTGGTCCGCAGTTCCTACCATGCCGCCGACTTCAAGCCAGAGTTGGACTTGGACGACGATTGAGGAACGAATGTCTGAGAAAGGCTGGGGTGAAAAATTCTTTCACTTTATCTAAGTATTTTGGAAAATACAGTTTAGTATGTGAATTAGCATATAATTCCGTATTAACCATAACAAAAGTCGAAGTTTTGGGTCATTTCTGAGTTGTCAGGTGATTCAGGAGATCCATAACATAATCGCGCGGTTTTTCTGCAGCCAAGGACCGTCCGATTCTGGTGTCTTTGATTTTTGCTGACTGCTCTCCTTCCTCCCTTCGATGACGCGTTTTGTTCAAATCATTCGCAATGGCTTTCTCGCCCTCGCCACCCTGGTTATTTTCGGGTTATTGATGGGTGCCAATTGGTATGTGCGCCACGACCCGGAGCGAAAAGCTCGACGACTGTTGAATGCTCAGGAGACGCCGATCAGCGAGGCCGGAGCCGTGGAATCAGCGCAGAAAGGGAATTCCTTCAATTTGGAGCAACTCGAGTTGGTGGCGGTCGATCTGGGGGCGGTTGACGGCGAGTCGGGCCTGACACCCCTCATGGCCGCGATGCGCGCTGAGAGGGCGGACGTAGTCGACATGCTGCTGTCCCGGGAATCGGTTCGGGCGACTCTCGATACTCCCGCCAGCGACGACGGACAGAACGCTCTCGTGATGGCGCTGAAAGCCAGTGACTTCGGGCTGGCTCAACGTCTGGTGGATTTGGGAGCAGATCCAGAGGTCCGATTTGACCCGGAGTGGCCGCTCTTGGTGCAGTCTTTTCGGGAACAAAGCGGAGTGTTGTTCGATTTTCTTTTAACGAATGGAGTGGCCCCCGACGAGGTAGGGCCGGATGGTATGACCTTACTTGCCCAGGTCGTTGATCAGCAAAATGGTGAACGGATTTCCCAATTACTGGCGGCTGGCGCGGACCCCGAGGCGAAAGGGGTGACCGGGGATTCCCTGCTCATGGAGACTGTTAGAGGAGGGAATCATGATCTGGCCGAGATTCTGTTGAAGGCAGGAGCGGCTCCGGATCAGATTGGTGCCTCGGGGCAAACCGCTTTGTTGGCCGCAGTGAAAGCTGGGAGCACGGCGATGGTAGAGATGCTGTTGGATCACGGAGCAGATCCCAATTTGGCGGGCAAAGACAAGCGTTCGCCGTTGGAAATCGCGACTCGCTCTCAGGATGTCGACTTGATGCAGGTGCTGGTGGATGCCGGCGCGGATGTCCGTCAGAACGTGTTGGTGAAAGCTGCCTTTCAGAACAGGGATTTGCCCGCGATGACTTTGTTGCTGCGATCAGGAGCTGACCCGGAGGTCAAGATGGGCAATGGGAAGACGGTGCTCGATCTGGCTCTCGCAGGCGAGGCCGAGAACATGGCTAGAGCCTTGTTGGAAGCGGGGGCATCAGCGAAGGGGCGTTTGTGGAGCGCTTTGGGCACCGGAAATGAATC
>JAGROX010000170.1:18869-28286 GCA_020440025.1 Verrucomicrobiia bacterium
CATCGTTGCCAGTTTCCTCGCTCACGGGGCGAATCCCAACGTGACACGCCAGGATGGCGAGAGCTGGTTGGCGGCAGCGGTTCGGGAAGGCAATGAACCGATGGTGACCGCGCTATTGGACCACGGAGCTTGCGTGGACGGAATCAAGGCGATCGATGGGCACTCCTTGCTTGGCTGGTCAATCGCTCACGGGATGAAGGGGGTAGTGGAACGTTTGGTCAATGAGGGCGCCGACGTTCGTGCTCGCGAGCCAGCTCCAGCAAGTAAGACATTCACCGAAGCTTTTGGGCGGAGTAAGACCTTTCGTTGGCATCTTCAGGCGGATTCAAAAATCAATCCTCTGATGCTCGCCGCGGCTCAAGGTGATGTGGAGATTGCCAAGATCCTGATGGATGCCGGGGCCCAGAAAGGGGAATACAGCCGCAGGTATCTATGGCCAGTGAACATCGCCGCATGGCACATGGATGTGGATATGATGCAGGTCATTCTTGGGCGCGATCCCGATCCAGAGAAACAGCCCCGCAAGGTGATCATCGATCTCGGATCGCAGCGTGCCACTCTCTACGAGGGGGGCAAGGCAACCTACAACACCAGGGTTTCCACCGGAAAGAAAGGATATACCACCCCGTCAGGCAGCTATGTGATCACTGACAAGCATCGTCATCACAACTCTACACTCTATGGCTCCAGTATGCCGTATTTTATGCGCTTGAGTTGCGCCGCGTTTGGGCTTCATGAGGGCTACGTGCCGAACTATCCCGCCTCTCATGGATGTATTCGGGTTCCCCAGAGTGGGGCCAAGTTCCTGTTTTCGAAATGCGAGGTCGGTGATGTGGTCGAGATCAAATATTGAACTCGATCCGAAATCAGATCGATCACTCATTGATGCCCAGTTTCAAAATCGAAACGGCATGTCCCTGACTGCCCTCCGGGATCTCGGAAGCAATCCTTACGGCACCGATGTGGAACCCTGAGGTCAAGTCGTCGGCGAGAATCAGGGATCGGGGATAGTTCAGTCCGGTGCTGAATCGGTGAAAATTGGGAACGCGCTTCCAATCGCCTCCGTCGATACTCACTTCGAGATCGCCAGAGTCGGGTCCGGCCAAGACGAAAGCGGTGAGCGCGCGGCCCATGAAATCGAGGTAGATGATGTTTCCCGCCTCTTCGCCGCGCAGCATGGGGCGATCCAGATAGTCCTCACGAATCGATCCCAACGGCATCAGATCTTTCCCAACCGGGCCAAACTTCCAACCGCCTAGCCATGAAGCTTGTTGGAGATCGAAAGCTCTAACCTTGCCATAGGAGTTTTCGTCAAGGGGCTTGTCAGGTGCCTGGTGGGCAGCGATCTCGGAAGTCACAGGTTGGTCTTTCCAACTCGATTGGATCGCGTCAATCATGAAGTCGCTGGCGAAACGATAGCCTTCAGATTTCGGATGTACGCCACCATACTGCGCCCAGTCCATGTTTCCTGCTTCGGTGGATGCGGCGAGGGCATTGGCAATGTTCACGGTGGTGATGCCCCAATGCTCGGCGACCGATTCATGGGCGGTGATGCTGACGGATGACTCTCCGGCTTGAGCTTTGGCAAGGAGATCTGGATTCACGAAATGAACCATGAGGATGTCGGCAGCGGGATTGTGAGCGCGCACTTGTCGGATGATTCCTTCCATTCCGCGCGTGGCCGTTTTCTGGTCGTGCGAAGCATCCTGATCGTCATTGACGGCGAATTCCACCACCAAGAGGTCGACTGGACCCTTGGCAATGACGTCATCGGCGACCCGGAAAGCTCCCGTCACCGAACAGGTGGAACTGAGCCCCGCGTTGGTAAAGGTGAACTTGGTGTCGGGGAACGTCTCCTCCAACCACGCCGGAATCATGGCGGTATGACCTCTCGTGTTCTGGGTGATTGATCCTCCGAGAAACGCGACGTGGGCTTTCTTGTCGACCGTGGCCCGATGGCGGAGATTGGCGAATCCGTCGCGGAGATGAATCGTCGGCTCTACCGCGAACGCGCCGGTGTTGAGAACCGCTGCGATGGTGAGAATAGACGAGAGAAACAGGAGGCGGGTGGGGGATTTCATGGGAAAGCACTTCACATCTTTAGACTGACAGCATAAAGAAGAAATCGCCCTGCGCCAGTCACCCTCGCCACGCGCATGCGTCCCGCCCGCTCTTGATCCATCCTCCTCATCCGTCCTCATGAACCGAATCCTTTCTCTCTGCATCACTGTGTTGGCGCTCACTGCCGGTATTGGCATCGCTGCCGATGACGAAAAACGGCCGCCCAACATCGTATTCATCATCGCCGACGACCTCGGCTATGGCGATCTGTCCTGCTACGGAGCTCCGGACCTGAAATCGCCGAATATCGATGCGCTTTTTGAAGCGGGAATGCGCTTTGATCAATTTTACGCCAATTGTCCCGTTTGTTCGCCGAGTCGTGCCGCCATCCTCACAGGGTTCTATCCTGACAATGCCGGTGTTCCCGGGGTAATCAGGACGCCATTGCCCGATCTGTCGACCAACTGGGGTAAGCTGCGAGAGGATGTTCCCTTGATGCCGGCGGTGTTGAAAAAGGCAGGCTATCACACCGCGATTGTCGGCAAGTGGCACCTTGGGATGGAAGCTCCCGATCGACCCAATGATCGTGGCTTCGATTTTTTTCACGGGTTCCTCGGCGATATGATGGACGACTACTACGATCATCTGCGCCACGGAAAACACTACATGCGGAAAAACTTGGAGCCGGTGAATCCTGAAGGGCATGCCACCGACATTTTCACGCAATGGGCCAGTGACTACCTTCGCGAGCGAGGTTCAGCCGAACATCGCGATCAACCTTTCTATCTCTACTTGGCCTACAATGCGCCCCACACGCCAATTCAGCCGCCCCAGGACTGGTATGAGAAAGTGAAGGCTCGTGAGCCGGGGATCGATGATGCGAGGGCAAAGTTGGTGGCGCTCATCGAGCATCTGGATCATGGAGTAGGGCAGGTGATTGAGACGCTCAAAGAGACGGGTGCCTGGGATAATACCCTGATCGTTTTCACCTCTGACAACGGCGGTCAGGAAAGTGTGGGAGCCCGGAACGCACCTCTTCGCGGCGGCAAACAGGATATGTGGGAAGGGGGAATTCGCGTCGGCACCTGTGTGGTGTGGCCGGGGAAAATTGCGCCCGGTCAGGTGAATGGGGAGCACGTGTCGCTGGGGATGGATTTCTATCCGACCCTCGCAGAGATCGCCGGTGCCAAAATCGAACATGAGATCGATGCCCGCAGTTTTGCCCCGCTATTGCTCGGGCAGCCTTTTGAGGAAGCCGCTCGCGAACTCTATTGGGTGCGATTGGAAGGCAATCAGAAATACGGGGGAATTCCTTATCACGCGGTTCGAATCGGGGACTGGAAGCTGCTGCGGAACACTCCATTTGAGCCCTATGAGATGTTCAATCTATCTCAGGACACCGGCGAAATGACGCCCGTGCCCCGTCAGAAGGCTCCCAAGAAATACGATGAATTGTTCAAATCACTGCTGAAGCACATCAATCTCGCTGGTAAGGTGCCGTGGCAGAGAACGGAAGAGGGACACAACGCGGATTGACCTGCCATCATGCGACGCTCGGCTCTTCACTTTTCGACCGAGTCCTACGGAAGATCCCGCAAAGGGACCTCACTGGAATGGGTCCCACAGCGTGGACGTGAATGTCGCACACTATTGATTGCCGGGGTTCATGGTGAAGAGCCGGAAACGACGGTGATTCTTTCGCGGGCTCTCCGTTGTTTGACTGAGGTTTCAGAATCGGTTGCCTGTGTTCTGGCCGTAAACCCCGATGGATTGGTGCTTGGGACCCGGGGAAACGCCATGGGGATTGATCTGAATCGCAATTTTCCCGCAGCCAATTGGCAGGCTGAGCCGGTGGGGTATCGATGGCATCTGGATGAACCCGAAAGAGCTCCTGTGGCGATTGGCACCGGCGATTCGCCCGCCTCGGAACCTGAGACCAGTGCGCTGATTCGATTGATCGATCAATTGTCCCCGCGCCAAGTGATCGCTTTGCATGCGCCTCTGGCCTGTGTCGATGATCCAAATGAATCACCAATCGGAAAGTGGTTGGCAGAACGATCTCAGCTGCCTCTGGTTACCGAGATCGGTTACCCGACTCCCGGTTCCATGGGGAGTTGGGCCATCGAGCGGGGATTGCCCTTGATCACGTGGGAGTTTCCCAAAGATTCGGTGGAGAGCCTCAGTCGAGACTATGTTCCCATTTTGACCGATATCTTAAATGGCATTGCTCCCGAGTGAGTGGACTGAACACGGAGATCGCGGGGCAAGGCGCTGGAAACGAGATAGATTGACTGCCCATGATTCCCTTACTCGCCATCTTTCTCGTGATCGCATCGGCATTTGTTCACTACGAGTTTTTGGAGCACATGAACCGCTGGTTGCCGAAGCTTAGGATTGGTCCACCTCGGGCGAGTGTCTTGCTGGCAGTCCTCGGCACTTTCTTGAGCCATTTTTGCCAAGTCCTGCTTTTCGCCGGCGCCTACTTCGGTGTGCAGATGCTGAAAGGAGGGGAATTTGATGGGCAGGTCGAGCAAGCATCATTCGGAGCGCTCCTTTACTTTTCTGCTGAGACCTACACATCACTCGGTTTCGGAGATATTTTTCCCTTGGGGGAGATGAGATTGTTGGTCGGAATCGAGTCCATCACCGGTCTGCTGATGATCAGTTGGTCGGCGTCGTTCACCTTTTTACAGATGCTTCGATTCTGGGAGGGAAAAGACAGGCTAGATCGGTGAAACGCACGGCTTTGCGGATCTGAACCTTGCATGTCGATCTGATCGTGTGGCAGAGTGCTTTCGTGAAACCAATCCCACTTTTCTCTTTCATTGTTCGGTGCGCAGCCTTCGCGGGCATTGCTCTCCCAGTTCTCAATACCGGTGAAGCCGCCGACAAGGAGAAAGGGGAGGGGCCAAAGGCATGGGTCTCAGTCACCGACGCTGTGGCGGAAGATCCGGACTTCCCTCTTCAGGGGGAGTATCTCGGCTCCGCGAAAGGCTCTGGCGGGATCATTGGTGTTCAGGTTTCTGCGTTGGGAGACGGAAGTTTTTACGTGAACCGATTTGCTGGAGGCTTGCCGGGCGCAGGCTGGGATGAGGCAAAACCGGAGTTCGCTGTCGTGGATCGTGCTGGTGTTGCAGATTGGACTTCGGGACTGCAGAAGCAGGAGCGAAAAAGCCCGACCTTGGGAGCTGAACCCCCGAGCGGAGCGATCGTGCTGTTTTCGGGCGAAGCGAACTCTCACGTCAAAGGCGAAGTGAAAGATGGCTTGCTCTGGGCCGGCGCAGAGACCACGGCGGAATACGGGGATTTTCAGCTGCATGTCGAGTTTCGCCTGCCGTACAAGCCCAAGGCGGTGCTCTCCAGCCAGGATCGGGGCAACAGCGGCATCTACTTGCAAAACCGATACGAAGTTCAGGTGATCGACAGCTTCGGGGTGCTTTTCAATTCCGATTGGGTGGGGATTCCCCTGAAGTCGGATCTCAAGCAATTGTGTGGAAGCTTTTATAAGTTCAAGACTCCCGACGCGCCGATGTGCCTGCCGCCGCTAACTTGGCAGACCTATGATATCGATTTTACCGCTCCGAAATTCGAGGGAGACAAAAAAGTCGCGAACGCCCGGATCAGCGTGGTTCACAATGGCATCAAGATTCACGACAATGTCGAATTGCCGAAAGGAACCGGAGCCGGAGGTAGCCGGCCGGAAGTGCCCCGCGGCCCCATTTTGTTTCAGGGGCATGGCAATCCCGTGGCCTATCGGAACGTGTGGCTAATGGAGAAATAGGGTGATTTAAAAAATCGAGTGGCAAATTACTTGCTTGCAAATGAGCCATCACCGAATAACCGTCCCCGCAATATGCCAGTAGCGACTCCCAAACAATTCGCCCAGATGTTGGACGCCGCCCAGCAGGGTGGTTACGCGTATCCCGCGATTAACTGTTCCAGCATTCCTACCCTCAATGCAGCATTCAAGGCGTTCGCCGACATGAAGTCTGACGGAATCATCCAGTTCTCCACTGGGGCCGGTCAGTTTGCTTCGGGGTTGAACAACAACGATGCCGCTGTGGGGACGATCGTCCTCGCTGAGGCTGCTCACCGTTTGGCTGAGCAGTACAACGTCCTCGTGGCTCTGAACACCGACCACTGTCAGCCAGAGAAAGCGGCTAGTTTCCTGGACCCGCTTCTTGAGGCCACCGCCAAGCGTCGCGCACGGGGAGAGAACAACCTTTTCCAGAATCACATGTTGGACGCCTCCATTCTTCCTCTGGAAGAGAACATGGCGATCTCCAAGAAATACCTCGCCAAGTGCGCCGAACTCGAGATCATTCTCGAAGTCGAGGCTGGTGTGGTTGGTGGTGAAGAGGACGGAGCCGCAGGAAGCGAAGACACTCCTGACGAAGATCTCTATACCACTCCCGAAGACATGCTGGCGGTGCACGAAGCGCTCAGCGAAATCGGTCGTTTCACCTTCGCCGCCACCTTTGGCAATGTGCATGGTCACTACAAGCCGGGTGCCGTGAAGTTGAAGCCGGAAATCCTGAAGGATGGACAAGCGGTGGTGGTCGCCAAGTATGGCGCTGCGGCCGAACTCGACCTGGTGTTCCACGGCGGTTCGGGCAGTACTCTGGAAGAGATTCGCGAAACTCTCAATTACGGGGTGATCAAGATGAACGTCGATACCGACACCCAGTATGCCTTCACTCGTCCCATCGCATCCCACATGTGTGAAAACATTGAGGGCGTGTTCAAGATCGATGGCGAAATCGGCAACAAGAAGGCCTACGATCCGCGTGCCTATTTGAAGAAGGGCGAAGCCTCCATGGCTGCTCGCATCGCTCACGCCTGCGAAGACCTTCTCTGCCCGGGCAAGACTCTTTATGGCCAGATCTGATCGGAGACGAGCAGATCTGTGATCGAGACCACGATCAACAGACAAGTCAAGAACGCCCGCTTCCCGATCAGGGATGTGGGCGTTTCTGCGTCCAGAGGCGACTTTTCCGGTAATCAGATTGGCGAATGCTACGCTAATTTCACAACAAAGGGGTAGCGCTGAGCGCTGGCTCCCGGTAGTTTTTGTTTTTCGCGTTGCCGCCGAGATGGCGTGTGATTGCGTCCGATTTACGAGATTTGAAGACCGATTGACTCATTCATGAAGATTCCCTTTCGAAGCAAGGAAGCCAGCTGGTTGGCATTTAACGCCCGAGTGCTGCAGGAGGGGATCAATCCGGCCGTGCCGATTCTGGAGCGAATCAAGTTTCTGGGCATCTACTCATCAAATATGGATGAGTTTTTTCGAGTTCGAGTTGCTACCTTGAAGCGCCTCACGATGTTGGGCAGTCGTTGGAAGGAATTAAATATTCCGGATCCCAATGTGACCTTCCGTGAGGTGAGCGCGATCGTCGCCAAGCAGGCCAAGGATTTCAATGTGGCCTACAATCAGGCGCTCTCTGATTTGTCGGACAGCGGCATAGACTTGGTGGATGACCAGCATGTGCCCACCAAGCTACACGGATGGCTTTATGACTATTTCAGGAATGAGGTCAGTCCCCGGCTGATGCCCATTATGTTGAAGGCTTCGGCGGCGCTGCCTCAGTTGAAGGATCATCCGATGTATCTGGCGATTCGGTTGAACAAGAAAGATGGTAAAGGTCGTCCCGCTCACGCCCTGTTGGAGATGCCGGGTGATCTGCCGAGATTCGTGGTGCTGCCGAAATCTGGTAAGAAACAGTTGGTGATGTACATGGACGACATCATCCGATTCGGTCTGGGCGATCTTTTCGGGCACCTGCCCTATGACAACTACGAGTCCTACGCGATCAAGTTCACTCGCGACGCCGAGATTCAGTATGAGGACGATTTCACCGAAAGTTTCTACGAGAAGCTGACGGAGGGGTTGCGCGCCCGTGAGGAGGGGCTTCCTGTGAGAGCCAACTACGACTCATCATTTCCCAAGACCTTTCTCAACCTCGTGTTGCGTAAGCTAAATCTCGCCAAGTCTGATACGATTTACCCCGGTGCCCGCTATCACAATCGGAAGGACCTGATCGGTTTTCCGAAACTGGGACGCGATGATCTTCTCTATCCTGTTTCGCCTCCGGTTTTTACCCGCTCGCTGAAGAACCGGGAAAAGCAGGGATTCTTCAACATTCTGCGAAAGACGGATGTGTTGCTGCATTTTCCCTATCACATGTTCCGCCGCTATATCGAACTGCTACGCGAGGCGAGCATTGATCCCTTGGTTCAGGAAATCTCAATGACCCAGTATCGACTGGCCAAAAAATCCTTTGTGGCCCGAGCTCTGATGGCGGCTGCCCAGAATGGGAAAAAAGTGACGGTCCTCGTTGAACCCACCGCTCGCTTTGATGAAAAGGCGAACATTGCTTGGGCCAATGCCTACCGGGCGGCCGGGGTGCGGGTCGTATTGGGAGTGCCGGGTCTGAAGGTTCACTCGAAACTTCTGCTGATCCGCCGTCGGGAACATGGTGCAGATCGCTATTACTCGGCTCTGGGCACCGGAAATTTCAATGAGGATACCTCCTCGATTTTTGCCGATCACCTTTTGCTGACCAGCCATCCGGAGATCGGTGAGGATGTGGCGGCGATTTTCAAGTTCTTCGAATACACCTATCGCCGCCCTAAACTGAAGCACCTCAAGGTGGCGCCCTTTGAACTCCGGGGGTTCCTTCGTGAGAAAATCGAACGCGAGATGGATCTGGCCAAATCTGGCAGGGAGGGAAAACTTTCCATCAAGGTCAATAACATCGCCGACACGGAAACGGTCGGGTTGCTCTATCAGGCTGCTCAGGCCGGGGTGAAAATCAGGATGATCGCGCGCAGCATGTTTTCGCTGGTGACCGATCCGGAGGGGCCCGGTGCGGGAATCGAAGCCATCGGCATTGTCGATCGCTATCTGGAGCACTCCCGTGTCCTGATTTTTCACAATGAAGGGAAACCGGAAGTTTATCTTTCATCCGCCGATTTCCTGCCGCGGAATTTCGATACTAGGGTGGAAACGATGTTCCCGATTCTTGATACCAAGCTTCGGGACCAGTTGATCCAGTATTTCGAGATACAATGGCGGGACAACTGCAAGGCGCGAATCCTCGACAAAGACCTGTCGAACGAATACCGAACCCGTGAGGAGGGCGAGCCCGAGGTGCGTTCTCAATATGAAATCGAGAATTACCTTCGATCCCTGAGTTGAGAATTCAGGATGGATTAGGTCCCACGAACCACCCAACTGGCCCCACTGCGCCGGATGAACTGGACTTGGGAGCCTTTGGGGAGTGCGGTGGATTCAGCGATGACATCGTAGCGCGTCGTCCCACAAATGGCTCGCCCGGAGGGTGAGATCTCGGT
>JAGROX010000170.1:28359-32180 GCA_020440025.1 Verrucomicrobiia bacterium
AATGAGTTCCCGGGTGCCCGGTAGTCGGTGGAAATAGCGCATCCACAACCAGACGACTGAAAACGCCAACAGCCCGATGGCCATCGAAACCAGGAAGCCGACGACAAACCCATATTCGACAAAACTCATGATGGCAGCAGCGATGAGACAAAGCATGCCGGCCACCCCGAGGATCCCTCCAGGCACGACCAGTTCCACCACCAACGCGACAATGCCGAACCCGGCGAGAATGAGAATCGTGGACAACATTTTAGGAGACTACCCGGGATACGTCTTTCCTGCAAAGTAGGATTGCGAGCTGGACCGGCTTTGTGGTTGGCAATTTCTGCGTAGTCAAGCCGCTCGATATCCGCCACACTGCATTCAACTAGTAGGCTCATGAAAATATCGATGATCGCAGCCATGGATCGCAATCGAGTGATAGGCAAAGGAGAAGGAGGCGTTCCTTGGCATCTGCCGAGGGATGTTGCCCGTTTTCGGTCATTCGCGGACGGGAAACATCTTCTGATGGGGCGGCGAACTTTTGAAGAGATGAAGGGATGGTTCACGAACCAGACTCCCATCGTATTGACCCATCAGCCGGATTATCGGCCTGTGGTCGGTCGCCGGGCTCACAGCGTGGAGGAGGCCGTCACCGAAGCCTTTGAGGACGGCGCCGCGGAACTGATGGTCTGTGGCGGCGCATCTGTTTACACTCTGGCATTGCCCTATGCCGATGAGTTGCTTTTGACCTTGGTGGATGCGGCTGACTCCTTCGAAAACTCGGTCGTTTTTCCTGATTACCTGACCGATGTCGAGTGGGAGACCCTGTCCGAGGATTACTTTGATGCAGACGAGGAGAATTCGCTGGCGATGACCTTCCTCCACCTCAGGAGACTTAGCCCTTCCTCGTTGAGGCCGGGGCGGCTTCACTTGATTTGAAGAGGCTCATGATGGCAGCTCAATGACAACCTTTCAGGTGATCGCCATCATTCTGGGGATCACTGCCGTTCTGGCGGTGGTAAACTACCGTTTTTTCCAACTGCCGGAATCGATCGGGATGATGGCGATGGCCCTGTTTCTGTCGATGGGGCTGCTCGCTTTCGGACATTTTTTCCCTGCGATCATCAAACCGTTCCTGCATACGGTGAAGGGATTCGATTTCTCCTATTTCGTATTGGAGATTGCCCTGCCGTTCCTGATTTTTGCCGGTGCTTTCGGAATCGACACTCGATTGCTTTCCCGAGAGAGAGTTCCCGTGCTCGTATTCGCGACTCTCGGAATTCTGATTTCCACCTTCATGGTGGGGATCTTGAGTTTCCTCATTCTACCGATGACGGGCTTGGAGGTGCCATTGAAGCATTGCCTGCTCTTTGGCGCTCTCATTTCGCCGACCGATCCGATTGCAGTCCTCGCGATTCTGAAGCAGTCGGGAATCGGTCAGGATCTGGAGATGGACATCGAGGGGGAGTCTCTACTCAACGACGGAGTGGCTGTGGTGGTGTTCCTCTCCTTGTTTTCCCTGTCAGGAGGTGCCGATATCGCCGGAGAAACCCCTCACCCCTCCCAACAGGGTTGGATCGGCGTCTTGACCCTCTTTGGTCGAGAGGTCCTCGGCGGTTTGGGCCTTGGTTCTTTGGCAGGTGTCATGGGACGCCGATCACTGAAGGGGAACACGCCCGTGATGTTGGACATCCTGACCACACTGGCCCTAGTCTTGGTCACCTACGCGCTTGCCGGGGCGTTTCATGTTTCTGGTCCGCTGGCGATGGTCGCGATGGGACTCATCATGAGTTACCGAATGGCGGAGACGGAGAAAGGGGCGACCGAACAAGAGCCGATCGTGATCTTTTGGAACGCGCTCGACGAGATTTTTAACGCCGTGCTATTTGTTCTGCTGGGATTCGTCATGTTGACCTTGGCTGATGACTTTACATGGTCCTTTCTTGGAGCCGGTCTTCTAATGATTCCGGTGGTATTGATCGCGCGGGCTGGGTCGTTGCTCCTTACTGTTCCAATGACGACGCTTCATGGCGGCAGTCCTCACCGGAACACCGTATTATTGACATGGGGAGGGTTGCGAGGCGGCATCTCGGTGGCGCTTGCGCTCTCATTGGAGCCGAAAATGTCCGGGGATCTGATTGCCTATCTCACCTATGTGATCGTGGTTTTTTCCATCATCGTTCAGGGCCTTTCCATCAGGACGCTGGTTCGGCGATTGGGTATCTGAGGCAGGTGAGCGCAGCTACTGAAAAAAATCGCTGATCGTGGTTGGTTTTCCTCCTTCCTTTGGAGAGTGTTTGCGGCCAGTCGTCGGCCAAATTGAGGGATCTACAGAGATGATCTGCTTGGAGAAGGATTCTCGAAAAACTTGGATTCATGATTGATCGCTTGGTCTGCGGAATCGTACACTGCCGGATTTCGAGTCGACTTTTATCAGAAATCTGACACTCTTCTTACCCTTTGCCCCAGACCTTTTTTGAACCGATGGACGAACCGCAGACACCGCTATCTCCAGCAACGACTTCCGGGGCGCCCGATGAGAATTCGGTCCTGAGGGACGCATTGGAGCGGCACAAACCGCGTTTCTTTCGGATTTCAGGTGGTGCCGCTCGAGGGCGGTCGGGGAGGGCTGATACCGAACGTTTTGCTGACGATTTGATGACACTGCAGGAATGCGCTCAGATCATTGGTGAGAGGCTGGAAATGAATGCGATTGCCTTCGGAGTGATTTACGAGGGCGGGGAAACGTCGGCGTTCCGCTACGATCCCAGTTCGGATCCACAGCAGCCTGAATTGGTCGGAGCCTTGGTAAATCGTCGGATGCCG
The DNA here is from genome assembly GCA_020440025.1 of Verrucomicrobiia bacterium. GTDB lineage: Bacteria > Verrucomicrobiota > Verrucomicrobiia > Verrucomicrobiales > DEV007 > JAEUHH01. The sequence goes on from JAGROX010000170.1 coordinate 31,168, forward strand.
ATGCGGGAGGTGTTGTTGAGTCTCAATGACTTCATGAATGAATAGCGCGGTGGGTGCAGTGTGCAGTGTCATCAGTTTCAACGAATCATGAGCAAGGAAAGTATTGAGGGGCCACTCTCCGCATTGCGAAATGCGGGGACTGTCTGTGGTGTGTGCCTGGCTCGTGGTTCAGAGGTTCTGGTGAACCTCTTTCCGTTTTCCGAGTCCCGGATCAATGACATGGTCAATGCCATCGACGACATTCAGGGCTTTTTTCGGAAAAATGGGCGTGACGTGAACCAAATGAGCTTCGGCTACGATGGCGGATGCCTCTGCATCGTCGAAGATGATGAATTTCGCCTCATCGTCATGCACATGCTGGCTGACGAGGTGGACTTCATCGCCAAGGCCTCTCTCGCCTTTCTGGCGGATTTTCATCTGAACATGTTCGCAGAACAAATCGCAGCAGGAAATATTCGTCTCAATGGCATCGTTGGGGGAGGCGTGCCGTCCAGCGACCTTGCGAAGGAAACGGTACCTCAATCTCCATTGGAAGCGGTTGCAGAAGCTTCTGCGGATGAGGAAGCGGTAGAAGAAAAGAGCCCTTCGCTCGATTCTGAGGAAAGTGAAGATCTTGAGTCGATCACGGAAATCGAAGACGAAAATTCCTTAGAGGAAGATTCAGAGACAGAAGAACCGGAGGTTCGAGAAGAGTCTGAAGACGACGTGATCAACGCAACCGCCCGGCTTTCCGAGAACCAACCAGAATCAACTCTGCCGCCACCACGTCGTCCGAGTTCCCGAGAGGCCTGAGGCTGATGGCTCTGACATCTGGTTTGACAGGGGAAGCCGGCGGTAATTTGGGACTTCGAAGAGACGTCCGAGAGGTCCGCGATTTTTTTGGCTGATTTTCAGGATTCCCGCTTGGAAACGGACGCACCTCGTGCATATTTCGCGCTCGCTCATGATCGAGCGATTTGGTCTCGGGGTGTAGCGCAGCTTGGTAGCGCGCTTCGTTCGGGTCGAAGAGGTCG